>NZ_JBPXMB010000005.1:0-372482 GCF_051918945.1 Streptosporangium sp. LJ11
TGATAGGCTGGAAGTGGAAGCGCAGTAATGTGTGGAGCTGACCAGTACTAATAGGCCGAGGACTTGACCACAAAGCAACATGCTTGGTCTGTGCAGCGCTCTGTCCCTTCGCCGGGTCCGGAGCAGCGCCAGACCAAGGTCTTGCTCGCGTCCACTACGCAATTCTGAGACAACAAACAGTGTTTGTGTGTTTCATAGGGTTACGGCGGTTATGGCGAAGGGGAAACACCCGGTTACATTCCGAACCCGGAAGTTAAGCTCTTCAGCGCCGATGGTACTGCACCGGGGACGGTGTGGGAGAGTAGGTCACCGCCGGACAATCTTTTGAAGGCCCCCACCAACGGTGGGGGCCTTCATGCTTTCACGGGTTCTTCCCGCTCACGGCCCGCTCAGGGCCCGCTCACGGCCTTGCTCATGGCCCGCTCACGGTCCTCTCGCGATCAGGCTTCTCGCGATCTTTTTACGGGGCTCTCTGGAGTTCACCGGTCTTCCCGAGGTCGCCCCGGGTGCCGGAAAGACGACCTCGTAATCGGAAGCCCGTTAACCGGGAACCCCGATGACCGGGAGCGCTGTGAACAAGAATCCCGGACGAACGAGAGCCCTGGACAACGGAGAAGCCCCGGCCCAGAAGGGCCGGGGCTTCTCCGTTTGATCACCGCTCGTCAGGGCGTGATGAAGAGACCGTCGCCCACGGTCCGCTCCGCTCCGTCCGAAGGCCGGTTCACGGCCTTGTGACCGACGACCATCACGCTGGAGCCGCCACCGTCGAAGTTGATGGCCTGCTTGGCTCCCAGCCACCGCATCAGCTGGGCCGCCTCCACCATCGAGGCGCCCACGGCGACGCCCGGGTTGCGCCCGTCGACGGTGGCCAGGATCAGCCCGCCCGACTTGTCGATACCGACCATCGTGCGCGGGTGGCGCCGGAGCATCATGTTGATCGAGGCGTGTCCGTCGGCCGCCGCGGTGATGCGTACCCGCCCGTTCCTGACCAGCCCGACCCCGCCACCCATGACGTGTGTCTCCGGGGTGAGCGGTATGGCCCGCTGGGTACGCAGGTCGATGACCTTGTTGTCCACCTTCATCCAGGTTCCCTGCGCGTGTTCCTGGAGCCAGACGGCCATGAGGCCGGTGCCGTGGAGGAGGTAGGTGCCCCGGGCGACGATGCCGCCGGCCTGGCGAACCTTGATGACCTTGCCCTGGGCGGCGTCGACGACGACCTCGATGCCGCCGTCGGCGGCCGTCTTGCCGCCGAACTCCTCGGTGTAGAGGACGAGCTCTTCGGCCCCGGCGGCTCGGTTGATGCCGTTGACCTCGGTCTTCGTCCCGTCGGAGGAGATCGCGGTGACCGTCGTCTTCAGCTCGGTGATCCGTGCCTTGCGGCCCTGGGTGATGACGAGACCGCTACGGCCGGGCACGGCCTCGCTGAGGAGCCTGCCGCCCACGACGGACACGCCGACCGGGTCGCCCTGCAGCGCCTTGGCCGTGTGGATGTTGAAGAAGCCGCCGTTGACCCCGGCGATGGCACCGGTCAGCTTCGACATCGAGCTGGTGCTCTCACGCTTGGCCACGCTCTTGCCGACGCTGGTCTTGAAGGACCCCCTGAACACCTTCGGGTTGACCATCAGCACGCGCATGTCCCAGGGGCCGGTGGTCTCGGTGCCGTCGTCACCGAGATAGTCGGTCTTGGCCCGGACGTCGAACTCCTTGAGCTCCTTCACGACCTTGTCGGCCTTGGCCCGCTGGCCGAACGACCAGAGGCCGGTCCGGACCATGTAACGCTCCACGGCCGGCGCGTCCGAGGCGGCGGGCTGCACGACCTTCAGGATCTCGGGAGTGAATCCCGCGGCCTCCACCGCCTGGGCCACCGTCTGTGCGGTGACAAGGGAACCGGCATCATGCCCGTTGGGCATAAGAGCGGAAACTGTCCATCCTTGGGTGGATTTGCCGTGTTTCACACTGAAAAGGGTAATTCCTGGCGCCACGCTCTGCTGGTTCTTCACCGGGGCCATGCTCACGCCCAGCGGGAACGCGGAGGAGGGAAACCCCGAACTCGCCTGCTCCGCCGCGGCGGGAATCGCCACGGCGGTGAGTGTCAGGGCCGTCAATCCAGCGACAAGGTGTCGCGACATGTGCATCTCTCCCCGTTGGTCTCCGACTTCGTGCACCATCGTGCCGAGATCCACGGGTGCAGGGGAGCGAAACACGCGAAACATCCCAAGAAAGTGTCATTACTCACGCGAGACCGTGTGGCCGGAGGGGATCGGCGAAGAGGAATTCGCATACCCGTGAAGGCCTCGGCCGAGTCAATGGGCCGGGTCAATGGGCCGATAGGCCTGGTCAATAAGGATTAGTCCCCGGATGTTTCGCCACGCGGGCGGGAAAGCGGCGCTACGGTGCGGTAGGCCGCATTTCCTCAGATCAAGCGGCACATCTTTACGAGAGGCAGCCGTCATGGGGCTGAGCGTTCTCATCGTGATCACCGCAAGTGTGTTCCTCGGTGTCATCCTCGGAGCGATCCTGACGCGTCCGCGCCGCTGGGATCTCCACATCTGCGCGGACGATCCCGTCGACCACGTCCGCATGGACACCGCGTCCGACAGACACGGTTAACCGGACACCATCGATTCAGGCGGGTCCGGTCGCGGGGAAGCCCGGAAGCGTCCTGAGAGAAGAATCCCGCTGAGTCACGGAGAGTCCGCGGAGGTCACCGCACGACTTCGAGAACCGTGCACCTTCGGCAGTCCGCACGACCGCGAGGGGCCGCATCCCTTCGAGGAGCCGTATGGCTTCGCGGGGGCCTCACGTGACAGGGCGGGGAACGGACCGACAGGCCGGCGAGACGCGGTCACCACGAAAACGGTGATCGCGGACGGCGGCCGGACATCCGCGGGTCGTACGGCGTCGAGGCGCCGTACGACCCGGGTCCCCGATGCGGGTCAGCCCACGCAGTGATACACCTTGCGCAGGGTCTCGTGGACGATCCAGACGGTCTTGGCGCCTTCGGCGAGCAGGCAGACCGACCCGGGGACGAGCTCCAGGGTGGCGCCGCCGTCGACCTCCAGCGTGGCGCGGCCGGACAGGACCACGAACATCTCGTCACGTTCCACATCGGTCACCGTGCCCGGCGTGATCTCCCAGATGCCCCGGCTCTGCTTACCGTCCGGCGAGGACCACAGCTCGATCGACGAGACGCGCGGGGAGCCCGCCAGGATCTGGTGGGGCTCCAGTTCGCCGGGTGACAGCCGTACGTCGTCGGTGGGGACGGAGAACGCCCCGGCGGCGGTGACCATCCGGGACAGATCGGCGGTCTCGGGGACGAAGATCTCGGTCATGGGGGCCTTTCAGGAACGGGGGCTGTCTCTTCGGAAGGACTCCAGCGCCAGGAGGGCGACATGGAGGGAGAGACAGGATTCGACATCGTCCAGATCGGTGTCGAGGACGCGCTCCAGCCTACGGAGGCGGTCGTAGAAGGCGGGCCGGGACAGGTGGGCCCGCTGGGCGGCGACGGCCTTGTTGCGGCCCGCGTCGAGATAGACCCGCAGGATCCTGGTGAGATCGCCGCCGCGCTGGGCGTCGTAGGCGAGCAGCGGGCCGAGCTCGCGCTCGGCGAAGGTCTGCAGCCGGGCGTCGTCGCGCAGAAGATGGAGCAGACCCCTCAGGCGGAGGTCGGGCAGCCGGTAGAAGGGGCGGCCGTCGGGCTGCCTGACGGCGACGTCGGCGACCTGCTCGGCCTCCAGGAAACTCCTCCGTACGTCGCGGACCGACTCGACCACGGAGCCGGCGGCGAGGACGAAGGGGGTCGTGAAGGCGACGCGAAGGTGGTCGGAGAGCGTGGTCAGCGCGGACTCGGGCAGGACGCGCGGCGGCAGGGGAAGCAGGACGCCGACCCGGTTCTGGTCCAGTGCGCCGATCAGGGCGGGAAGGCGGGCCTCGCGGCAGGCGGCGGAGGCCGCGTCCGCCAGCTCGCCCAGCCGGGCGAGCTGCTCCTGGCCGTCGGGTGGATTCTCCGCCGGCTCGGCCAGGCGGAGCACCACGCTGACGAGCTTGCGGCCGGTGAGCGGCACACCGACCGCGCGGGCGCGCGCCGCGGCCTCCTCGGGGTCGGCGTACGCGTGGGTCAGGATGCCGGTGATGATCGTGCCGTGCGCCTGGCGTTCCAGTGACTCCTGGTGGCGCTCCAGCAGGCGGCCCAGGGCGAGAGTGGTCGCGGCGCGCTCGGCGAGCACGATGTCGCGTGGCCCCGGCTCCGTGTCGCAGAGCAGGATCAGGCGGCCCCAGTCCTGGCCCCGCGCGCCGACCATGGTGACCAGCCAGCCGGAGGTCGCGTCGTAGGCGGTGCGCAGGTCGGGGGCGACCGCGCGGGAGCGGGTCTCCCAGCCCGCCAGCAGCGATCCGGTGTCGCGCCCGGCGGTCTCGCAGGCCAGCACCTGGTGCGCGAGGTTCTCCAGCAGTGCCGGGTAGCCGGACAGCCGGGTGACCTGGCCGAGGACCTCCGCGGGAGAGGCGCCCTCGACGGACAGCTCGGTGAAGACCTCGTGCAGCTGCTCGGAGGCGCGAAGCTCCTCCAGCTGGGCGTCGATGATCCGGGCGTGCACCGACTCGGTGATCTGCACGAACGGTGTCTCCCTGGCCAGGGTGACCAGGGGAAGGCCGTGATCCTCGGCGGCGCGGACCACGGCACCGGGCAACTCGCCGATGAACTTGCGGCCCAGCTCCACGATCAGCCCCGACGTGCCCACGGCGACCAGCTCGGCGATGTAGTCGGCCAGCTTGCCGGGGTCGTCGGGCAGCGCTATGCCGGTGGTGAGCACGAGTTCGCCGCCGCGCAGCAGGTGCGCGATGTCGGTGACCTCGCCCACGTGCACCCAGCGCACCCGGCTGTCCAGCCGGTCGGCTCCCGCCACGACCCGTGGGTTGCCCCGGCGGACGGTGTCCAGAGCGAGGACGTCGGCGACAGTAGGGAGCACCCGCCAAGAATATCCGATCAGCATGTAAGCGCGAGTGGCATGTACTTTACAGCCTGTTTGCCCCTCGCCCGTTTCCCTTCCGCCTTCTCGCCCGTATGCCCCCGTTCCCCCGTTTCCCGGTCGCTTTTCGCCCGCCTAGGATTACCTCACCTTTTACGGCCGAGGGGCGCGATGGTGGACATGGTTGAGACCGCCGGCACGGTGCGGAGCAGGGCCACGAAGGGCGCTTCAGGCGTGGAGGAGCTCGATCTCCGGCAGCTCCTGGCGGGCCTGACCGCGGTGCGCGACGGCGACTTCGGCACGCATCTGCCCGAGGACGGCGACGGGCTGCTGCAGGAGATCGCCACCGTCTTCAACGGGATGGTGGACCAGCTGTCGCTGTTCACCTCCGAGGTGACGAGGGTGGCCCGCGAGGTGGGCACCGAGGGGCAGCTGGGCGGGCAGGCCGAGGTGCCGGGCGTCTCGGGCACCTGGAAGGACCTCACCGACTCGGTGAACGCCATGGCGGGCAACCTCACCGACCAGGTGCGCGACATCGCCCAGGTCGCGACCGCGGTCGCCACCGGCGACCTGTCGCAGAAGATCACCGTGGACGTGCGCGGTGAGATCCTGGAGCTGAAGAACACGCTGAACACGATGGTGGACCAGCTGTCGTCGTTCGCCGACGAGGTGACGCGGGTGGCCCGCGAGGTGGGCACCGAGGGCAGGCTGGGCGGGCAGGCGGAGGTGACCGGCGTCGCCGGCACCTGGCGCGACCTCACCGACTCCGTCAACTTCATGGCGGGCAACCTCACCGACCAGGTGCGCAGCATCGCGCAGGTCACCACGGCGGTGGCGAAGGGCGACCTGTCACAGAAGATCACCGTGGACGCCCGGGGCGAGATCCTGGAGCTGAAGAACACCATCAACACGATGGTGGACCAGCTGTCGTCGTTCGCCGACGAGGTGACGCGGGTGGCCCGCGAGGTGGGCACCGACGGCAGGCTGGGCGGGCAGGCCGACGTCAAGGGCGTCTCGGGCACCTGGCGCGACCTCACCGACTCCGTCAACTACATGGCGGGCAACCTCACCGACCAGGTGCGCAACATCTCGCAGGTGGCCACCGCCGTCGCCCGCGGCGACCTGTCGCAGAAGATCACGGTCTCGGCGCGGGGCGAGATCCTGGAGCTGAAGAACACGCTGAACACGATGGTGGACCAGCTGTCGTCGTTCGCCGACGAGGTGACGCGGGTGGCCCGCGAGGTGGGCACCGACGGCAGGCTGGGCGGCCAGGCCGACGTCAAGGGTGTCTCGGGCACCTGGAAGGCGCTGACCGAGTCGGTGAACGTCATGGCCGACAACCTCACCGCCCAGGTGCGGAGCATCGCGCAGGTCACCACGGCGGTGGCCAAGGGCGACCTGTCGCAGAAGATCCGGGTCGACGCCCGCGGCGAGATCATGGAGCTGAAGGAGACCATCAACACGATGGTCGACCAGCTCTCGGCCTTCGCCGACGAGGTGACGCGGGTGGCCCGCGAGGTCGGCACCGAGGGCAACCTCGGCGGCCAGGCCACCGTGCGAGGGGTCTCCGGTACGTGGAAGGACCTCACCGACAACGTCAACTCGATGGCCAACAACCTGACCAGCCAGGTGCGGAGCATCGCGCAGGTCACCACGGCGGTCGCCCGCGGCGACCTGTCGCAGAAGATCACCGTCGAGGCGAAGGGCGAGGTCGCCGCGCTCGCCCAGACCATCAACACCATGGTCGACACGCTGAGCGCGTTCGCCGACGAGGTGACCCGGGTGGCCCGCGAGGTCGGCACCGAGGGCGAGCTGGGCGGCCAGGCGCGCGTGCCCAACGTGGCCGGCACGTGGAAGGACCTCACCGACAACGTCAACTCGATGGCCAACAACCTGACCAACCAGGTGCGCAACATCGCGCAGGTCACCACGGCGGTCGCGCAGGGCGACCTGACCAAGAAGATCGACGTGGACGCCCGGGGCGAGATCCTGGAGCTGAAGACCACCATCAACACGATGGTCGACCAGCTGTCGTCGTTCGCCGCGGAGGTCACCCGGGTGGCCCGCGAGGTCGGCAGCGAGGGGCGGCTGGGCGGGCAGGCCGAGGTCGAGGGCGTGTCCGGCACCTGGAAGCGGCTGACGGAGAACGTCAACGAGCTGGCCGGAAACCTGACCCGCCAGGTGCGCGCGATCGCCGAGGTGACCAGCGCGGTGACCTCGGGCGACCTCACCCGCTCGATCACCGTCGACGCCTCGGGCGAGGTGGCCGAGCTCAAGGACAACATCAACTCCATGGTGAAGTCGCTGCGCGAGACCACCCTGGCCAACCAGGAGCAGGACTGGCTCAAGTCGAACCTGGCCCGCATCTCCGGGCTGATGCAGGGCCACCGCGACCTCGCCGTCGTGGCCGAGCTGGTGATGAACGAGCTGGCCCCGCTGGTCTCCGCCCAGCACGGCACGTTCCTGCTCGCGGAGGAGAAGCCGGACGGCTCGGAGCTGCGGGTGGTCGGCTGCTACGGCCACCGGGAGACCGCCCGCCGCCACTTCTTCGGGGACTCCCTGGTGGGACAGGCCGCCGTGGCCAAGCGGTCCATCCTGGTCGAGGACATCGCCGCCGGATACATCACCGTCTCCTCGAGCCTGGGAGCGGCCGGCCCGGTCAACCTCATCGTGCTGCCGATCATCGTCGAGGACCAGGTCCTCGGGGTGATCGAGCTGGCCAGTCTCAACCGCTTCACCCAGGTGCACCGGGCCTTCCTGGAGCAGCTGGTGGAGACCATCGGCGTCAACGTCAACACGATCGTCGCCAACGCCCGTACCGACTCCCTGCTCACCGAGTCGCAGCGCCTCGCGACCGAGCTCCAGGTCGGGCAGGAGGAGCTGCAGCGCTCCAATGCCGAGCTGGAGGAGAAGGCGGAGCTGCTGGTCCGGCAGAACCACGACATCGAGACGAAGAACAGGGAGATCGAGCAGGCGCGGCAGGAGCTGGAGGACCGGGCCAAGCAGCTCGCGCTGGCCTCCAAGTACAAGAGCGAGTTCCTGGCCAACATGAGCCACGAGCTGCGCACCCCGCTCAACTCGCTGCTCATCCTGGCCCAGCTGCTGGCACAGAACCCGGCCCGCAACCTCACCGCCAAGCAGGTGGAGTACGCCAACGTCATCCACTCGGCGGGCACCGACCTGCTCCAGCTGATCAATGACATCCTCGACCTGTCGAAGATCGAGGCGGGCAAGATGAACATCAGCCTGGAGCCGCTGCCGCTGCGCCAGCTCCTGGACTACGTCGAGGCCACCTTCCGCCCGCTGACCACGGAGAAGGGGCTGCGGTTCGACGTCGTGGTCGCCCCCGACGTGCCCGAGGAACTGCTCATGGACGAGCAGCGGCTCAGGCAGGTGCTGCGGAACCTGCTCTCCAACGCGGTGAAGTTCACCGAGAAGGGCTCGGTGGAGCTCCGCATCGAGCGGGTGGGCACGATGAACCTGCCGGGGGCGTACGGGCAGGAGGCGCTCGCCTTCCAGGTCGTCGACACCGGCATCGGCATCGCCGAGGAGAACCTCTCCCAGATCTTCGACGCCTTCCAGCAGGCCGACGGCACGACCAGCCGCAAGTACGGCGGCACCGGGCTGGGGCTGTCCATCAGCCGCGAGATCGCCGCGCTCTTCAACGGCGAGATCCGGGCGGTCAGCGCTCTGGGCTCCGGCAGCACCTTCAGCCTCTACCTGCCGATCGCCGCCCTCACCCCGGGCGCCGCCCAGGCGCGCATCGGAGGCGACCTCGGCGCCGCGTCCGCCCCGGTCCCGCCGGTGCATCCCGCGCCGGTGGCCGTGCCTCTCGAGAGATTCCCGGGGGCGGACGGGCGGCGCCTGCTCGTCGTGGAGTCCCGCCCCAACGGGCTGCTCTCGCAGCTGGCCCAGAGCGTCGTGGCCGACCTGCCCGAGACGCACGGTCCCGTCCAGGTGTCGACCGCCAACGACCCGGTCTCCGCCCTGGAGATCCTGGCCGCGGACGACCACCACTGCATCGTGCTCGACCTGGGCATGCGCCAGGACGGGGCGGCCGACTTCCTGCGCATGCTGGACGACGACCCGGCGCTGCGCGGGCTGCCGGTGCTCGCCCACCACACCCGCACGCTCACCCGGCCGCAGGAGAACCTCCTCAAGGGGCGGTCCAACACCCAGCCGCTGGAGCGCCTGCCCAGCCTCGACGAGCTGCGCGAGCGCATCACCCTGCACCTGTCGGCGCCGGAGCCCGGCGACGTGCTGCCCCTGGTGCAGGCCAGCCCCGACGAGCGGCCGCAGCCGGTGGAGGAGGCGGACGCCGTGCTGGTGGACAGGAAGGTCCTGGTCATCGACGACGACGTCCGCAACGTCTTCGCGCTCACCAACATCCTGGAGCTGCACGGCATGCAGGTCCTCTACGCGGAGAACGGCCGCAAGGGCATCGAGATCCTGTCGCGCAACGAGGACATCGACCTGGTCCTGATGGACATCATGATGCCGGAGATGGACGGCTACGCCGCGACCGCCGCCATCCGCAAGATGGCCGACTTCGCGGATCTGCCGATCATCGCGGTGACCGCCAAGGCCATGCAGGGCGACCGGGAGAAGACCCTGTCCGCGGGGGCCAGCGACTACGTCACCAAACCCGTCGACGCCCAGGAGCTGCTCCGCCGCATCCAGCGGTGGCTGGAGATCTAGGGCGAGGGCGGGGGCCGGCCGCCGTCCGCGTACCGTCTCCGGCGTCCCCCCCGGGTTCACCCCCGGCGTCCCCCGGGGGCACTGCCGGCCTCGTCCCCGGCGGCCGGGGTGCCCGGCTCCGGGCGGCCCCGCGACGCCGGAGGTGACGCGGCGCGGTTCAGGCGGGCCTCCAGGCCGTCGAGGAGGCAGGTCAGGCCGAACTCGAAGTTGAGCGCCCTCGCGGTGTCGACGTCCATGCGCCTGAACTCGGCGTAGCGTGCGGTCAGCTCCGGATGGTCGGCCGCGGCCTTCTCCAGCGTGGGCTGGATGGACGCGTTCAGCTCGTTGGAGGTGAGGCCCGTCCGATCCAGCATGGACCGCCAGGAGAGCTCGGGCGCGGTGACCCCGAACACGTAGGCCATGAGCGTCGAGGCGGCGTAGTCCTGGTCGAGGCCGCGGAACCCGGCGTGGTCGAAGGTGGCGAGGAGACCGCTCATCATCCGCATCGCGTTGGGGCCGATGGCGGGGGTCGTCCCGATGAAACTGATGACCCAGGGGTGTCTGAAGAGCGCCTGGCGGATGCCGTACGCGAAGGAGGAGGCGGCGTTGCGCCAGGTGGTCTCCTGGACGTCCAGAATGGTGAACTCGCCGTAGACCTCGTCGAGGGCCAGTTCGAGCAACTCGTCCTTGTTGGCCACGTGCCAGTAGACGCTGGTCGTCCCCGAGCCGAGCCTGGCACCCAGGCGGCGCATGCTCAGCGCGTCCAGCCCCTCGGCGTCGAGCAGTTCCATCGCCGCGCGCACGATCTGCGCGCGGCTGAGGGTGGGGCTTTTCGCGGTGCGCCGCTCGCGGGTCCAGACGGAGCCCAGGTGCTCTTTCACCGTTCAAGCATAAATCCGATGGCACGCTGTTCGAGGTTATCGTACAGTGTGCGAGTGGAATCGAACACTGTACGAGTCGAACGCGATCCGAGGCGCTGGTGGATCCTCGGAGTGCTCTGCCTGAGCCTGCTGGTCCTCGTGGTGGACAACACCGTCCTGAACCTGGCGATCCCCGCTCTCATGGTCGACCTGGGAGCCAGCCCGTCGGACATCCAGTGGATCATCGACGCCTACGTCCTGGTCTTCGCCGGGTTGCTGCTCACCTCGGGCAGCCTGTCGGACCGCTACGGCCGCAAGCGCTTCCTGATCATCGGCCTGGTGCTGTTCGGCGGCGCCTCGCTGCTCGCCGTGCTGGTCACCGAGCCCTGGCACCTGATCGGCGCCCGCGCGCTGATGGGCGTCGGCGGCTCCATCCTGATGCCGAGCACCCTGTCGATCCTGATCACCGTCTTCGACGAGGAGGAGCGCCGTAAGGCGATCGCCGCGTGGAGCGCGGTGGCGATGGTCGGCGTGATCGCCGGTCCGACACTGGGCGGCTTCCTGCTCGAACACTACTGGTGGGGGTCGATCTTCCTGCTCAACGTGCCGGTCGCGGTCGTCGCCGTGGTCGCGGCGGCGCTGCTGATGCCCGAGTCGCGCGGTCCGGCGAGAAGGCTCGACCCGGCCGGCGTGGTGCTGTCCACGGTCGGCATGAGCGCCCTGGTCTACGTGGTCATCTCCGCGCCGACCGCGGGCTGGACCTCGGCGGAGTCGCTGGTCGCCGCCGGGGTGGCGGTGGTCGCGCTGACGGCGTTCGTGATCTGGGAGCTGAAATCGGGGCACCCGATGCTCCCGCTCGAACTGTTCCGCAACCGGAACTTCAGCGGGGCGTCGTTCTCGATCGTGCTGATGTCGTTCGGCACGGGCGCGCTGCTGCTGATGCTCACCCAGTACCTGCAGTTCGTGCTGGCCTACGGTCCCATGCAGGCCGGTCTCGCGCTGCTGCCGTACGCCGTGGCCGCCGCGCTGTTCAACGGGGTCGGCGCAGGGCTGGGGCAGAAGGTCAGCAACCGGGTGCTGGTCGCCGTCGGTCTCGCCGTGATGGCCGGCGGTTTCGGGGTACTCGCCTTCATGACCGCCGACACCGGGTACGGCCTGCTGATCACCGGTCTGATGCTCATGGGGATCGGTGGCGGTCTCGCGGGCCCCGCGGCCTACGCGACGCTGATGGGAGCGGTGCCGCCCGCGCACGCCGGTGTCGGGTCGGCGCTCAACGACACCGTCCAGCAGGTCGGCATGGCGCTGAGCATCGCCGTGCTCGGCAGCGTGCTGGCCGGGGTCTACACCTCGTCGATGCCCGCCGACGCCCCGGCCACCGCGCGCGAGTCGATCGGTGAGGCGCTGCGGCTGGGGGACGCGGGGCTGATCGGGACCGCGCGCGAGGCGTTCGTCTCGGCCATGTCGTTCGGCTCCTGGGTGGGAGTCGGCTTCACCCTCGCCGCCGCCACGCTGGCGTTCCTGGTGCTGCGCCCCGCACCCGCGCCCGTGCCCGGGGCCGGTTCGGACACGGGCCTGGTGAAAGCGGAGAGCTGAGCGGTTCTCCAGGCCGTCGATGCCGTGCGTTCGCCCGCCGGCGGCCGGCCCGCCCGGGCGGGCCGGCCGCCGGCACGTCGTTGCCGTGCCCGGGGGCCGTCGACGCCCGGGGCCGGCCGTGAAGCCCCGGCTCCGGGTGCCGGGCGACGTACGTCACGTGCGTGCCCGGCGGCGGGTGACCATGAGAACCGGCCATTATTCATGCATTTCAGGTTGTTTTGATAGGAAATATGGGTGATGCTGGACTCACCCGGCCTCATGACTGGTGAAGCTCGGACGGGGAACCTGGGGGGTGCTCCGTCCGGCCCTCCTGTGCGGCTCGCGCCATCCGTCGCGTGGCGCGAGCCGCACGGGACGCGTCGCGGGGCGTGAGCCGCACAGTCCTTTCACGGAGGGTGATCCGCGCCGGCGAGACCTGACAGTGTGATGGGTTAGGCGCGAACATCCCGACATGTTGCAGGTATGAGCGGTGGCATCGAGAGGTGATACTCGATGTATGTCGGACCTCCTTGCGCGCCATCGCGCGGTAATGCCCAACTGGCTGGCCCTTTACTACGACGAGCCCATCGAGATCGTCTCGGGCAAGGGAAACCGTGTCGTCGACGCGTCGGGCAAGAGCTACCTCGACTTCTTCGCGGGGATCCTGACCAACATGATCGGGTACGACGTGCCCGAGGTGCGGGAGGCCGTCGAGCGGCAGATCGCCACCGGCGTGGTGCACACCTCCACGGTCTACCTGCTGCGCGGCCAGGTGGAGCTGGCCGAGAAGATCGCCAGGCTCTCCGGCATCCCGGACGCGAAGGTCTTCTTCACCAACTCCGGCACCGAGGCCAACGAGACCGCGCTGTTGCTGGCGACCTATGCGCGCAAGTCCGACCAGGTGCTCGCCATGCGGCAGAGCTACCACGGCCGCTCCTTCGGGGCGGTCAGCGTCACGAGCAACCGCGCGTGGAAGAACAACTCGCTGTCACCGCTGAACGTGCACTTCCTGCACGGCGCCGACCGGCACCTCACCCAGTTCCGCGGCCTGTCCGACGAGGACTACATCGCGGCCTGCGTCGACGACCTGCGCCACGTGCTCTCCACCGCCGTCGCCGGCGACGTGGCGGCGCTGATCGCCGAGCCGATCCAGGGGGTGGGCGGCTTCACCATGGCCCCCGACGGGCTGTTCGCCGCCTACAAGGAGGTCCTCGACGCCGAGGGCATCCTGTTCGTCTCCGACGAGGTGCAGACCGGCTGGGGGCGCACCGGCTCCGCCTTCTTCGGCATCCGGAACCACGGCGTCACGCCCGACATGATGACCTTCGCCAAGGGGCTGGGCAACGGCTTCGCGGTGGGAGGCGTCGTCGCCCGCGGTGACCTGATGGACGGCCTCCACGCGGTCGGGCTGGCCACCTTCGGCGGCAACCCGATCTCCATGGCCGCCGCCAACGCCACCCTGGACTACGTCCTCGACCACGACCTGCAGGCGAACGCCGCCAGGACCGGCGCCCTGATCATCGACGGGCTGCGCGAGGCCGCGCCGCGCCTGCCGATCGTCGGCGACGTCCGCGGCAAGGGCCTGATGTTCGCCGTGGAGCTGGTCGACCCGGCGACCGGCGAGCCCTCGCCGGCCCTCGCCGCCCGGTTCATGGAGGAGACCAGGAAGTCCGGCCTGCTCGCGGGCAAGGGCGGCCTGAAGGGCAACGTGCTCCGGATGGCCCCGCCGCTCACCCTCACCCTCGACGAAGCCGCCGAGGGACTCGGGATCATCGTCAGCGCGCTCGAGACCATCAACGCCGAGGTCGCCTCGTGAAGAACGTCACCCACTGGATCGGCGGCGGCCCCGTAGAGGGCTCCGGCCGCACCTCCGAGATCTTCGACCCCGCGACGGGAGAGGTCTCCGGGCGGGTCCACCTCGCGTCCGTGGACGAGGTCGACGCGGCCGTGGCCGCCGCCGTCGCGGCCTGGCCCGCGTGGCGGGACGCCTCGCTGGTCAAGCGCTCGCAGGTGCTGTTCCGCTTCCGTGAGCTGATGTACGCCAACCGCGACGAGCTCGCCCGCCTCATCTCGGAGGAGCACGGCAAGGTCCACTCCGACGCGCTGGGCGAGGTCGCCAGGGGCCTGGAGGTCGTGGAGTTCGCCTGCGGCATCCCGCACCTGCTCAAGGGCGGTTTCTCCGAGGGCGTCTCCACCCGGGTCGACTCCTACTCGATCCGGCAGCCGCTGGGCGTCGTCGCCGGGATCACCCCGTTCAACTTCCCGGCCATGGTGCCGATGTGGATGTTCCCGATCGCGATCGCCGCGGGCAACGCCTTCGTCCTCAAGCCGTCGGAGAAGGACCCCTCGGCGTCGCTGCTGATGGCCTCGCTCTGGAAGGAGGCAGGGCTGCCCGACGGCGTCTTCGGCGTCGTCCAGGGCGACAAGGTGGCGGTGGACCGGCTGCTGGAGCACCCGGACGTGCGCGCGGTCTCGTTCGTCGGGTCCACACCCATCGCCAGGTACGTCTACGAGACCGGCACCGCCCACGGCAAGCGGGTCCAGGCGCTCGGCGGCGCCAAGAACCACATGCTGGTCCTGCCCGACGCCGACCTCGACCTCGTCGCCGACGCCGCGGTGTCGGCCGGTTTCGGTTCGGCGGGGGAGCGCTGCATGGCGATCTCCGTGGTGCTGGCCGTGGACCCGGTCGGGGATGAGCTGGTCGACAGGATCGTCTCCCGGGTCTCCGCGCTGACCGTCGGCCCCGGCGACGACCCGGCCTCCCAGATGGGCCCCCTCGTCACCGGGGCCCACCGCGACAAGGTCGTCTCCTACCTCGACCTGGGCGTCTCCGAGGGCGCGAAGCTCGTCGTGGACGGCCGTCTGACCCCCGTCCTGGGCGGCGGCGCCGCCCAGGAGACCCCCGGCTTCTGGCTGGGCCCCACGGTCCTCGACCACGTGCCCGCCGGTTCCCGGGTCCACCGGGAGGAGATCTTCGGCCCGGTCCTGGCGATCGTCCGCGTCTCCTCGTACGAGGAGGGCCTGGAGCTGATCAACGGCGGCGAGTTCGGCAACGGCACCGCGGTCTTCACCAACGACGGCGGCGCGGCCCGGCGCTTCCAGAACGAGGTGGAGGTCGGCATGATCGGCATCAACGTGCCGATCCCGGTGCCGATGGCCTTCTACAGCTTCGGCGGCTGGAAGTCCTCACTCTTCGGTGACACCCACGTCCACGGCACCGAGGGCGTGCACTTCTACACCCGGGGCAAGGTCGTCACCTCCCGATGGCTCGACCCGAGCCACGGTGGCGTCAACCTCGGCTTCCCGACCAACGGGTAACCTCCGGACCGCGAGCCCGCGCCCCTCCTGCCGGGGCGCGGGCTCGCGTATTCTCCGGTCTCTTCCGGCATCTCCGACTCCTCCGGCGCGGCGTGCGGATTCCGCGCGTTCGCGGGACCCCGGGGCGGGGGAGGGCCGGTAGGCTCCCGGGCAGATCGGTGGCGACGTCGGGAGGAGACCTCGTGGGCCTCGTGGGCAGGGACAGGCTCCGCCGGGCGCGTCTCGGAGCGCTGCTGGGAGTGGGAGGGCTGGCGCTCGCCGCCTGCGCCCAGGCGGGAGCCGTGAGCGCGGCCGGGCCGGCGCGCGGCCCTTCGCCCTCCGCCACACCCGTGACGCCCACCGCGACGCCCACCTCCGGGCCCGGCTCGACCCCCGGCTCGACACCGACACCTGCACCGACGCCGTCGGCGTCCATCGGCAAGGGCGAGGGCACGCTCCAGGTGCTGACCTTCCAGGGGTACGTCGAGTACGGCGGGACCAGCTCGCGGGCCAACTGGCTCGCCCCCTTCGAGCAGGAGACCGGCTGCGTCGTCAAGCTCGACCGGGTCCGTACGAGCGAGGAGATGGCCGCCAGATTCGCCGCGGGCTCCTACGACGCCGTCTCGCCCGCCCCCGACCTGGCCGGTGAGCTGGTGGCGCGGGGGAAGGTGGCGGCGCTGGACACGGCGCTGGTCGCGGGCTACAAGCACATTCCCAAGCGCCTGCGCGAGCTGCCCGGCCTGCGCGTGGACGGCAGGGTCTATGGGATCCCCTACCTGTGGGGGGTCAACCAGGTGGTCCACGAGGAGGGCGGGCCCAAGGAACCGTCGGCGCTCTACGGAGCGGCTCCGGCGGCGATCAGGAACAGCCCGCTGAGCATCGCCGACGCCGCGCTCGCCCTCGGCGGGACGCGTCCGGAGCTGGAAGTCGAGGATCCGTTCCAGCTCACCCCCGCCCAGCTCGACGCCGCCGTGAAGCTCCTGGCCGAGGGCGCCGGTCCCGACCGCGTCTACTGGGACAGTTCCCTGGAGCTGGTCAGGGCCCTGTCGGCGGGACCGGTGCGGATCGCCCAGGCACTCCCGTACCACCTGGACCTCTTCCGGCGCGCGGGCCGGCCGATGAAGGCGTCGACGGCGCCGGTGACCGGGTGGGCCGACGCGTGGATGCTCGCGGCCAGGCCCGCCAGCCCGAACTGCGCCTACCGGTGGCTGAACTGGATGAGTTCGGCGTCGGCGCAGCGCCCCGCCGCGGCCTGGACCGGGCTCGCCCCGGCCAACCCGGAGGCGTGCGGCGGGCACGCCCGCCGGATGTGCGAGATCTACCGCGTGCGTGACGGCCGGTGGCTGCGCGACGTCCGCTTCGCCACCCGCCCGACGCGCGATTGCGGGGGCCGGAGCGGGGAATGCACCGACTACGCCGACTGGGTGGAGCGCTGGAAGCAGCTCGTGAAGTGACCGGTCCCCCTCGGGGCCGAGCCTGACGGATCAGGGTCCGGCGGGGTCCTGACGGGGCCGGTTGGAGCCTGACGGGTCCTGGGCCCGTGCCCTTCCTCGCGGGGCCCTTCCCCTGGCATGTCCGAATGTCTTGCTTATGGCCGCGCTTTTCGTTGCCTTGATCGCTTTCAACGATGGATTCGGTGGGAAAATCATGTTTCGACTATCGACTGGTCAACCAGTCAGTGGGTAGGCTACCCGTTATGAGAATCCTTCTTGTTGGAGCGGGCGGCGTCGGGTCCGCTGTCGTGCCGATCGCCGCACGCCGAGATTTCTTCGAACACATCGTGGTCGCCGACTCTCAACAGGACCGGGCCGCCGCCGTCGTGGCCAGGATCGCGGATCCGCGCTTCAGCGCCATCGGGCTGGACGCCTCCGATCGGGCCGGGGTCGAGGCCGCCCTCGCCGAGCACCGCTGCGACGTGCTCTTCAACGCGGTGGACCCCCGCTTCACCATGTCCCTGTTCGAGGCGGCGCTCAACGCCGGCGCCCACTACCTCGACATGGCGATGTCGTTGTCGCGGCCCCACCCGCGCAGGCCGTACGAGCTGACCGGGGTGAAGCTCGGTGACGAGCAGTTCGCCCTCGGCGAGGCCTGGCGCCGGAAGGGCGGGCTGGCGCTGGTCGGCATGGGCGTGGAGCCGGGGCTGGCCGACGTGTTCGCGCGCTACGCCGCCGAGCACCTGTTCGAGACCATCGAGGAGATCGGCATCCGTGACGGCTCCAACCTGGTGGTCGACGGCTACGACTTCGCGCCGACGTTCTCCATCTGGACGACCATCGAGGAGTGCCTCAACCCGCCGGTGATCTGGGAGAACGGCGGCTGGCACACCACCGAGCCGTTCAGCGAGCCCGAGGTGTTCGACTTCCCCGAGGGGATCGGGCCCGTCGAGTGCGTCAACGTCGAGCACGAGGAGGTGCTCCTCGTGCCCCGCTACATCGACGCCAAGCGGGTGACGTTCAAGTACGGCCTGGGCGAGGAGTTCATCGGGGTGCTGAAGACCCTGCACAAGCTCGGCCTGGACAACGCGAACAAGATCAAGGTGGGCGGCGTCGAGGCCTCGCCGCGGGACGTGGTCGCGGCCAGCCTTCCCGACCCGGCCACACTCGGCGACCGGATGCGGGGCAAGACCTGCGCCGGGACCTGGGTGAAGGGCGTGGGCAAGGACGGCGCGCCGCGCGAGGTCTACCTCTACCACGTGGTCGACAACGAGTGGTCGATGCGGGAGTACGGCTGCCAGGCCGTGGTCTGGCAGACGGCCGTGCACCCGGTGGTCGCCCTGGAGCTGCTGGCCACCGGCGCCTGGTCGGGCAGCGGGGTGCTCGGCCCCGAGGCGTTCGACGCGGTGCCCTTCCTGGAGCTGCTCAACGCCTACGGCTCGCCGTGGGGCATGCGCGAGGAGACCACCAGGACGCTCCTGTCCGCCTGACGCCCTCTCCGCCGCCTCCCCGGCCCACCTCGAAGGCTTACTTCGTAAAGGCCGCCTAGGGTTCCGGCCGCGCCAGCCGGGCGGCCCTGCCCTCCAGGTAGCGCTGCTCGGGGAGGCTGGTGGTGCGGCGCGCGGCCTCCCGGTAGCCCGCGCGGGCGGCCTCGCGGTCACCGGCCGTCTCCAGCAGGTGCGCGCGCACCGCGTGCAGGCGGTGGTGCCCGGCCATCCGGTCGTCGCCCTCCAGGGTCGTGAGCAGGTCGAGCCCGGCCTCCGGGCCCCGCACCATCGCGAGCGCGACGGCGTGGTTGAGCGTGACCATCGGGTTGGGGGCGAGGCGTTCGAGCAGCCGGTACAGCGCGAGGATCTGCGGCCAGTCCGTCTCCTCCGCGCGCACCGCCTCGGCGTGCACCGCGGCGATAGCGGCCTGGAGCTGGTACGGGCCGAGCGGGGCCCGCGCCAGCGCGCCGGTGACGAGCGCCACCCCTTCGGCGATCGACGTCCCGCTCCACAGGCTCCGGTCCTGCTCGGCGAGCGGGATGAGCGCGCCACCGGGACCGGTGCGTGCCGCCCGCCGGGCGTCGGTGAGCACCATGAGGGCGAGCAGCCCGGTCACCTCGCCGTCGTCGGGCAGCAGCCCGTGAACCGCGCGGGTGAGCCTGATCGCCTCGCCGGTCAGCTCGCGGCGCTGCAGGTCCGGACCCGAGGTGGCCGTGTAGCCCTCGTTGAAGATCAGATAGAGCACGTGCAGGACCACCCGCAGCCGCTCGGCCCGTTCGGGCTCGGGCGGCGGCGCGAAGGGGATGGCCGTGCTCTTGATCCGCTGCTTGGCCCGGCTGATGCGCTGGGCCATGGTCGTCTCGGGGACGAGGAACGCGTGGGCGATCTGCGCGGTGGTCAGACCGCCGACGGCCCGCAGGGTGAGCGCGATCTGCGAGGCGGGGGTCAGGGCGGGGTGGCAGCACAGGAACAGCAGGGTCAGGGTGTCGTCCTGCCCGCCGGTCGGCTCGGCGTCGGCGGCGGGCGACAGGAACTCGTCGGCGGGCGCCCGTGCCGCGACCATGTTCTCCCTGCGGTTGCGCGCGTACTCGCTGCGCAGTTCGTCGGTCAGCCTGCGGGACGCGACCGTGATCAGCCAGCCTCGGGGGTTGTCCGGCGGCCCCTGCTCGGGCCACTGCAGGGCGGCGGCCAGCAGCGCCTCCTGCACCGCGTCCTCGCACGCGTCGAAGTGCCCGTAGCGCCGGACGAGCACGCCGAGGACCTGCGGCGCGAGCTCGCGCAGCAGGTCCTCGGCCTCGGTGGAAACGGTCATGCCTCGGTGCCGGCCCCGTCCATGATCGGCCGTACCTCCATCGCGCACAGCCGTGCGTCCGGCCAGCGCGCGGCGATCTCGGCCGCCCGCTCGGGGGTCTCGCAGTCGATCACGCAGTATCCGGCCAGGTGCTCCTTGGCCTCCAGGAACGGTCCGTCCGTGGTCGCGGGGACGCCGTCACGTACCCGCACGGTCCTGGTCTGCGACGGATCGGCCAGCGCCTCCCCGCCGACCCACTCTCCGGAGTCGGCGAGTTCCTTCATGAGGGCGTCGGCCTCGCCCATCAGGCCGTCGAGCTCCTCCTTGGAGAGGGTCTCCCAGATCGCGGTGTTGCTGTAGATCAGCAGCATGTACTTCACGGTCTCGCTCCTCGTGCTCGCGGCACCCGGTGCGGGCGCCTCTCACAGGCATGTCGGAGCGGGGGAGCCGGTCTCGACATCCGTCCGCGCGGGAGGGGTCCCGCCGGCCGGGGGCGCGCGTGCCGTTCCCGCCCGTACGGCGGCTCGATCCCGGGCGTGTGGGCGCGCTCCGCCGCTCCGATGTTTCGATGGGGAGAAACTACCGGAGTGACCGCTTCGGATGGGCTGTCGGGCGGGACGTCTCAGGCGGGCTGCCGGGGAGCCGGTCCCGGTGGCCGGCGCGGGGCCCGCGCCGGCGGTCCGGGGAGGTCCGGGATCCAGGAAGGGGCAGAAGTCCGGGAAGGTCAGAAGAAGGCCGCGCGCCGGGGGAGGGAGCGGGTGTCGTCCTGCTGCGGCAGCAGCGCGTCGGCGCACTCCGGGCAGGCGAAGAGGGCTGTGCCGTCGGGAAGGCGGCCGATCCTGATCCGCGGGCGGGGCCACTTCTTGTGGCAGGCCACGCAGGCGTCGCCCTCACGCTGGGTGCGGGTCAGCCCTTCCGGATCGAAGGTCATCGTGACGTGTGCCGTTCTGGGCGGCCCCCAGTTCATGCTAAATACCTCCAGCGTGGTGACTCCTTGTTTTCTCCCGTGGCTCGGCCGCGGGGAGGACGTCGACACGTTTCCTGTGTTGATCGCGCACTTTCTTATCGGAACCGTTATAACGCGGTCGCAGCCCGTGATCGCTGTGGCAGATGTCAAGCGGGGGTTAAATCACGGCCTACATGCGAGCCGCATAACGGCAAAAGGGACACTCGGCATCAAGCCGGGTGCCCCTTTTGGTGCGTTCTAAACGATCAGACCTCGTTCACGGCCTTCTCCAGGATCGCGAGCCCCTCCTCCAGGAGGTGGTCGGGGATGACCAGCGGCGGCAGGAAGCGCAGCACGTTGCCGTACGTGCCCGCGGTCAGCACGACCAGGCCCTCGGCGTGGCATCTTCTGGCGATCTCGCCCGCCGCCGTGGGGTGCGGCTCCTTGGTGCCGGGGACGACCAGCTCGATGGCGATCATGGCGCCCCGGCCGCGCACGTCGCCGATCACCGGGTTCCGCTCCGCCATGGCGCGCAGCCGGGGGAGCATGGTCTCGCCGATGCGGCGGGCCCTGCCGGTCAGGTCGTCGGCCTCGATGCTCTCCATCACGCCCAGCGCCGCCTCGCAGGCGAGCGGGTTGCCGCCGTAGGTGCCGCCGAGGCCGCCCACGTGGACCCTGTCGAGGATCTCGGCGCGGCCGGTGACGGCGGCCAGCGGCAGGCCGCCCGCGATGCCCTTGGCGGTGACGATGATGTCGGGCACGATGCCCTCGTCCTCGCAGGCGAACAGGTGGCCGGTACGGGAGAAGCCGGTCTGGACCTCGTCGGCGACGAAGACGATGCCGTTGGCGCGGCAGAACTCCAGGATCCTCGGCAGGAAGCCCCTGGCGGGCTCGATGAAGCCGCCCTCGCCCGCGATGGGCTCGATCACCACGGCGGCGACGTTCTCGGCGCCGATCTCCTTGGTGATCTGGTCGATCGCCTGGGCCGCGGCCTCCTCGGCGCAGTTCTCCGGGCCGGTGGGCCAGCGGAACGGGTAGGCCAGCGGCACCCGGTAGACCTCGGGAGCGAACGGGCCGAAGCGGTGCTTGTACGGCATGTTCTTGGCCGTCAGCGTCATCGTCAGCAGGGTACGGCCGTGGTAGCCGTGCTCGAAGACGACGACCGCCTGGCGGCCGGTGGCGTGGCGGGCGACCTTGACCGCGTTCTCCACGGCCTCGGCGCCGCTGTTGAGCAGGAAGGTGCGCTTCTCGTGGTCGCCGGGGGTGATCTCGTTGAGCCTCTCGGCGACCCGCACGTACGACTCGTACGGCGTGACCATGAAGCAGGTGTGGGTGAAGTCCGCCACCTGCCTGCGCACCCGTTCGACGACGCGCGGGGCGGAGTTGCCGGCGCCGGTCACCGCGATGCCGGAGCCGAAGTCGATCAGCGAGTTGCCGTCGGCGTCGACCACGACACCGCCTCCCGCGTGCGTCACGAAGACGGGCAGCGTGGTGCCGATGCCCGGGGGCACGGCGGCCTGCTTGCGCGCGAGCAGCTCGCGGGACCTCGGGCCGGGAATCTCGGTGACGAGGCGGCGCTCCTGCGGAAGCGAGGGGCCGCCCTCGGTGACGGTGCTCATGATGTGAAGCTATGTCGCGAATGCCGGTGTGCCGATGATGCACTATGGCAAAATTGCAGGGAGCAGAATAGACATAACGTATAAAACGGGGGTGGTGGTGGCGCCGACGCTGAACACCGTCGTACGACGGCTGCCGCTCGGGCTCGTCGTGCTCGCCGGGCGGGAGGCGCTCGACCGGCCGGTGCGCTGGGTGGCGGTCAGCGAGCTGGAGGACCCCACCCCGTTCCTGGAGGGCGGCGAGCTCGTCCTCACCACGGGCATGCGCCTGGACGCCGGCAACGCCGGTCCCTACGTCGAGCGCCTGGTCGCCAGGGGGGTCGCCGGGCTCGGGTTCGGCGTCGGGCTCGGACACGAGACGATCCCCGAGGCGCTGGTCGAGGCCGCCGCGCGGGCCGGGCTGCCGCTGGTCGAGGTGCCGCGCGACACCCCGTTCGTCGCCGTCGGCAAGACGGTCAGCGAGCTGATCGCCGCCGAGCAGTACGACGAGCTCAGCAACGCCTTCGCCGCCCAGGGCCGCCTCACCCGCGCCGCGCTGCGCCCGGAGGGCCCGCGCGCGGTGATCGACCGCCTGGCCCGCGAGCTGGGCGGCTGGGCGATCCTGCTCGACGAGGCGGGGACCGTACGGCACCTGGCGGGTAAGGGCGCGGCGGCCGCCGGAGACCTCGGCCCCGAGCTGGAGCGGCTGAGAAGGATCACGAGCCGGGGCGCTCCCGCGAGCGTGGCACTCTCCTCGCCCGAGGAGCACGTCATCGTGCGGCCCCTCGGGGCCCGCCGCGTCAGGGGATTCCTCGCCGTCGGCATCGGCCGGTCCTTCACCCCGGTCGCGCACACCGTGGTCAACGCCGCCGCGTCCCTGCTGACGCTCGCCGTCGAGCACGGCGGGGAGCACCTGGCCGCCGAGCGCCGGGTCCGCTCCGCGGTGCTGCGGCTGCTGCTGGCCGGGCAGGCGGACGCCGGGCGCGAGACGCTGGAACGGCTGGGGGAGCGGCTCGACGACGGGCCGCTGGTGGTGGTCGCCTGCGCCGGCGAGCCGGAGGCGCTGCTGGAGGCCGCGGGGAGCGAGTTCGCGGCGGCCGACGGTGACGCCGACGGTGACAGGGTGGTCCTGCTGGTCCCGGCCTCGCGGGCCGGTGCCGTGGCCGCGGCGCTCGGCGAGCACGGCCTCGTCGGCGTCGGCGATCCGGTGGGTCTCGGCGACCTGCGCGCGGGGCTCGACCAGGCCGACCGGGCGCTCGCCGCGGCCGGGCGCGGCACCACGCGGGTGGTGCGCTTCGCCGACCTGGCGGGTCAGGGACTGCTCTCCCTGCTCGACCCCGGCGTGGCGGAGGCGTTCTCCTCGGCGCTGCTCGCCCCCCTCAGGGCGTACGGCTCGCGCGCGGACCTGCTGGGGTCCCTGCGCGCCTACCTGGACTGCAACGGCCACTGGGACGCGGCGGCGCAGCGGCTCGGGGTGCACCGCCACACCCTGCGCTACCGCATGCGCCGGGTCGCGGAGCTGGTCGGCCGCGACCTCGAGGATCCCGCGGTCCGCGCCGAGCTCTGGGTCGCCCTGGCCGTCGCCAGGTGACGAGCGCGCCCGGGTCTCCGGCCCGAGTCCCCGGGAGGGGGTGACCGGCGGGCCCGTCCGGAGGGCGCCGTCAGGAGCGGCGGCGGTCGACGACCAGGTAGCGGGAGATGACGGCGTAGGTGACCGTGTCGTAGGTGTCGCCGTCGCGCAGGTGCCCGGCACGTTCCAAGCTGATCGCGCCCTGGGCGGCGGCCCACACGGCGTCGGCGATCTTCCTGGGCTGGGTGGGGACGATGTATCCGGCCGCGATGCAGTCGGCGATCACCCGGTCGACGATGTTCAGCGCCGCGCGGGCGAGGGTCCTGGCCCGCTCACTCGGCACGAAGCCGGGGATCGCGCGCTCGAACATCAGGGCGTAGTAGCCGGGCTCGTCCAGCGCGGCCTCCCGGTAGGCGGGGCCCAGGGCGATGAGGTGCTCCAGCGCGTCCTTGCGCGAGGGGACGGCCTCCAGGCGGCGCCGGAAGCGCTCGAAGCCCTCCAGGTACAAAGCCTCGGCCAGGCCTTCCTTGCTGCCGAACATGGTGTAGATGACGGTCGTCGAGCATCCCGCCTCGGTGGCGATGCGGCGCATCGACAGGCTCTCCGGCCCGACGGTGACCAGCAACTGGCTGGCGACGTCGAGCAGCCTGGCGCGAAGCTGGTCCTGGGACGCCCGTTCACCGATCAGATAGGCACCCTGAAGGCCGCGCGGCGCCGAGGAGGTCATGCGCCCACGCCCTTCCGCTCTCATCGTGCATCCGGTGACCTAGCCACGCTCGGGATCATTCAAACCGGTACCTGTAAGGAATATCCCCGAATACCCCTGTTTTCGTTACAGGGGTTGGGGGCGGATTTTATGCGGAACGGTGTGCCGTCCCGGGACTGTTGTGCGGAGTGGAGTAAGGCCGCTTCCGCGCCGGTGACATAGCGTCGAAACATGGACGTGCGCCCCTTCTGGCTCGCCGGACGCCCCGCCACGGGCGAGGCCGAGCTCACCGTGACCAACCCGCATGACGGCCGCGTCGTCGCCGTCTGCTCCGTGCCGACCGACGGCCAGGTCGAGGAGGCCGTCGCCGCGGCGGCGGCCGTGCGCAAACAGGCGGCCGCGCTCCCGATCCACGTGCGGGCCGAGGCTCTCGCGCACGTCTCGCGCCGCCTGGCCGAGCGGGCCGACGAGATCGCCGCCCTGATCACCGCCGAGAACGGCAAGCCGATCTTCTGGGCCCGCGGCGAGGTCGCCCGCGCGGTCTCCACCTTCAGGTTCGCGGCCGAGGAGGCCCGCCGCCTCGGCGGAGAGACCGTGCGCCTGGACACCGAGGCCGCCTCCGCCGGCCGCCTCGCCTACGTCTCGCGCGTCCCGTACGGCCCGATCCTGGGCATCAGCCCGTTCAACTTCCCGCTCAACCTGGTGGCGCACAAGGTGGCCCCCGCCATCGCCGCCGGGGCCCCGATCGTCCTCAAGCCCGCCCCCGCGACGCCGGTCTCCGCGCTGGTCCTGGGCGAGATCCTGGCCGAGACCGACCTGCCCGAGGGCATGTTCTCCGTGCTCCCGGTGTCCAACGACCGCGCCGCCGCGCTGGTCGAGGACCCGCGCCTGCCGGTCGTCTCCTTCACGGGTTCGGCCCCCGTGGGGTACGCGATCATCGATCGGGTCCCGCGCAAGCACGTGACCCTGGAACTGGGCGGCAACGCCGCCGCGGTCGTGCTCGCCGACGCCGACCTCGACTGGGCCGCCTCGCGGATCGCGCTGTTCTCCAACTACCAGGCCGGTCAGAGCTGCATCGCCGTCCAGCGCGTGATCGTCGAGGAGTCGGTCCACGACGACTTCGTGTCCCGGCTCGTCCCGGCCGTCGAGGCCCTGGTCACCGGTGACCCCGCGGACGAGAAGACGCAGGTCGGCCCGCTCGTGTCGGCCGAGGCCGCCGATCGCGTGGAGCGATGGGTCGGCGAGGCCGTCTCGGCGGGGGCCCGCCTGCTGACCGGCGGCACCCGCGACGGCGCCACCTTCGCGCCGACCGTGCTCGCCGACGCGCCGGCCGACGCCGAGGTCTCCCGCGAGGAGGTCTTCGGCCCCGTGATGGTCGTCCAGAAGGTGTCCGGGGTGGACGAGGCGTTCGCCGCGGTCAACGACTCCAGGTACGGGCTGCAGGCCGGGGTGTTCACCCGCAGCCTCGACAACGCCTTCCGGGCGAACCGGGAGCTCGAGGTCGGCGGCGTGATCATCGGTGACGTGCCGTCGTACCGTGCCGACCAGATGCCCTACGGAGGGGTGAAGGACTCGGGGGTCGGCCGCGAGGGCCTCCGCTCGGCCATCGCCGACTTCACCTACGAGAAGGTCATGGTGCTCACGGGCCTGACCCTTTAGAACCGGCCGCGCCTCAGCGCCGCCTCCGCGCCGGGGTCACGACGCGGAGGCGGTGGCGTAGAGGGTCTTGGCGGAGGCGCCGAAGTAGGGGCCGTACATGGTGTGGCGGTCGTCGCTGTACTTGAAGCTGCTGACCGAGACGATCGTGCCGCGGCCGGTGGAGGCGTCGAAACCGCTCAGCCACGGGCCTCCGCTGGATCCGGCGGTCATGTCGCAGCGCATGCCCTGGTCGCCGGTCTGCCCGTTCGGGTCGTCGCGCAGCGGGCCCGCGCAGTAGACCAGGTGCTCGCCGTCGTAGGGCGAGTCGGCGGGGAAGCCGAAACCGCTGGCGAGGCGTCCGCGGGGGGCGCCGAAGGCGATGTCCTGGCCGCCGACGGCGTCGCCGAGGTGCTTGCCGCCGCTGGTGCCGACCGCCACCATGCCGATGTCGTGGCTGTCGTCGCCCTCGCGCGACCAGGGGCCCGCGACGAACATGCGGCGCGCGGTGTACTGCCCGTACGGGCGGCGGCCCTGGCTGTAGCCGGGGACGAAGGTCCAGTTGTCGGCCCAGGCGCCGGTGCCGTCCTTGACGCAGTGGCCGGCGGTCACCACCAGGTCCTTGTTGGCGCTCTTGACCGAGCTGGCCGAGCACACGAAGTCGCTGCCCTTGATGGTGAGGAACACCCGCCCCGTGGTGCGCCCCACCGCCCCGCCGGAGGTCCAGCGGGCGCCCGCGGTGCGGGACGCGGCGCCGTGCGGGCTCCGGCGGGGGGCGACCCCCCGCCCGGCGGCGGAGAGCCGCCCGAGCATCCCGGTGACCTTGGCGAGCCGGTCGACGGGGAGCGCCGAGGCCATCCGGCGGGGGGTCCAGTAACCGAGCACGCGCTCCCGCTCCGACGCGGTGAGAGCGGTCGCGTGCCCGACGACGTCCGGCATGCCGGACGCCGCGCCTGTTGTCTGGGTGAGAGATGTGACGAGGGTCTTCACGGCCCGCTGCCCGGACGCGGTGGCCGTCTGCCAGGTGGCCGTCGCGCCGGTCGTCGGGGCGCTCAGCAACCCGGCGACGAGCGGGGCGGCCGCAAGCAGGGGGAGGCTTGAGGTCATGAAACCCGAGTTTGCACTACGAGGGGTGTTCTTGTGATTACTTCTGGTGAATATCAGGGGGCGCCGGTGGTCTGGGCGGCCTCGTAGACGGCCTGCGCCTCGGTCCCGAAGTAGGGGCCGAACATCCAGCCGGTGGCGAAGGCGTACTTGAAGCTGTTCACCGAGTTGAGGGTGCCCAGGCCGGTGCTCTCGTTGAAGTCGAGGAACCAGGGCCCGCCGCTCGACCCGCCGGTCATGTTGCAGTTCAGCCCGATGTCGCGGGACATCAGGAAGTCGTCGAACGCCCGGCCGGCGCAGTAGATCAGCCTGGAACCGTTGTACGGTGCGGCCGCCGGGTAGCCGAAGGAGTGCATCTGCCGGCGGCGCGCCTGGTTGAAGGAGACGCCCTGGCCGCCGACCACGTCGGTCAGCGACCTTCCGTTCAGCGGGGCCACCACGGCCGAGGCCACGTCGTAGTTGACGTCCTCGCTGTTGTTCCACTGGGGGGTGGTGTAGAGGGTGGTCGCCACCCAGGTGCCGTGCGGCCGGTCGCCGTTGTCGTACCCCGGCACGAACACCCAGTTGCCGTGGAAGGCGCCGCCCATCCGCACGCAGTGCCCCGCCGTGATCACGGTGCTCTTGTTCTCGCTGGTCACCGCGTTCGCCGAGCACGAGGCGTTGCGGCCCTGATAGGTGAAGAACACGCGTCCGGCGGTCTTGACGATCGCCCCGCCGCGGGTCCACGCCGCGCCGGTGGAGGCCCGGACGGCCGCCGAGCCCCTGGTGGCCGTGACGGGGTCGCCGCCGGGCTCGGTCGCGGGGACGGAGACGGGATCGGCCGCGGCCTGGGCCGCGATCGCCCCGGCGGTGAGCCGGGCGCCGTCCTTCTCGGGGACGAGGGCGGCGAGCGGCCGGGCCGCCTCCATCTTCGCCTCGGTCCAGTAGCGCTGGACGGTCTGCTGTTCCTTCCTGGTGTCGGCCGCCTCCTTCTCGACAGGCTGGGGAACGGCCCGTGCCGAGGTGACGCCGCCGCTCGCGCCCGCTGTGCCCGCCGTGCCCGCTGTGCCCGCCGTGCCCGCTGTGGCGCTCGCGCCGGCGTCCGCCGTGGCGCCGTGCGCGATCGTCGTGGAGAGCAGGGTGCTTCCCGCGATGGCGGTGAGAATAGGGACGAGCCGTGCCTTGCGCCGCATATGTACCTCCCGAGGGCCTGTTGCTGTTCCGGGAAGCTAGTGCGCCGTACGTACGCATTTCTCAGGCTTTACAACTATTGATATGACGAAATTCGGACTTAAATACTGACTTTTATCCTGTGTTCCACGCCTAACAGATTTTCGCCATGATCCAGTCCGATCACGAGTGGTACGGCCCGGTACGGCCGATTCGACAGCGCGGTCCGAGCCGGGAGAATGGGGCGGTGCAGCCAGACACCGTTCGTTCCGTCGTCCTGCTCGGCTCGACCGGGTCCATCGGGACCCAGTCCCTCGACGTCATCGCCCGCAACCCCGGCAGGTTCCGGGTGGCCGCGCTGGCCGCCTACGGCGGCCGGATCGACCTGCTCGCCAGGCAGGCGGCCGAGTTCCGGCCCGACGTGGTCGCCGTCGCCGATCCCTCCGCCGTGCCGGAGTTGCGCGAGGCCCTGACCGCGTACGGGGTGGGCGCGCGCGTGCTGGCCGGGCCCGAGGGGGTGGCGGAGGCCGCCGCCTGGCCCGCCGACGTCGTCCTCAACGGCATCACCGGAGCGCTGGGGCTGACCTCCACGCTGGCCGCGCTGGAGGCCGGCCGGGTGCTCGCACTCGCCAACAAGGAGTCGCTGATCGTCGGCGGGCCGCTGGTGAAGCGCCTGGCCAAACCCGGCCAGCTGATCCCGGTCGACTCCGAGCACGCCGCGCTGGCCCAGTGCCTGTGGGCCGCGGGGCCCACCGGCCCCGACGCCTCCGCCGTGCGCCGCCTGGTCGTCACCGCGAGCGGCGGGCCCTTTCGCGGCAGGTCGCGCGCGGACCTCGCGGACGTCACCCCCGAGCAGGCCCTCGCCCATCCCACCTGGTCGATGGGGCCGGTCATCACGGTGAATTCCGCCACACTCGTCAACAAGGGACTCGAGGTCATCGAGGCCCATCTGCTCTTCGACATCGGCTTCGACCGCATCGAGGTCGTCGTCCACCCGCAGTCGGTCATCCACTCGATGGTGGAGTTCGTCGACGGCTCGACCATCGCCCAGGCGAGCCCGCCGGACATGCGCCTGCCCATCGCGCTCGCCCTCGGCTGGCCCGAGCGGGTCGCCGACGCCTCCCCCGCGGTCGACTGGACCACCGCCCACACCTGGACGTTCGAGCCGCTCGACGACGAGGCCTTCCCCGCCGTCGCGCTGGCCCGGCGGGTCGGCGAGGCCGGCGGCACGGCCCCGGCCGTCTACAACGCCGCCAACGAGGTCTGTGTCGAGGCCTTCATGGCCGGGCGCCTGCCGTTCCCCGGCATCGTCGACACCGTGGCGGCGGTGGTCTCCGAGCACACCGTGACCGAGGCCGGTTCGGTGGCCGAGGTCCTCGACGCCGACTCCTGGGCGCGGATACGGGCACGCGAGCTCACTGGGACTGCCTAGACTGATGAGTGTCGTCGACTCTTCAAGGGCTGAAAATGACTTCTGTTGCTCTCGGAATCCCGTCCGTAAGGACCAGGCCGATCGCCGAGCGACGCATATCCCGTCAAATCATGGTCGGCTCCGTCCCCGTGGGCGGGGACGCACCGGTCTCCGTCCAGTCGATGACCACCACGGTCACCGCCGACGTCAACGCGACGCTCCAGCAGATCGCCGAGCTGACCGCCTCGGGCTGCCAGATCGTCAGGGTCGCCGTCCCCTCCCAGGACGACGCCGACGCGCTGCCGATCATCGCCAGGAAGTCGCAGATCCCGGTGATCGCCGACATCCACTTCCAGCCGAAGTACGTCTTCGCCGCGATCGAGGCGGGCTGCGCGGCGGTCCGGGTCAATCCCGGCAACATCAAGAAATTCGACGACAAGGTCGGTGAGATCGCGCGGGCGGCCGGCGAGCGCGGCGTGCCGATCCGGATCGGCGTCAACGCCGGCTCGCTCGACCCCCGGCTGCTGCAGAAGTACGGCAAGGCCACCCCCGAGGCGCTGGTGGAGTCGGCGCTGTGGGAGTGCTCGCTGTTCGAGGAGCACGGCTTTCGCGACATCAAGATCTCCGTCAAGCACAACGACCCGGTCGTGATGGTCCAGGCCTACCGCCTGCTCGCCGCCCGGTGCGACTACCCGCTGCACCTCGGCGTCACCGAGGCGGGCCCGGCCTTCCAGGGCACGATCAAGTCCGCGGTCGCGTTCGGCGCCCTGCTCGCCGAGGGCATCGGCGACACCATCCGCGTGTCGCTGTCGGCTCCTCCGGTCGAGGAGGTCAAGGTCGGCAACCAGATCCTGGAGTCGCTCAACCTGCGCGAGCGCGGCCTGGAGATCGTCTCCTGCCCCTCCTGCGGGCGCGCCCAGGTCGACGTCTACACCCTGGCCGAGCAGGTCCAGGCGGGGCTCGAGGGGCTGAAGGTCCCGCTGCGCGTCGCGGTGATGGGGTGCGTCGTCAACGGCCCCGGCGAGGCCCGCGAGGCCGACCTCGGCGTCGCGAGCGGCAACGGCAAGGGCCAGATCTTCGTCAAGGGCGAGGTCATCAAGACCGTCCCCGAGTCGCAGATCGTGGAGACCCTGATCGAGGAGGCCCTGCGCCTCGCCGAGGAGATGGGCGTGGAGGTCGACCTCGACGACGACGCCCCGGGTCCCCAGGTCGTCGTCGGCTGACCGCTCGCCCGGCCGCTCGATCCTCTGGTCCCTCCGGCCGCCCGGCCGGAGGGATTTCCGCCCGCCCCCGGGATCGCGCCGGGGCGCGGGCGGCTCCGTGTGGCGGCTTCTCCTCCACGGATCCGTACCGGGGTGGAACGGGCCTTTCGTGAGACCCCCGCGCGTGACCCGTACCGGGGTGGACCGGTCTTTCCGGGACGCCCCCGCGCGGGACCTCCGCCCGGACCTCGTGTCATTACACTTAGCAATCATCTGACTACACTTTGCCAGGCATCCGGCTGTGTTCCGGATGATCGCGCCGCCCCCGGGAGACCATCGCCTCTGCCGTACGAGTAGGGGGATCACACAGTGAAGAAGAGGGTCGTCGGGATCGCCGCGAGCATCGCGATGCTGGCCGCGGCGGTGGGGGTGCCGCAGGGGGCGGTGGCCCAGGAGAGACAGGGGCTGGTCTGGGGGCCCTGCGAGGGAGCGGCCCCGGTGACCGGGGCGGTGCCCGCTCCCGCCGGACGGGTGGACAACCCGATGGAGTGCGCCACCGTGAGGGTGCCGCTTGATTACGCCAACCCGCAGCAGACCATCGGCATCGCCCTGAACCGGATCAGGGGGAAGGCCACCCACGACCGTCTCGGCGCGCTGCTGGTCAACCCGGGTGGTCCCGGGGCGTCGGGCCGGGACCTGGTCAGGGGCGTCGCGGCGGGGCTTCCCGAAGGCCTGGCCGACCGGTTCGACGTGATCGGCTTCGACCCGCGCGGAGTGGGGGCGAGCGAGCCCGCGCTGAGGTGCGTCGACCCCAAGAAGTATTACGAGGCGCCCCGTCCCGACCAGGTGCCGGTCACCAGGCGCGACGAGAGCGTGCTGATCGCCCGGGCCCGCAAGTACGCCCAGGCGTGCGGCGAGCGGTGGAGCTGGATGCTGCCGCACATGACCACCGAGAACTCCGCCAGGGACATGGACGTGATCAGGGCCGCGCTCGGCGAGTCGAAGATCAGCTTTCTGGGTTACTCGTACGGGACCTACCTGGGCGCGGTCTACGCGACGCTCTTCCCCGACCGGCTCAAGCGGCTCGTCCTGGACAGCGTGGTCGACCCGCGCGGCATCTGGTACCGCTCGAACCTCGACCAGAGCATCGCCTTCCAGGACAGGCACGAGGACTTCCTGAAGTGGATCGCCCGCCACAACCCGGTCTACCGGCTCGGCGCCACCGAGAGGGCGGTCTCCTTCGCCTGGAACGCCATGCGGGACCGGCTGGGCGACCGCCCGGCCGGAGGGGTGGTCGGCCCGAGCGAGCTCGACGACGTCTACACCCTGGGCGGTTACTCCGACGCCGTCTGGCCGCAGCTGGCCAAGGCCTTCTCCGCCTACGTCAAGAAGGGCGAGGCGACCCCCCTGGTCAACACCTACCGCAAGCACGCGGTGAACGACGCCAAGGACGAGAACAGCTACGCGGTCTACCTCGCGGTGCAGTGCCGCGACGCCGCCTGGCCGCGCGACTGGGCGCGCTGGCGGGCCGACATGACCAAGGCCAACGCCAAGGCGCCCTTCCTCACCTGGCCCAACGCCTGGTACAACGCGCCGTGCGCGTTCTGGCCGCAGCCGGCGGGCAGTCCCGTGCAGATCCGTGACAACGCCGGGCTGCCGCCGATCCTGCTGATCCAGGGCGAGCGCGACGCCGCCACCCCGTACGCCGGGGCGGTGCGGATGCGCGCCATGTTCCACCGCTCCCGGCTGCTGGCCGTGCCGGGCGGCAACCACGGGGTCGCGCTCAACGGGAACGCCTGCGTCGACCGTCGCCTGGCCGCCTACCTCAGGGAGGGCACCCTTCCCGGCGGCCGACAGGGCTCCGGCGCACCTGACGCCCGGTGCCCCGGAATCCCCGCGCCCGTACCGGTGGTCGCCCCCGCGACCGTCCGCGTGCCCACCGGGCACACGGCAGGACGAGGTGACCAAAGCAGGTAGATGAGAGGCTCTGTGTTGGTTCCTGCCAAATTCGAGGGGGTCGCGTAGGCTGAGCACGTGATGCTGCGCACAACGGCGTCGCGCGTGCTCGACGACAACGATCGAGACGAGGTCCTGGCGCTTCTCGACACCGACCCCGTCGGCAATGTCTTCGTCGCCTCCAGGGTCCGTTCGGTCGGGCTCAATCCGGCCAGGCTCGGTGGCCAGATGTGGGGGTTCGGGCCGCGCGGCGGCCTGACCTCCATCTGTTACGCCGGGGCGAACCTGGTTCCGGTCAACGCCGGTACGGACGCCGTCTACGCCTTCGCCGATCGCGCGCGCAAGCAGGGCCGCCGCTGCTCCTCGATCGTCGGCCCGGCGGACGCCGTGGAGGTGCTCTGGGAGCGGCTGGAGCCGTACTGGGGGGCCGCCCGCGCGATCCGCTGGGCACAGCCGGTCATGGTGATCGGCGAGCCGTCGCCCGTCCCCGCCGACCCGCTGGTGCGCCGCGTCCGGCCCGACGAGTTCGACATCCTGCTTCCGGCCTGCGTGGCGATGTTCACCGAGGAGGTGGGCGTCTCCCCGGAACTCGGGGACGGCGGCGCCCTCTACCGGTCCAGGGTCGCCGAGCTGATCAGGATCGGCAGGTCCTACGCCCGCATCGAGGGCGGCAAGGTCGTCTTCAAGGCCGAGATCGGCGCGGTGACGCCGCACGCCTGCCAGATCCAGGGCGTCTGGGTCCACCCCGACATGCGCGGCCGCGGCCACGCGGTGGCGGGGATGGCCGCGGTGATCAAGCACGCGCTCGACTACTTCGCCCCGGTGGTCTCGCTGTACGTCAACGACTACAACGCCCCCGCCAGGGCCGCCTACCGCAGGGCCGGTTTCGTCGAGGTCGGCACCTTCATGTCGGTGCTCTTCTGAGATCTCTCGCGAGGCCGGGACTCAGGGGCTGCGGACCAGCCGGGTCACGAGGTGCTCCAGCTCGGCCTCCGGGTCCGCGGTGAGGCCGGCGTGGACCGGGCCGGTCTGCACGATCGTGCTGCGCGGAGCGGTCAGCCAGCGGAAGCGGCTGCCCAGCGGTTCCTCGGTCAGGGGCCCCGAGTCACTGCCGCAGGAGCGCTGGTAGGCGCCGAGCGCGTGCCGTACCCCGTCGAGGTCCACCTCGGTGTCGAGGGCGCGCAGGCGCGCCTCGTCCAGCTCCACCCGGGCGCACAGGTAGCCGCGGGACTGGCAGTACAGCAGCACGCCGGCGTTGATCAGCTCGCCGCGCTCCACGCGGGGGATGACCCGGATGACCGCGTACTCGTAGACGTCCTTCACCGGTTGTCCTTCCAGAACGCGCCCACCGAGCCGGTCTTCCTCTCCTGGTCCTGACGGGGCTCCTGGCCCGAGGGCCGCGGCAGCCAGGTGCGCGGTCCCTGGGCGCGGGCCAGCAGGTGCTCGACGTACGCCTGCCGCACGGCCTGCGCCCCGTCGAACCCCGGCTCGTCCTCCAGCCACTCGTCGGGGACCTCGTCCACCACCCCGTCGAGCAGGTCCCTGGTGATCAGCTCGCTGAACTCGGCGTCGGCCTCGGGCATCCGGGTGGCGAAGGGCGCCATCACGTGGTCGCTCGCGTCGAAGTCGCGCAACGGGTTGGCCGAGGGCCAGTTGTGGTGGAACCAGAGCGCCGCGCCGTGGTCGATCAGCCAGGTGTCGCCGTGCCACAGGAGCAGGTTCGGGTTGCGCCAGCTCCGGTCGACGTTGTGGATCAGCGCGTCGAACCAGAGCAGGCGGGAGGCGAACCCGGCCTCGGGGGGCCAGGCCAGTGGCTCGAAGCCCAGCGCGCCCGGCAGGAAGTCGACCGCCAGGTTGTTGCCCTCGCTGGCCTTGAGCAGGTCCTGGATCTCCTCGTCGGGCTCGCGGGCGCCGAGCTGCGGATCGACGTCGATCACCTTCAGCTCGGGCGTACGGAATCCCAGGCGCCGGGCCAGCCCGGCGGACACGATCTCCGCGACCAGGACCCGGCGGCCCTGCCCGGCACCGCGGAACTTCACGACGTGGGTGCCGAGGTCGTCCGCCTCCATGATCCCGGGCAGTGAGCCGCCCTCGCGCAGCGGCGTCACGTAACGGGTGGCTTTGATCGCTTCAAGCACCTCGCCAGGCTACCGGGTCGGCTCGCGGTTCCCGTCCAGGCGGGGGGACGGTCCGCGCGGGGCGGGGGCGGAGGGAAGGGGCCGGGAGAAGGGGGCGGTCCGTGCGGGAGATGGGAAAAGGGTGGGGGAGGGAGGGCGAAGAGAAAAACGGCACGGTGGGCCGGAAGAAAAGGCGGCCGCGTATTCGCGGGGGTGTGTTGTGTCTTGCCCTGACCTGAGCATCACATGAGTGTCACGGTGAGGAAGACAAGACCTTCATTCCCGTTGACTGTCGGCGATGCTTCTTCTTGAGTGAGAAGGGTGGCGGCGAGGGGAGGCTCGCGTGCCGTATGCGCAGCCGCTCAAAACGGGGGATCCGGCGGCGCTCGGTGAGTACGAGATCATCGGGCGTCTCGGAGAGGGTGGGCAGGGGGTGGTCTACGTCGGGGTGCGCCCCGACACCGGCTCCGAGCCCTACGCGGTCAAGCTTCTGCACGGTTCGGTGGGGGAGGATCCCGAGGTCTTCCTGCGCGAGGTGGAGCTGGCGAAGCAGGTGGCCCGGTTCTGCACGGCCCAGGTGATCGGCGCCGGGCTGGACGGCGACCGCCCGTACATCGTCAGCGAGTACGTCGACGGCCCGTCGCTCCACCGCGAGGTCGCGGTCAGCGGACCCCGCGAGGGAGGCAGGCTGGAGCGCCTGGCCATCGGCACGGCCACCGCGCTGGCGGCCATCCACCGGGCCGGGATCGTGCACCGCGACTTCAAGCCGCAGAACGTGCTGCTCGGTCCCGACGGGCCGAGGGTCATCGACTTCGGGCTGGCCAGGGCGCTGGACGCCGCGGCCACCCAGAGCGGGCGCGGCGCGGGCACCCCCGCCTACATGGCGCCCGAGCAGGTGGAGGGCGCCGAGATCAACCCGGCGGCAGACGTCTTCGCCTGGGGCGCCACGATGTGCTTCGCCGCCAACGCCCACGCGCCCTTCGGGCAGGACTCGATCGCGGCCGTCCTGAACCGGATCCTCACCGCGGCCCCTCAACTGGGCCGTCTCGACGGGCTGCTCGGCGCGCTGGTGGTCGACTGCCTGGACAAGAATCCCCGCAACCGCCCCACCAGCAGGGAACTGCTGCTCGCGCTGCTCGGTGACGACGGGGGCCGGTCGGTGATCGAGTCCCGATTCTCGCCGGTGCCGGGATTCCCGCCCGCGCCCGGCGGGCCTGACGCCTCCGGCCCTCCGGTCTCCTCCGGCCCTTCGGCTTTCTCCGCCCAGTCCGGTGCCACGGGCCTTTCCGGCCGGCGAGGCGCGACGGGGACCGGTTGGCGGGCCGGGCTCGGCGGGACCGGTGAATCGGGCGGTGCGTCCTCGGCGGGCGCGCCGCCCGGCGGGCGCGCGTTCCCCGCCGGAGGCGAGGACTTCGACGAGCCCAGGACCCACCCCGGGCAGGCGGCCACCAGGGCCTCGGTCGCGGTCTCCGGCGCGCTGCTGATCAGCGCGGCCGTGCTGGTGGGAGTCCTGGTCCCGGCGCTGAGCGGCGTCGCGCCGGGCGGCGCGCCCGTCCCGCCGGTCGTCCCGGCGGTGGAGTCCACCTCCCAGGGCGACACCACGTCGCACGAGGGCAGGGCGAGCGCTCCGATCAAACCGCTCCCGGCCCCGCCGACGGTCCCGGCCAAGCCCCCGCGCGCGGAGGGCGTCAAATCCTCTCCCCTGCCGCCCCCCGCCGCCACGGTGGTCGTGCCCGCGCTCGTCGGGCTGGATCGTTCCGAGGCGGCGCGTCTGATCAAACAGGCCGGGCTGGTCACCGGGGCCGTCAGGGCGGTCGACTCCGACCGGCCGCTCGGCGAGGTGCTCGCGAGCAGCCCGGCGCCGGGGACCGCGCTGCCGAAGAGGGGAAGGGTCGACCTGCGGGTCTCCGGTGGTACCCAGGTGCCCACGCTGGTCGGCCTCGCCAGGAGAGCCGCCCAGGCGGCGCTGGCCCAGGCAGGGCTGGTCGCCGGCGGGGTCAGCACGCGTTGCTCCGACCGGCCGGCCGGGCGGGTGCTCGCCAGCACCCCCGGCGCGGGCAGGCGCGTCTCCCCGGGGAGCGCGGTGGAGCTCGTCGTCTCCAGGCACGGTGTCCCGGTGCCACCGGTCGCCGGTCAGAGCGCGACCGACGCCTCCAACACCCTCGGCGGGGCGGGCTTCGCCGTACGGACGCGGGCGCGGCTGGTCACCGGCGCGGGCCAGGACGGGGTGGTGCTGGCGCAGAGCATGGCGCCCGGCACCTGTGCCAGGCCCGGTGCGACGATCGTGATCACGGTCGGTGTCGGGGGCCAGAGCGGACCCGGACCCGGGCCGGGGCCGGGGGAGAGCACCGAGCCTCCCGATCCCACGGTCCCGCCGGTACCCGTTCCCGGGGAGGCCGCCCCTTCCGGATGAGACGTCCGGGGTGACGGGACGCGAGGAGCCCCGGGAAGGGGTGCTTCGGAATCAGAAGGAGGCCAGGACGAAGGCCAGGAGGGTCTTCCTGACCTCTTCCTCGGGAAGCTCGATCGTCTTGACCACCGACTGGAGCGAGCCGAGTACGGCCCAGGCCCAGATCCGGCGGGCGGGGTCCGGGTCGGGTCCGGCCAGGCGGCGGTAGATCGCGTCGCGGAAGGCGCGGATGGCCTCGCCGGGGGAGCCGGGGGGCGCGTCGTCGGCGCCGCTGATGTCCTCCATGATCAGCCGGATGATCGCCCGATGCCTGACCGTGAAGGTCACCAGGGCCTCGACGAAGGCGCGGTCGTCGTCGAAGTCGTCTTCGATCAGGGCCACGATGTCCTGGCCGGCGGGTGCGATCAGCTCCGTGGCCAGGCGGTCCTTGGGATGGAAGTGGTAGGCGACGGCCGTCTTCGTCAGGCCGACGGCGGAGGCGATGTCGGCGAGCGAGGTCGCCGCGTAGCCGCGTTCGGCGAACAGCTGGCGGGCGGCGTCGAGGATCCGCTCCCGCGTGTCGTGCCCGTGCTCGAGTGTGGTCATCGTCTCAGTCCCACGCCGCCTAGAGCATTTCCGGATTTGTCCCCCTACTCTTATACCGTAGGTTCTGTACGAGCGTACAGTACGGCTTTTCAGGGCGTTTGACACTCTAAAGCGGGGCGGTCACCGATGTCTGGTTTGCTGGGGCGGCTGGGAAGCTGGTGCGCGCGGCACGGCAAGGCCGTGCTGGCCCTGTGGGTGGTCGCGGCGGCGCTGCTGACAGCGGGATCGGTGTTCTTCCCCGGCCCGGTCAGCAACGACGTCAGCATTCCCGGCACCGACGCCCAGCGGGCCGTCGACCTGATGAAGGACGGCTTCGGTCCCGGCTACGGGGCGGGGAGCTCGGCCCAGATCGTCCTCTACTCGCCCGACGGCCCCCTCATCTCCGAGGACAGGAAGCGCGCGGTGGAGCGCGCCGTGGACCGGATCCGCGAGGTGCCGCACGTGGTGGAGGTGAAATCCCCCTACCAGGTGGGTGGCCTCGCCCCCAGCCTGGAGATCGGCATCATCGCGGTCAAGCTGGAGGGGAACGACACCGCCAAGCCGGCCGAGACCACCAGGCTCCTCTCCGAGGCGGCCGAACCCGCACGGGCGGCGGGCATCGAGGCGGTGCCCGCCGCCTCGGGCAGCCCGGCGGACAAGGAGATCAAGACCGGGACCAGCGAGATCATCGGCGTGCTCTGCGCGCTGCTGGTGCTGCTGCTCGCGTTCGGCACCCTGGTCGCCGCGATGATCCCGATCTTCACCGCGTTGATCAGCATCGCGACCGGGCTCGGCGTGGTGAGCCTGCTCGGCCACGTCGTGGACGTGCCCAAGCAGGCGTCGATCATGGCGACGATGATCGGCCTCGGCGTCGGCATCGACTACGCGCTCTTCCTGCTCAGCAGGCACCGCAAGCTGCTGGCCGACGGCCTGCCGGTCCGCGAGGCGGTCCGCCGGGTGGTCGCCAGCTCCGGCGGCGCGGTGGTGTTCGCCGGGGGCACCGTGATCATCGCGCTCAGCGCGCTCATGCTCGCGGGCTTCCCCCTGCTGCAGACGCTCGGCTGGATCACCGGCATCTCGGTCGTCTGCGCGGTGTTCACCTCGGTCACGCTGGTCCCCGCGCTGCTCGGTCTGCTCGGGCACCGGGTCAACGCGTTGCGCCTGCCGTTCACGGGGCGGCGGGGCAGTCACGGCTCCTCCGGCTGGGCCTCGCTGGGCAACTGGGTGGCCCGGCGGCCGTGGAGCGTGCTCGCGCTCAGCGTCGCCCTCCTGGGCGCGCTGGCCGCACCCGCGCTCGCCCTCAAGCTGGGCCCTCTCGACAACGGCTACGCCGATCGCGGCACCGACACGCGGCGCTCCTACGAGCTCCTGCAGGCCGGGTTCGGGCCCGGCATGAACGGCCCGCTCGTCGTGGTGGCGGACCTGGACACCAGGGTCGTCGACCGGGAGCCGAGCCCGGCCGTGCTGCGGAACCTGAAGGATCGCGTCGCGGACGTCGAGGGAGTGGTCCACGTCGGCGACCCGGTCCTCAACAGAAGCGGTACGGCGGCGCTGGTGCAGGCGATCCCCGCCTACGCCCCCGGTGACCCCCGGGCGCTCGAGGTGGTCAGGGCGGTGCGCGCTCTCGACGTCGAGGGAGCCCAGGTGCACGTGGGCGGGCAGGTCGCCGGCATGGCCGACGCCGGTGACAGGATCGCCGGGCGTACGCCCCTGGTCGTCGGCGTCGTGGTCCTGCTGAGCGCGCTGCTGCTGCTCCTGGCGTTCCGCTCGCCGGTCGTCGCGATCAAGGCCGCGTTGATGAACCTGGTCTCCCTCGGTGCCGCGTTCGGCGCGCTCTCGCTGGTCTTCTCCCTGGGACTGGGCAGCCGCCTGGTCGGCATGGACCCGCCGGTCAGCGCGGACGGCTCCTACCTGAGCACGGTGTTCTTCACGGTGCCGATCGACAGCTACATCCCGCTGATGCTGTTCGCGATCCTGTTCGGCCTGTCGATGGACTACGAGGTCTTCCTGCTCACCGCCGTGCGGCAGGCGTACCTGAAGCACGGCGACAACCGCAGGGCGGTGGCCGAGGGGCTGGGGTCGACCGGCAGGGTCATCACCTCCGCCGCCCTGATCATGGTCGCGGTCTTCGTCGCGTTCGTCGCCTACCCCGATCCCATGGTCAAGATCTTCGGTGTCGGCCTGGCGGTGGCCATCGCGGTGGACGCCACGATCATCCGGGGCCTGCTGGTCCCGGCGACCATGGCCCTGCTCGGCAGGGCCAACTGGTGGTGCCCCGCCTGGCTGGACCGCATCCTGCCCGACCTCTCCGTCGAGGGCCACGAGGAGGACGAGGAGAGGCCGGAGAGGCCGGAGGAGCCGCGCAGGGAACTCGTCGGCGCCGGCCGCGGCTGACGGGAGCGGGCGTCCGCCCCGTGCCGCCGGGAACGCCGGCCGGTGTCCCAGTCGCTTCCAAGTCCTCCCCAAGCGGCCTCCGCCATGCTCTCGCCCGGGAAGCGAGTTTGGGGAGAGTACGAAGATGTGGGGAAGAATCAGCGCCGTCGCCGGCCTGGTGCTGGCGAGCACGCTGGCCCTGCCGGGCGCCGCGGTGGCGAAGCCGAAGGAGGTCGACGTCCCCGTCGGGACGTGGCTGGCGGCCAGGACGCATCCGGCCGTCCAGCTGACCTCGGTGTCCTACACGGCCGACGTGGCCGTGCCGACGCCCGAGGCGAACCTGGAGGCGATCAGGACCCTGACCCAGCAGGGGGTCAACGCCGTGCAGAGCGGCAAGATCTCCTCCGACGAGAACAGCATCTACCGCTGGGTCGTCCAGCAGATGGCCAAGGACCCGGGCCGCTACTTCTCGCCCGGCGGGCGGGAGCGGGTCGTCGAGGCGACGGCGGGCGGGCTGTGCACCGGCTGGTGGGTCACGCCGGACGGCTACATGGTCACCGCGGCGCACTGCGTCGGCCAGGAGGAGACCGAGCTGGCGCGGACCTTCGCGGCCCAGGCCCTCACGAAGATCAACGAGAAGGACGCCGCCGACCTGGTGGCCGACCTCGGTGAGATCGCCTCCGACGAGGAGATCCTCAGGACGGCGACGAAGATCTTCCAGGTCTGGAACGCGGACAACATCAAGATCCGCAACGTCAAGAGCTCGCTCTCGCTGCTGCAGAGCCTGCCGGGCGGTGGTGTCGACAAGACCACCAAGACGGTGCCGATCGAGCTGGTCGCCAAGGGCACCGTCTACCCGGGCAAGGACGTCGCGATCCTCAAGGCCAACGGGCAGAGCAACCTGCCGACCGTGCCGCTGGGCGAGGACTCCGACGTGCGTGTCGGCGACACCCTCTACATCAGCGGATTCCCCGGTACGGTGACGCAGACCTCGATCTTCAACCTGGAGTCCAAGCTCGATCCGGCGTTCACCGAGGGCCCCTACAACGCCGCCCGCCAGACCCCCGAGGGGGTGCCGTACATCCAGACCCAGGCGCCCTCGTACCCGGGCAACTCGGGCGGTCCGGTGTTCAGCAGGGACGGCAGGGTCATCGGCATCCTCGTCGGCGGCCTGATCCAGCAGGACGGCGGCTCCACCGAGGGCGAGAGCTTCGTGCTGCCGGTCAGCATCGTCAAGGAGAAGCTGAACGAGAAGAACATCAAGCCGGCCGAGTCGACGACGACGAAGGCCTACAACGAGGCACTCGACCTGTTCTTCCAGAACCGGTACTCCGACGCGCTGCCCAGGTTCCGCGAGACGCAGGCGCTGCAGCCGAACCACCCGTACGTCGCCAAGTACATCAGTGACTCCCAGCAGGCCATCACCGCCGGCAAGGACGAGAGCGGCACGCCGATCCTGCCGTGGCTGCTGTGGGGTGGCGGCGGCCTGATCGCCCTGTTCGTGATCGGTACGATCGCCTCGGTCGCCAGGGGCAGGCGCCGTGCCAGGGGGCCGGCCTCGTTCCCGCCCGTTCCGTACGGCGCGCAGCCCGGCCACCCGGCGCACGGCGGCCAGTACGGCCCGCCGCACCACGGGCAGCAGGGACAGCCGTACGGTGCGCCGCAGCAGTACCAGCAGCGGGCGCCCTACCCGCTCCCGGCCGCGCCCGAGGACACCCGGGTGGTCCACCCGCACTCGCCCTACGGCCCGCCGCAGCCCCAGCGGGGCCCGGGGGGTCCCGGAAGGCCGGGGGGTCCGGGGGCCAACACCCGGATCGCCGGGCTGGAGGCGGAGCTGGAGCAGCTGCGCCGCACCATGGGACACCCGCCCGAGCAGCGCTGAGCGCGCTCGCCCCGACGAGGCCGGGACGGCTCCCCCGCAAGGGGCCGGCCGGCTGTACCGACCACGGAGGCCGAGTACGGCTAGACCAGCGCCTCCGCCCGGCGGCGTCCCCGGTAGCCGCTGTGGACCAGGATGTCGCCCGGTTCGGCGAGTGGCGCGGCGGGGCGGGCCGTGATGGCCGGGCCGGCCGGATCGCCCTGACCTGTCCGGGCCGCCGGGACGGGAGCGGCCGCTCCCGGGTCGGTGACCGGGCGGACGGGCGAGGCGAAGCGGGCGGGCGCGGCAGGGCGGGTGGGACGGGCGGGACGCACGGGGAGGACCGGGATGGCGGTGGTGGCCACGGGGTCGGCCCGGCGGTGGCGGCGACCGCGCGGCGGGGAGTCCTGGACCAAGGTCGACGACTCCACCACGGCATGCTCGTGCAGGCGACGCCTGCCCCGGTAGGGGGCGCGGGGGCGGTCGTCGCGACGGTCGGGCACGTCGGGCTCCTCGACGTGGGCGACGGAGGTGGTGACCGAGGGGAACCCGGTGCTCGCGGCCGGGGCGAACGTGCTCTCGGGGGCGAACTCCCGGGGGGTGACGGACCCCCGGACCGGGGCGGGGGCGTTCCCGGCGGCGCGGGGGCCGGGCCTGTGGGGTGCGGCGAACAGGTTCTCGCTCGCGGGGGAGAGAGGGCTCTCCACGAGGTCGGGGGGGAAGGGCACGTTCGCGGCGGCGCGGGCCGGGGCCGGCGCGTGCGAGAGGTCGCGGGCGGGGGCGTTCCTGGGCATGCGGCGGCGGCCGGGGGCGCGGCGGCGGCCCGGGGTCCTGCGGGCCGAGGGGGAGAGGGAGAGGGCCGAGGCGGGTGCGAGGAGCCGTACCCGCGACTGCCGGGCCTTGCCGTGCGCGAGGATCGCGACCGCGGCGAGCAGCACCGGCGCGAGTACGGCGGGGGTGTCGAACCCAGGGGCGGGTGTGGCGAGGTCGCGGACGGTGGCGGTGGGCGTGACGGCGAGCGCGCCGGTGTCGGCGGTGGAGGCCTTGGCGTGCTTGCCCGGCGAGGTGCGGCCGGCGGAGGCCGGCGCCTGGGTTTTGACCGGCGCCTTCGCTGCCGTCCGGTCGCTCTGCGGGGCGCTCGCGGCGGGGTTCTTCCCGGACGCGGTCCTGCCGTCGTTCCCCGAGGCGGCCCTGACGTGCTCGCCGTCCTTCCCGGCTTTGCCGGTCGTCGTCCCGGCGGCGTGCCCGGGGGCGGCCTTGGGCCTGCCCGGACCCGTGCCCGGCCCGGTGGGCGTGCGGGTCTCCCGCGCGGGTACGGGGGCGGGGAGCATGGCGAGCAGGCCGGGCCCTGGACCGATCACCACCATGTTGTCCCCGGCCGCGTCGGCGGGCTTGACGAGCGTCTGCTTCTCGGTCGCCTCCCGGTCCAGCCGGGCCTTGATCTTCTCCGGATACCCGTAGCCGACGACCTTGCCGGTGTCGCGCTCCTTGCGCTTGGCGATCCCACCGTCGATGTTGCCCTCGATCGTGTGGATCCTGCCCCCCTCGACCCCGGTGACGATCCCGACGTGGTCGATGTGGTCGATCCTGTTCGAGCCGCTCCAGTCGAAGAAGACGATGGCCCCGGGCTTGGGGACGGTGCCCCAGGCGTCCTGCTGCCGGAACCACTGGGCGTGGTGGACGGTGTAGGCGAACTGGCCGACCCACTCCTGGTAGCCGAGCTTCTCCGCCGCCCACGACAGGTACATGTCACACCAGGGGGCGGCGGTGTAGTCGGCGTCGAACTCGACGTTCTTGCCGTACCACTCACCGAACTTGGTGTGGCCGCCGTTCTTCTCGGAGTATCCGAGCTGGCTCTCCAGCAGCTCGATGAACTTGCGCATCTCAGGTGTCATTGAGGGTTTCGGGGGACCCCCGGCGGCCGTGCGGGCATGGTCGCTCCGCCTCGCGACCTGGCCACCGGGAGACGAGGTTGAGCGACGGCGCGTTCACGCGAGCCCACCGGGGGTGTGGAGGGACGCGTGCGGCGGCACCACTGGCCAGTTGTCTTCCGTGACGAGGGAGGTTACCCGGCCCCAAGGACAGGTCACGACATACTAAAGGGCGCGTCAAGTCGCTCGACGTCACACATGCGGGCAAAAGACGACGTCAGGGGGCCTCCGGATGATCTCCGATGGTAAACCGTCCGGGAAAAAGATCTACCGGATCGCCGCGACCGGGGCCGGGACCGCCGTATCCGCCCCGTTCGATCTTGCCGATCGTTCTTTGCGCCAGCGCCCGGTTTCTTTACCTATCGGGGCAAATGGGTAGACATATGGGTATTTATCCCGCTATGTGCGTATGGCCGTTGGGAGATGCTGGTCACATCAGGAAAGGCTCAATCAACAACCACCAGCAAAGATTAAAAGGTACGAGCCATGTGTCAGCACCAGCCGCGCTGCCCACTCGCAAGCGCACCCGATCACGAAGCCGCGGCTCTCGTGGCCTTCCACCCCGAGCAGGGGTGGGGCCTGCTCTGCAACGGCGTGGTGGTCTTCGACGACACCGGAGCGCTCCTGCCTGACGGTCGCAGCACTCCCGTCCACGGCATGCCTCTGCACCGCGTCTCCTTGGGGCAGGCGGCATGATCTCGCCGCGTGTGCCCGCCGGATCGGGACCGAACACGCCACGCGGGCGAACCGCTCCGCGGCGGCCCGAGGTCTCCGGCGGCGGACGCGCGTGCGCACCGCACCCGATCGAGGTAACCGCCGACCACGTAGGTGAACGCTCATGAACGCTCTCCTCGGATCGCCGTACGGCCAGGTGACGTCGTGCTCCTTCGCACCCGAGTCGGCGTCTGTGCCCCAGGCACGCCATCTGACCCGCGCCTGCCTGGCGGACTGGGGACTGCACGAGCACAGTACGGTCGCCGAGCTGCTCGTCAGCGAGCTGGTCACCAACGCGCTGCGCCACTCGCGGGGAACCATCGGGTTCGCCCTCTCCTTCCAGGACGGCCTGCTGCGCTGCGAGGTCGAGGACGCGGACCCCTCCCTGCCCCGCGTGCACCGGGCACGCGACGACGAGGAGCGGGGACGAGGGCTGCACCTGCTCGAACTCCTGTCCTGCTGCTGGGGCAGTGCCCGTACGACCGACGGCAAGGCCGTCTGGTTCGAACTCATCGCGAACGACGCCGAGGCCTGACCGCGAGGTCGATCGACGCGCCGCCTCCGCACCGGCCGGCCCCGCGCCCGCCGTACACGCCGAGAGCCGACCGCGCGAGATCGGCCGCACGCGCCGCCCCGGAGATCTGCCCGGAGGCCCCGGCCGTGAAGCCCGGCCGCGCCGTCCCGGGCGTACAGAGACGCATACCCCGGCCACGGGCCGCAGGACCACCGCCCCGGGCCCCCGCCGCCCGGTTCCACGAGGGCCGGGCGCACAGACCACCTCCGAAGGCCGGAGCCGAGTCCCCCGACCCGGTTCCAGCCGGACGCCGGAGCCGACGGGATCATCGCACTCGTCGGCTCCGGCGTCCCAGCCTGTCCGTCAGGCGTCCTTGCCCGTCAGCCGTCGGGCGTGCGGTTCCCGCTCGCGTTCCGGATGCGCTCGCCGGTCCAGACGGCGATCTGGGCCCGCGAGTGGAAGCCGAGCTTGGTCATGATGTGCTCGATGTGACCTTCCGCGGTGCGCTGGGCGATCGTCAGCGAGGCCGCGATCTCCTTGTTGCTCAGCCCCTGGGCGACGAGCTTGGCGATCTCCGTCTCCCTGCGGGTCAGCGGCGACGGCTCCTCGGCCTCGCCGGAGGGCTCGCCGCCGGGCGCCTCCTCCTCGAGAGCGAAGGCGAAGGCCTCGTCGCACCGCATCTTCGAGCCCTGCCTGACCAAGGTGTCGAAGGCCTGCTTTCCGAGAGCCTCGCGCGTGCGCTCCTCGCACTCGTCGTGGTAGCGCGTCAGGTGCCCGTAACCGGACAGCGGCGCCCCGATCACCTGCCAGACCGTCTCCAGCACCCCCAGCAGCCTGGCAGCCCGCCGGTGGTCGCCGTCCGCGGCGGCGATCCAGGCCAGCACCTCCACGTTGACGCCGACGCCCAGAAGATCGTCGAGTGAGCGGTTGAACCTCAGGCTCTCCCTCTCCAGCTCCGTGGCGCGCGGGGCGTCGCCCTGGCACCAGACCCCGACGCCGAGCGCCATCATCGCGTACGCCCGGTGCCAGCGCTCCCCGTGGGCGTCGCACAGCGCGATGCACTCCTCGCCGGCGGAGACGGCGCTCGGCCAGTCGCCCCGGAAGGAGTGGGCGAGGCAGAGCCGGACGAGCGCCAGCGCCTGGCCCGCCGGGTCGTCGTCGGCGCGGTGGCGCGTCGCCGCCTCCTCGTACAGGCTGATCGCGAGATCGACGTCCCTCCGGAACATGGCGATCATCCCCGAGTAGAGCGCGACGTAGGCCAGGACCGGCTCGTGCCCGGGACGCCGGCCGAGTTCCCTGGCCTCCTCCAGCATCGTCGCGGCGGAGACGATGTCGGCCTGGATGACGGCCAGCCAGCTGTTGGACCACAGCGCGCGGCCCCGGATCTCGTCGGAGCCGGTGCCGGAGAGGAGGCTCTGGTCCAGCCAGTGGCGCCCCTCCCTGATGTAGTGGCTCGTGATCCAGTGGTAGAGCAGGTCGGTGGCCATGCCCAGGGCCGCGGAGGTCTCCCCGGGCTCGCCGAAGCAGTACTCCAGCGCGGTGCGCAGGTTGGCGTGGTCGAGGTTCAGCCTGCCCAGCCAGGACACCTGGCGCGGGCCGAACCGCTCCGCGTACGCCTCCGCCGCCAGCCGGCGATAGTGGTCGCGGTGCAGCCGCTGCAGGGCGCTCTCCTGCCCCGAGGCCACGAGCCTCTCCCGGCCGTACTGCCTGATCGTCTCCAGCAACCGGTAGCGGGTCGCGGTGGACGTCGCGGGAAGGTCCTCCCGGACCAGGATCGACTTGCCCACCAGCTCGATCACCAGGTCGACCACCTCCTCGTGCTCGATGCCGTTCCCCGAGCAGACCTCCTCGGCCGCGTCGAGGTCCAGGCCGTCGGTGAACACCGAGACGCGCTCCCACAGCAGCCGCTCCTTCTCGGTGCACAGGGCGTAGCTCCAGTCGATCAGCGCGCGCAGCGTCTGCTGGCGGGGCATCGTCGCGGGTGAACCGCCGGTCAGCAGCCGGAACCGGTTGTCCAGCCGGGCCAGCAGTTCCTCGGGGGAGAGCGCGCGCAGCCGCACGACCGCCAGCTCGATCGCGAGCGGGATGCCGTCCAGCCGGCGGCAGATCTCCTCCACCGCGGACCTGTTGGCCTCGGTGAGCGTGAAGTCCGGCAGGACGGCGGTGGCCCGTTCGGTGAACAGGCGTACCGCCTCCGACTGTGCCGGCGGCTCCGCGGACGGCCTGGGGCCGCCGGGGCCCGGCGGCGGTGGCAGCGGCAGGGTGGGCACGACCAGTGTCTGCTCGCCGGAGATGCCCAGTGCCTGCCGGCTGGTGGTGAGGACCCGCAGGGAGGGGGCCGCCCGGACGAGGGTTTCCGCCAGTACGGCGCAGGCTCGCAGGAGATGCTCGCAGTTGTCGAGGATCAGCAGTGCCCGCTTCTCCCGCAGGTGGTCGATGAGCACCTCCACGGGGGGCTGGTGGGAGACGTCCCTGATCGCCAGGGCCTCGTTCACCGACGCGGCGAGCAGCTCCGGGTTCTCCAGCCCGGCGAGCTCGACCAGCCACACCCCGTCGGGAAACGCCCGCTGGACGTCGGCGGCGACGCGCAGGGCCAGCCGGGTCTTGCCGACCCCGCCGGGGCCGGTGAGGGTCACCACGTGTGCTCCGGACAGCAGGCGCTTGACCTCGGCCATCTCGTGCCGACGCCCCACGAAACTGGTCACCTCGGGGGGCAGATCCGTCGCCTGCCACCGCTTCGGGGTGACCGATGCCACCTCATTCATCAGTGCCTCACGCCGGCTTCGGCGAGCGGATCGCCGTATGTCCGGATCCAACCGGCACAATCCACACTATGTGCAGGCCGTTTCCCCGCGCGTGTCCCGTGACCCGGGCGGGCACCGGCGGGGGCGCGGGCCGGTGAACCCGCCGCCCCGGACCGGGGGTCCCGGCGACCGGGTGTGCCGCCGGCCGGCGGGTCCGGTTCGGTGGCCGCCGCTCATCACGTCGGCGCGGACCCGATCACCTCACAGGAGGCCGTCCAGGAGGCCGCCCAGGTCGATGTCCACCAGGGCGGGCCCGTTCCCGGGAGGACTCTCCGAGTCCCGGGGTTCGCGCGGGCCCGGGTCCGTGCTCGTGTCCGGGGCCGGTTCCGTGTCCGGGCCCGTCTCCGGAGTCGTTTCCGGGTCCGGGTCCGGGTCCGGGTCCGGGTTCGTGCCCGGGTCGGGGGCGCAGGGGGGCAGGTCGATCCGGACGGTCCGGGAGGGCGTGTCGCCCATGGGATCGGTGTTGACCACCACCACCCGCGTGACGTGCCCCCCGCACCGGGGCGGGGCGGCGAAATCCCCGGTCACCTCCCGCTCGTACTCGGTGTCGCCGGACAGCTCCAGCTCCCGCGTGCTGCTGGTCAGCGTCTCTCGCGTGTCCCCGATCGTCTGGGCGAACCCGAGCCGCACGGTCACCGGCGAGGTGCTGGGGGCCTTCACCCGGAAGCCGACCGTGGTGCCGTCGAAGGAGGTGATCGAGACCGTGGACGGCGCGCACGGCTCGCCGCGGACCCTCTCCGTGCGGCCGGCCGCCCCGCCCGGAGAACGGGGCACGGTGGAGACCGTGACCCGGCGGTAGAGGGTCTGCTCGCAGGCGGGGACGGTGAAGTCGTGCGGGACGGTGTGGGAGTAGGTCTTCAGCCCGCCGATCACGGAGGTGCGCGGGGCCGCCCGGACGAGCCGGCCGGGATCGGGCCCCTCGGCGAAGGTGACGGTCACCGCGACCTTCCCCGTGGTGGAGGCGCGGAAGCCGACCGTGGTCCCGAGCGCGTCGATTCCCACGATCCTCAGGCCGCTGACCGCGTGCACGGGCCCCGTCGCCCCCGTCCCGGTGGGTTCCGGTACCGGCGGCCGGGTGGACGTGGGTACGGGCGTGGGCGGGCGGGTGGGGGCCGCGGTTCGCGAGCGCGTGGGCGACGGGGGCGGCGGCTGCGAGCCGGTCGGCGAGGGGGGCGAGGGAGGAGCGGGGGGCGGGGAGACCGGTGTCCGGGTGGGGGCCGGTGACGGGGGCGAGGTGACCTGGCCGGGGTTCGCGCCGTTCGAGGAGGAGCCGGGCTTCCTGGCGGCGGCACTTCCCGAGGGGCGGCCCGGCCCGGTGGAGGGGTCGGGAGGCGCCGACGCCTGGCTCCGCCGCCGCTGCGCGGGGGTCTCCTCGATCATCGCGGAACCGGGCGGCGGGGTGAAGATCGTGTCGGCGGAGAGCCGGTCCTGCGGCCGGTTGGCCGCGATCACACCGGCGGTCATCGCGACGGTGATCACTCCCAGCCCGGCCAGGGTCCTGGGGCCCAGCCGGGGACGGCGCACCCGCCCCACCCGGCCGAGTACCGTCTGGGCCACCGAGGAGGCGGCCTTCGGCGCGGGCTTGGCCAGCGGGAACGCCAGTGCCAGCAGCGTGGCGAGCTCGGCCAGGTGCCGCCGCCCGCGCTGCTCCCACTCCGGCCCGTACGCCGCCAGTGCCGCCGCCTCCAGCTCCTCCAGGAACGCCCGCGCGCTCTGCGGCCGGTCCGCCGGGTTCTTGGCCATGCCCCGCGTGACCAGCCCGCGTACCGAGCCGGGCACCTCCTCCACCGGGATCGCCTCGTGCCGGTGGCGGTGCATCAGCACGAGGCGGTGGTCGGCCAGGTAGGGCCTGCGCCCGGTGAGGCACTCGAAGAACACGCACGTGGCCGCGTAGACGTCGGTCGCCGCGCTCGCCGGCGCCCCCTCCCACTGCTCGGGCGCCATGTAGGCCGGGGTGCCGGCGGTCATCCCGGCCTCCCCGACGTGGGCGGCGATGCCGAAGTCGGCCAGCTTGCTGCCGCCGTCGGCCTGGATCAGCACGTTCTCCGGCTTGTAGTCGCGGTGCACGACACCGGCGGCGTGCGCGAAGGCCAGGCCGAGCAGCGAGCCCTTGAGCACGGCCAGCGCCGCCTCCGGGCTCGTGCTGCCGTGCTCGGACAGGATCCGCCTGAGCGCGACCCCGTCGACCAGCTCCATCACGATCGCGGCTTCGAGCACGTCCTCGTAGTACTCGTAGAGCTGGACCACGTTCGGGTCCTGCAGTTCCACCATGACGCGCGCCTCCGCGCGGAAGCGCGCCAGGAAGCGGTGATCGTCCTTGAGGGTCGCGTTGAGGTATTTGATGGCCACGTAGGCGCCGGTGGGGGCGTACGTGGCCAGCACCACGCGCCCGCCCCCGCCGGCGCCGAGTTCCCGAACCTCGCGGTATCCCGGAACCATCCCGTCCCCTTCCGAGTGCCGTCGACTTGTTCGACGGTCTCACCCCTGCGGTTGGTTGTCACGATTGGTCAACTTTTGCGAATGGGTGACGTTGGAATCGTGCGCGGTGGCCGACCGTGCCGGGGCAGCGGGCAGCGGGCAGCGGGCAGCGGGCCGGGTGGGTGCGGGGGTCAGCGGGCAGAGTGGGCGCGGGGGAGCGACTCGTAGACGGCCTCGGCCAGGCGGTGGGCGCGGAGGTTCCCCGAGGCGGCGCCCGCCATCCTGTTCATCGTGTACGCCATGCCCAGGCCGTGCTCGACGTCTCCGAGACCCAGCGACCCGCCCATGCCGGTGTGGCCGAACGCGGTCTCCGCGCCTCTCGCGGGGGTGAGGAAGGTCAGCGCCGGGCGCATGTAGCCCAGGCCGAAGGAGCTGTCGAGGAACAGCACCCTGTCCGGGCCGTTCACCCTCCTGCGCGTCGCGCCGCGCAGGGTCTCCGGGCGCAGGATCCGCCCGGCCACCAGGTCGCGGTAGAAACCCGCCAGGCCCCGAGCGGTGGTGACGGCGCCCATCGCGGGCCAGCCCGCGCGCAGCACGACCGGGTGGTTGGCGCCGCCCCGCAGCCGGTGGATCGGAGGGTTGCCCAGGGCCCGGTTCAGCAGGCTGTCCTTGTCGAGCGAGGCCCTGGCCATCTCGTAGACCGGGTCTCCCGGCCCCTGTCCAGGCAGCTCCGGCGCCGCGGGTTCCGCGGGCGGGGTGGACGGCGAGGCGACGGGCGGATCGGCGGGCGGGGCGGCGGGGGGCGCGGGACGATCCCCGGCGGACAGCCGGGCCGCCCGCGCCGCCACGTCGTCCGGGGCGCCGACCCAGAGCTCCAGGCCGAGGGGACCGGAGATCTCGGCGGCCACGATCTCGCTCACGGACTTGCCCGACACCCTGCGGACCACCTCGCCGACCAGGAACCCGTACGTCAGCGCGTGGTAGCCGTGCGCGGTGCCCGGCTCCCAGATCGGCTCCTGCCCGGCCAGCCGGTCCGCGATGGCGGCCTGGTCCTCGAACTCCTCGACGGGAACCTCCTCCTCGATCACGGGCAGCCCCACCTGGTGGGTGAGGAGATGCTCGACGGTGACGCGCTCCTTGCCGCGCCGCGCGAACTCCGGCCAGACGTCCGCGACCGGGGCGGCGACGTCGAGCAGGCCGCGTTCGGCCAGCAGCTGCGCGACCGTCGCGGTCACCGCCTTGGTGCACGAGTACGCCAGCACGGGGGTGTCGCGCTCCCAGGTCCGCCCGCTGCGGCGGTCGGCGACCCCGCCCCACAGTTCCACGACCGGCTCGCCGTCCAGGAAGACCGCGAACGCCGCGCCCAGCTCCTCGCCGCCGGCGAAGTGCGCGTCGAACACCTCCCGTACCCGCGAGAAGCGTGGGTCGCAGTGCCCGTACGTCTCCACACGACCCTCGGTCCCGCCGTCTGCCGCCATCGCCCGTCCTCGCCCGTCCCGGTGCCCTGGAGTGAGCACTTGCTTGGTGGCCGAGCCTAACAACCGGAGCCGTCCGCGCCCAGGAGACCAGGGGTTCTCCGCCCGCCGGTCCCACGGTGTGGCCGGGCATGGCGACGCGCGGCGCGACCTGGGAAACTCTCCTCACGCGCGATACGGGCGGGCCGTGCCCCGCCAGGTGGGAGCGTGGCAGAAAAGCCAGGTCCGGCAGTGACTAGAGTAGTTGTACTAACATCTGAAATTACTTCCCCGGGGGAGAAGCATGAGCCGTCCACAGCGGGGGACCCTTCGTGACGTGCGCAAGGGCAACCGGTCCGTGGTCCTGTGGACGCTGTACTTCGCCGGCGAGCTGAGCAGGCACGATCTGGCCCAGCTGACCGGCCTCAGCGCCGCCACGGTCAGCAACGTGATCGGCGACCTCATCACGGACGGCATCGTGGTGGAGACCGGTTCCGTCGACTCCGACGGCGGGCGACCGCGGATCATGCTCAAGGTCGACCCCTCGTACGGATACGTGGTCGGGGTGGGCGTCGGGGAGACGCGCGTCCGCGTGGAGCTGTACGACCTGGCGATGGAGGAGCGGGCGAGGAAGGAGTTCGCCCTCGACCCCAGCCACCACGAACCGGCCGTGGTGGCCCGGCACATCCTCGACGGTCTCCAGGCGGTCCTGTCCGACGCCGGAGCCACGGAGTCCGAGGTGCTCGGCATGGGCCTCGGCGTTCCCGGCGTCGCCGAGCAGGGCTCCGACCTGCTCATCCACGCCCGCGCGTTCGGCTGGGACGGCGTACCCCTGGGCGCGCTCCTCCGCGAGGGCACCTCGCTCCCGATCTTCGCCGACAACGGCGTCAAGACGACGGGCCAGGCCGAGCTCTGGTTCGGTGCGGGCAAGGGCGCCCAGCACCTGGTCATGACCTTCATCGGCACGGGGGCCGGGGCGAGCATCATCAACGGCGGCGTCACCTACCGGGGAACGGCGAGCGGCGCGGGCGAGTGGGGCCACACGAAGATCGTCCTCGACGGGCGCCCCTGCCGCTGTGGCGGCCAGGGCTGCCTGGAGGCCTACATCGGCGCCGAGGCGATCCTGGCCGGCGCGGGAAGGGACCTGGGGGGTGACGACGAGGAGAGCGTCTTCGCCGAACTCCTCGCCGACCCGCTGGCGCGGCCCGCGCTCGACGAGGCCGTCCGCTGCCTGGGGGCCGGGCTGGCCAACCTGATCAACCTCTTCAACCCCGAGCGCATCATCCTCGGCGGCTGGGCCGGATCCCTCCTCGGGCGGAGGTTCCTTCCCGAGATCCGCGCCGCCGCCGCCCGGTACGCCCTGCCCCTGCCCTTCTCGCAGGCGTCGATCGAGCTGGGCAGGCTCGGGGCCGAGGCGGTCGCCCTGGGCGCGGCCACCCTGGTCGTCGAGGACTTCCTGCTGCGCAGCCACGCGGTGCGCCCCGCGGGCCGCGTCACGCCCCCGACCCCGGAGCCGGCCGGGCACGCGCCCGTCTGACCTCGGGAGGCGAGGACCGCGACCGCCCTCACGGTGTCCCCTGGGACTGTTGACGCCGCCTCCGTTCAGGACTTATTTTGCATTCTGTACTAAGCGTGATGATGAAGTAGGGGATGGCTGTGGGCAGGTTGTACATCGACGGGACGTTCCAGGATGCCGCCTCAGGAGGCGCCGCCCCCGTGCACGAGAAGGCGACCGGTGCGCGGATCGGCACGTACGCGCTGGGAGGTCCCGCCGACGTCGATCGGGCCGTCGCCGCCGCCCGTGCCGCGCAGCCCGCCTGGGCCGCCCTGTCGGCACCCGAGCGGGCAGGATACCTGCGGGGCCTCGCCGAGCACCTCCAGGGCCGCTACGAAGAGCTGGTCGAGCTGAGCATCCGTGAGACGGGCGGCGTGCGGGCCAAGGCCGAGGACGAGGTGAGCACGAGCATCCGCCAGCTCCTCATCTCGTCGGTCCAGGCGACCGAGAACGCCGGGGACATCCTGCCCCCGTACAAGGCGGGCAAGCTCTCGCTGTCGCGCGCGGTGCCGCTGGGAGTGATCGGCGTCATCACGCCGTGGAACTACCCGATGAACCTCGCCATGCGGATGGTCGCGCCCGGCCTGGCGTTCGGCAACACCCTCGTGCTCAAGCCCGCCGAGCTGACCCCGCTGGTCGGCGGCCACGTGCTGGCCGAGGCCGCCGAGGCCGTCGGGCTGCCCGCCGGGGTGTTCAACGTGGTCACCGGGGACGGACCCGAGGCCGGCTGGGCACTGGCCGAGCACCGGGGGCTGGACCTGCTGGACTTCACCGGCTCCCGCGAGGTCGGCCTGCTCATCGCGGCCTCCGCGGCCACCGACCTGCGCGCGATCCGCCTGGAGCTGGGCGGCGACAACGCCTTCATCGTCCTGGAGGACGCCGACGTCGAACTGGCCGCCTCTCACGCCATGATCGCCTCGCTGGAGTTCCAGGGGCAGACGTGCATCAGCACCAGCCGGCACATCGTCGTCCGAGAGGTCGCCGACCGCTACCTGGAGGCCGTGACCAGGCGGGTCGAGGCACTGCGCCTGGGCGACCCGATGTCGCCGGACACCGATCTGGGTCCGCTGATCAGCGAGGGCCAGCGGACCCGGCTGCACGAGCGGATCGTCGCGCCCTCGATCGCCAAGGGCGCCCGGCTGGTCGCCGGCGGCACCTACGACGGGCTGTTCTACCGCCCCACCGTGCTGGCCGACGTGACCCCGGACATGCCCGCGTTCACCGAGGAGATATTCGGGCCGGTCATCCCGGTGACGGTGGTCGACTCCGAGGACGAGGCCGTCGAGCTGGCCAACCGGCACCCGATGATGATGGACTCGGTGTTCACCGCCGACCTGATGCGCGGCATGGACGTGGCCGAGCGGCTGCGGGCGGGCGAGGTCCACGTCAACGACGCGCACGCCCGTCACGGGGCGGAGAACCAGATGCCGGGCTTCACCAGGCGCCAGTGGATCGGGGTCCAGCGCACCCCGCTCACCCTGCCCGAGTGGGCGAGCGACCCGGCCGGCCGCCGATGAGGAGGGCGCTGGTCGTCCGCGGCGGCTGGGAGGGGCACGTCCCCGTCGAGGCGACCGAGCTGTTCGTCCCCGAGCTGGCCGCCGCGGGCTTCGAGGTGACCGTCGCCGACGACCTGGAGGTCTACGCCGACGGGCCGCTGCTGGCCGGGACCGACCTGATCGTGCAGTGCTGGACGGGCGGCGTCCTGACGCCGGAGCAGGAGGCGGGACTGGTGTCCGCGGTCCGCGCGGGCACCGGCTTCGCCGGCTGGCACGGCGGCCTGGTGGCGACCTTCGACGGCAGCCACGACTACCTGCGGATGGTCGGCGGGCTCTTCCTGCACCACCCCGCGGACTTCCTCACCTACGACGTCGTCATCGACCCCGCGCACGCCGGGCACCCGATCGTCGCCGGGCTGGACGACTTCACCGTCGAGACCGAGCAGTACTGGATGCTCACCGACGCCCACAACGAGGTCCTCGCCACCACGCGGTTCGTCTCCCCGCAGACCCCGATGCCCGTCGTCTGGACCCGCCGGTGGGGGAGGGGGAAGGTCTTCTTCTCCGCCGTCGGCCACCGGATGGAGGACCTGCGGCACCCCACCGTGTACGAGCTCACCCGGCGTGGCCTGATCTGGGCCGGCCGGTGACCGCCGGTCCGCCGTCGGTGGTGCTGGCGATGTATCCGGGGCTGCCCGCCCGCCTGTTCCCCCCCGGCGTCGGTGACCGCCTCCGCGCGGTCGCCGAGGCCGATCTGGCGGTGCCGCTCACCGAGTTCGGGTCCGACGAGGCGCGGGTGCGCCTGGAGCGGGCGGAGGTCCTGGTCACCGGCTGGGGCTGCCCGCTCATCGACGAGCCCGTGCTGCGGCGCGCGCCGCGCCTGCGGGCCGTCGTGCACGCGGCGGGGAGCGTCAAGGGCCACGTCGGCCAGGCCGTGTTCGCCCGGGGGATCCCGGTGAGCTCGGCCGCCTCGGCCAACGCGCTGCCGGTCGCCGAGTACACCGTGGCGATGATCCTGCTCACCGGCAAGTCCGTCCTCGCGCTCGCCCGCGAGTACCGGGCCAGGAGGGAGGACCTGCGCCTGTACCAGGGGCGAGACGGCCACGGCGACTACGGGGACTACGGCAACTACGGCAGGACGGTCGGCCTGGTCGGGGCCTCCAGGATCGGCAGGAGGGTCGCGGAGCTGCTCGCCCCCTTCGACCTGGACGTGCTGATCGCCGATCCGTACCTGGACGTCCGGGGCGCGCGGGCGCTCGGCGCCCGCCTGGTCGGGGTCGACGAGCTGTTCGCCGCCGCCGACATCGTCTCCCTGCACGCCCCGGCCACCGACGCCACGACGGGGATGGTCACCGCGGCCCGCCTGGCCGCGATGCGCGACGGCGCGACGCTCATCAACACCGCCAGGGGCTCCCTGGTGGACCACGGGGCGCTCGTCGCCGAACTGGTCACCGGCAGGCTGTCGGCGGTGCTCGACGTGACCGAGCCCGAGGTCGTCCCCGCCGACTCGGTGCTGTGGGACCTGCCCAACGTCATCCTCACCCCGCACGTCGCCGGGGCGCTGGGCAACGAGCTGGCCAGGCTGGGGGCGTACGCGGTGGACGAGGTGCTCCTGGCGCTGGCGGGCCGGCCGCTGCGCCACCCGGTGGACCCGGAACTGCTGGCGATCACCGCGTGACGCGCGGAGGGGCCGCCTGTCGGCGGTGGCCGCCGTGTCCGGCCGTACGAGGTGACGGAAACGGGCCTGCCTCGAAGACGTGAGGTTCGTACGGCATCACGGACACGGATCGGCTTTGCGAGGCGGCGAAAACGGATGCTCCCCCGTCCCTTTCCAAGGGCGGGGGAGCATCCGTGTCAGGTGATGTCCGGGACTCCCGGGTCAGATCCCGTTCCTGCCGATGACCCCGCTGTACCACAGGGCGCTGTCCTTGGGGATGCGCGTCTGGGTGTCGTAGTCGACGTGGACCAGCCCGAACCGCTTGTCGTAGCCGTAGGCCCACTCGAAGTTGTCCATCAGCGACCAGGCCAGGTAGCCGCGCAGGTCGGCTCCCTCCTGGATCGCCTGGTGGGCGGCGAGCAGGTGGGTGCGCAGGTAGTCGACGCGCTCGGCGTCGGCCACCCTGCCGTCCTCGGCGGAGTCGGGGTAGGCGGCGCCGTTCTCGGTGATCATCAGCGGGGTGGACGGGTAGTCCCGCGCCAGCCGTACCAGGAGCCTGCGCAGGCCGTCCGCCTCGACGGGCCAGCCCATGGCGGTCACCGGCAGGCCGGGGTCGGGGTGCTCGACGCCCTCGGTGCCGGGGAAGCGGTCGGAGGAGGGCGTGCCGACCTTCGCCGCGACGTGGGTCGGCGCGTAGTAGTTGACCCCCAGGAAGTCGATCGGGGCGCCGATGAGCTCCTCGTCGCCGTCGAGGATGTGGTCCAGGCCGGTGAAGCGGGCCGTGTGCTCCAGCATGTCGGCCGGGTAGCGGCCGTACACGATCGGGTCGAGGAAGATCCGGTTGTGCAGGCCGTCGACGAGCCTGGCCGCCGCGACGTCGTGCCGGTCCTGCGGGTCGCGGGGGGACACCGGGGTGAGGTTGACCGTGACCGAGACCTCCCCGGCGCCCGCCGCGCGCAGGGCGCGGGCCGCCAGGCCGTGGCCGAGCAGCAGGTGGTGCGCCGCGAGGAAGGCCGAGGCCGGCTCGGCTCGGCCGGGAGCCTGGTCGCGGGTGCCGTACCCGAGGAAGGCCGAGCACCACGGCTCGTTGAGGGTGGTCCAGGTCCTGATCCGGTCTCCGAGCCGGTCGTACACCGCCTCCGCGTACCCGGCGAAGTGGTGGGCGGTGTCCCGTACGGTCCACCCGCCCCCGTCCTCCAGGGTCTGCGGCAGGTCCCAGTGGTACAGCGTGGCCATGGGGTCGATCCCGGCGGCCAGCAGGGTGTCCACCAGCCGGTCGTAGAAGTCGAGGCCGCGGGGGTTCACCGGTCCGGTGCCGTCGGGCTTGATCCGGGGCCAGGAGACGGAGAAGCGGTAGGTGTTGACGCCGAGGTCCCTCATGAGGGCCACGTCCTCGGCGTAGCGGTGGTAGTGGTCGCAGGCGACGTCGCCGGTCTGCCCGAGGTGCACCCGGCCGGGGGTCCTGGAGAAGGTGTCCCAGATGGAGGGGGTGCGGCCGTCCTCCGCGGTGGCGCCCTCGATCTGGTAGGCGGCGGTGGCGACCCCCCAGCGGAAGGCGGGCGGGAACAGGGCCAGGCCGGTGCCGGTCCGGTCGTCGGTCTGGGTCATCCCTTGATCGCTCCTTGCGTGGTTACGCGGATGTGTCGCCTGACGAGCAGCGCCGGGACGACGATCGGTGGCCGGGCGCCGGGCAGTGCCCAGCCGATGCCCGGCCGGTGCCCCGCCGATGCTCTCTGCGCATCGAGTCACCCTCCCGCGCTTTGTGAGCGCTCACGGGGAGTGGCGACTGCTCAACTTCGAGGCTTAATTCATATTGAAATTTAAGAGGCAAAGCTCTGTCTGCGTCAAGGTGGTGTTATCGAGTCGTTTCCCAGGTTACGGACAGTGTCGATCCGTGCCGAAGGGACGGCCGAACCTCCGGTCGCCGCCCGCCACCTGGAGCGGAAGCCGTCGCCCGGGTCCGATAGCTTTCCGTGGGTGACTGTCCTTCTGCCCGGTGTGGCGCTCACCGACCACGTGTTCACCGTTCCCCTCGACCACGCCGACCCCGGTGGCGAGACGATCGAGGTCTTCGCCCGTGAGGCGGTGGACCCGGCGCGGCAGGGGGAGGACCTGCCGTGGCTGCTCTTCCTGCAGGGCGGTCCCGGGGGCAAGTCACCGCGCCCGGCCGCCGCCGACGGGTGGCTGGGGCACGCCTTGAAGACCCACCGGGTCCTCCTGCTCGACCAGCGGGGGACCGGCCGCAGCACCCCCATCACCGCGAAGACCGCGCGCGGCACGGACGCCGAGCTCGCCGCCCGCCTCGGGCACTTCCGGGCCGACTCGATCGTGGCCGACGCCGAACTGATCCGGCGCGAGCTCTGCGGCGACCGGCCGTGGGAGACCCTCGGCCAGAGCTACGGCGGTTTCATCACGCTGACCTACCTCTCCCGGGCTCCCGAGGGCCTGGCGGCCTGTTACGTGACCGGGGGCCTGTCCGGGCTCGACGCCACCGCCGACGACGTCTACTCCCGCACCTACCCGCGCGTTCGCGACAAGGTGAACCGCTACTTCGCCCGCTACCCGCACGACTCGGGCCGTCTGGACGCGATAGCCGACCACCTGCGCCTTCACGAGGTCCTCCTCCCGGACGGCGACGTGCTGACCGTGCGCCGCCTGCAGACCCTCGGCATGTGCCTGGGCATGAGCGACGGGGCCGAATACCTGCACTGGGTGCTGGAGGAGGCCTGGACCGGCGACAGGCTCTCCGACCTGTTCCTGTACGAGGTCATGATGGCCACCGGCTTCGTCGGCAACCCGCTCTACGCGGTCCTGCACGAGTCGATCTACGCCCAGGGCGCCGCCACCGGCTGGGCCGCGCACCGGCTGCTGCCCGAGGAGTTCGAGGAGGACGCGGCGACGACGCTGCCCACCGGGGAGATGATCTACCCGTGGATGTTCGACGAGATCGCCGCGCTCCGCCCCTTCAAGGGCGCCGCGGAGATCCTCGCCGCGGCCACCGGCTGGCCCGCCCTCTACGATCCCGCCCGGCTGGCCGCCAACCGGGTCCCGGTGGCCGCCGCCGTCTACTACGACGACATGTACGTCGACGAGGGCCTGTCCATGCGCACCGCGCGGGCGGTGGGCAACCTGCGGACCTGGGTGACCAACGAGTGGCAGCACGACGGTGTCCGCGTCTCCGGGGGCGCCGTCCTGGCTCGCCTGATGGACATCTCCCGCGGCGTCCACGGCTCCTGAACGTGCCCGGCTTCCTGGACGCCCACGGCTCCTGAACGTGCGCGGCTCCCGCGACGGCCAGGGCCCCCGGGCGTCCACGGCGCCCGGACGGCGTGGGCGTCATGGCACCTCCCGCCGCCGGGCGGGAGGTGCCGCCGGGCGGTCTCAGGTGGAGGAGTCGGCCGTCTCGGTGAGGGGGAGACGCACCTGGAAGCGGGTGTCGCCGGGCTCCGACTCCACGCGCAGGTCGCCTCCGTGGCGGCCGGCGACGATGCGGAAGGAGATGTCCAGGCCGAGACCCGTGCCCTCGCCGACCGCCTTCGTGGTGAAGAACGGCTCGAAGATCCGCTCGCGCAGGGCCTCGGGGACGCCGGGGCCGGTGTCGCAGATCTCGATCAGCGCGATCGTGTCGTGTTCGAGCCGGGTGCGGACGGTCAGGACGCCGGTGCCGGCCATCGCGTCCAGCGCGTTGTGGATCAGGTTGGTCCACACCTGGTTGAGCTCCCCGGCGTAGGCGGGGATGGGCGGCAGCTCGGGGTCGTAGTCGGTGGCGATGGTGATCCCCGGCGGGATCTTGCCGCGGAACATGGTGAGGGTGCTGTCCAGCAGCTCCCGCACGTCCACCGTCTGGTACGGCGCCCGGTCCATCTGGGAGTACTGCTTGGCGGAGGCGATCAGGGAGGAGATCCGCTCGGTCGCGTCGGTCACCTCGTTCAGCATCTGGGTGATCTCGACGGCCTCCGACAGCCAGTGCATCGCCCCGTCCAGGTAGCGCTCGCCCAGCGCCTCGCGGATCTTGTCCATCTTGGCGATCTTGAACCCGGCCGCCACCAGCGGCGGAGCGATCTCCCAGGCGTCCTCCACCCCCGCCTCCTCCAGGGCGTCGGCCAGCTCGTCCTCGGCGTCGGAGATCTCCAGCGGGGAGCGGGGCGACGGCTCGGAGATGCTGGCGGCGCACGCCTCCTGCAGGTCGATCAGGGCGCGCAGCCGCTGGGGCTCGATGCCGTCCTCGGCCAGCGCGGCCAGCCTCCTGCGCGTGCTCTTCACCTTCTCCCGCAGGTCGTCCACGGCCCGTACGGCCGCCGCGGCCGGGTTGTTGAGCTCGTGGGTGAGCCCGGCGGTGATCGTGCCGAGCGCGGTCAGCCGCTGCCGCCGGTCGATGAACTCCCGCTGGGCCATCCCGCCCAGCCGGGCCCCGTCCAGAAGGTGCACCGCCATCGGGAACCACTCGGCCATGATCATGCCGTACTTCCTGGCCGGAAGCATGAACATGCGCGTCGGCTTGGTGGCGCGCAGCGTGTGGCCGTAGGTGGCCGGGGCGCGGTCGCCCAGGTAGGCCAGGACCGCGCCGCCGTAGACGCCGGGTTGCGAGTTCGGGGTCATCGTGACCGGCCCGGCGGTGGTCTCGGTGATCATCACCACCTCGCCGTCGATGAGCACGGCGAAGCAGTCGGCCGGATCACCCTGCTTGACGATCGCCTCGCCCGCGTCGTACTCCTCCTCGTCGCCGTACCTCGCGAGCCACCGGAGCTTGTCGTCGTCGAGCTTCTCGAAGAGGAACAGCCCGCGGAGCACGTCGATGTCGATCATGTTCCCTCTCTCGTGGGCGCCGGGAGGGACCTGGTCCGGGGCGGTCATGTCTTCTCCAGGTAGCGGTGGACGAGGGCCACGGCCATCGCGCCCTCGCCGACCGCCGAGGCGACCCGCTTGATCGAGTCCGCCCGGACGTCGCCGGCGGCGAACACCCCCGGCACGTTCGTCTCCAGGTGGTACGGCTCCCGCCGGAGCGGCCAGTTGCGCGGCCTGCTCTCGTCGGCGGTCAGGTCGGGGCCGGTGAGGACGAAGCCTCTCGCGTCGCGCTCGATGGTGTCGCCGAGCCAGTCGGTGATCGGCTGGGCGCCGATGAAGACGAACAGCCACTCGGCCTCGACGGTGCGCTCGCCCTCGGGGCCCTTCAGCGTGATCCGCTCCATGTGGCCCTCGCCCTCGGCGCCGACCACCTCGGTCTCGGTGTGCACCTCGATGTTCGGGATCCGCGAGATCTGCTCGATCAGGTAGTGCGACATGGTCCGCTCCAGCCCCTCACCCCTGACGATCAGGTGGACCTTGCTGGCGTACCCCGACAGGTAGACCGCGCCCTGGCCGGCCGAGTTGGCGGCGCCGACGATGTAGACCTCGCAGTTCGCGCACTCGGGCGCCTCGGTCAGGGCCGCGCCGTAGTAGCAGCCGGAGCCGATGAAGTCCTCCAGGCCGGGGGCGTTCAGCCGCCGGTAGGAGACGCCGGTGGCCAGGATGACGGTGTGCGCGGCGATCGAGCCGCCGTCGGCGAAGCCGACCACCCGGGCCCGGCCCTTGACCTCCAGGCTGGTGACCGTGCGGGCGGTGAGCATCTCGGCGCCGAACTTCGCGGCCTGGCGTCGCGCCCGGTCGGCGAGCTGGGCGCCGGAGACGCCGTCGGGGAAGCCCAGGTAGTTCTCGATCCTGGAGCTCTGCCCCGCCTGCCCGCCCGAGGCGTGCTGCTCGACCATCACGGTGCGCAGCCCCTCGGAGGCGCCGTAGACCGCGGCGCCCAGCCCGCCGGGGCCGCCCCCGATCACGATCAGGTCGTAGAAGTCGGTGGCCGGGGCGGTGGACAGCCCCACGGCCTGGGCCAGTTCGGAAAGGCTCGGCGCGACGAGCTTCGTACCGTCGCCGGTGATGACCAGCGGCAGCCTGGCCGGGCTGACGGCCGCCTTCTCCCCCGCCGCCTTCTCCTGGGCCGCCGCGAGCAGCTCGGCGCCCTCCGGGGAGTCGGCCAGCATCCAGCGGTAGGGCACCTGGTTGCGCGACAGGAAGTCCCTGACCTCGTACGACGGGGCCGACCAGCGGGCGCCCACCACCCGCAGCTCGTCGGACTCGCGCCGGTCCGTCCGCTGCCAGGCGTCGAGCTGGGCGTCCAGCACCGGGTAGAACTTCTCCTCCGGCGGGTCCCAGGGCTTGAGCATGTAGTGGTCGAGGTCGACCACGTTGATCGCCTGGATCGCGGCCTCGGTGTCGGCGTAGGCGGTCAGCAGCACGCGGCGCGCGTAGGGATACAGGTCCATGGCCTGCTCCAGGAACTCCACGCCGTTCATCTGGGGCATCCGGTAGTCGGCGAGGATCGCCGCCACGTCGTCGCCCCGCAGCCGCAGCTCGCGGACGCTGGCCATGCCGTCGGCCGCTGTGTCGGCCCGGACGACGCGGTAGGAGTGGCCGTAGCGTCGCCGCAGGTCCCGGGCGACGGAACGGGACACGCCGGGATCGTCGTCGACCGTCATGATGACCGGTTTTTCCATGTCCTGCCTTCCCCCGATATAGAGACATCCGATATGGAGACAATCTCTCCAAAGGATGTCACATCCGTGTTAAACCCAACGTTCGTCAAGAGTGGTCGTGGGGGGCGAGGTGCCCAGGTGACGGGGGAGAACCGTAGGGACGGTGACCGGGTACCCCGGCGGCGCGCAGCAGGGCGGCCGGGCGCTCGCGGTCCGCGAGGAAGCGTCTGAGGTCGGGGTCGGTGGACCAGATCCCGCGCATGGTCTCGTGCCCGACCCGGTCGGCGACGATCTGCAGGGCGATGTCCTGCCTGACGTACTCGACCGCCATCGCGACGACGGCCGGATCCTCGGTGTAGACGCCCCACGCGGTGCCCCCGGCGAAGCCGCCGATCAGGGCCTCCCGCCGGTCACCCGCGACGACCAGCAGCCGGTGGTCCGGGTTCTCCTTCGCGGTCCCCTCGCCCTCGGGGACGGCGCCGGGGGAGGGGAAGCGGTGCTCGTACAGGTTGCCGACCGGTTCCCGTGCCGCCCCGAAGTGCATCACCGAGGTCTCGACGCCGCGCTCGACCGCCCGCCTGATCAACGAGGAGAGGAGTCCCATCTCCTCGGGCCAGATCGACAGGAACAGGTCGCCCCGTGCCCCGGCCACCACGTCCTCGGCCCGGGCGAGCAGCGCCCCGGCGTCCTTGAGGTTGTGGATCAGGTAGGCCTTGGGCGGCGCCACGATCACGGGCAGCGAGACCTCCAGCGACTCGATCGAGTCGGTGAACTCCCTGCGCATGCGCTCCAGCAGGGATCGCGGCGGCAGCGGCAGGTAGTCGGTGGCGTCGTCGGAGCCGCGCAACTCGTAGGCGGCCCCTTTGGCCACCAGCTTGCCGAGCGTCTCATAGACGGTGCTGCGCGGCACGCCTGAACGCTTGGCGACCTCGTAGCCGTTGAGGGGCTGTCCGGCGCCGACCAGGGTGACGTACGCCTTGGCCTCGTAGCCCGACATGCCCAAGCGCTGTAATTGCTCCACTACGTCCCGCATCGCAGTTATGGTACGGCGCGAGGTACCCGTTTAGCGCTGTCCTAAAGCACCTGTTTTGTAGGATTTTCGTGACGTTAGCTCGTTCCGACCCGTGGAACTGGGGTAACGGAACGGGTAAGCGCTCTCTGGGGAAACATTTTACTTTTCTCCGGTCCGGCGGATTCATCGTGCGTGCTCAGACGCCCGGTGACGATCACGCGCCGGAGCCGGTCCCGGTCCGGCACCCGCCCGGACCGGCGAGGGCCCCGGCGGGGCGCGCCGGGCGGCCGGAGCCCGTCCCGCGCGGATGGCGCGCCCGGTAATTTCGGTCCGGTCCGCGCTCCCGGTCGGCTCCCGGCCGGCTCCCGACCGCCGCTATCCCGCCCTCAGGGCCCTGAGGGCGAACTCCACGACCGTGTCGGCGTACTCGTGGGTGAGGGGGGCGGTACGCAGCATCCAGCGGTGGTAGATCGGCCCGTACAGCAACTCGACGGCCACGCTCAGATCCGCGTCCTCGGCCACCTGGCCCGCCCGCCGGGCGGCGCGCAGCCGCTCCCTCGTCGCCTCCAGATGCGGCCCCATGATCCGCTCGATGATCTCGGTGTTGATCCCGGGGTCGTTCAGCGCCTCGATGGTCATCGCCCGGCTCATCGTGTCGAGCCTGGGGTCGTTGTACTCGTCGACGATGGCCCGCAGCACGACGCGCAGGTCGGCGCCGAGGTCGCCGGTGTCGGGCAGCGCGAAGTGCCCCTTCTCGTCCCCGGTCACGGCGAGAACGGCGTCGACGAAAACGGCGCCCTTGGACGGCCACCAGCGGTAGATCGTCTGCTTGCCCACCCCCGCGCGGGCGGCGATCGCCTCCACCGTCAGCTTGGCGTATCCGGACTCGGCGACCAGGTCGAAGGCGGCGCTCAGGATGGCCTGGCGCGACTGCTCGCTGCGACGGGCCGGGTTCGGTGTTTTCACGTGCCCGAATGTATCATCCAGCGAGTCGGAACGTCTCGTCTTGCCTTCCTTCGTCTTTCTCGCCTTCGCCGTGCCCGGCCGTCTCGCTCGGTGGCCTCGCCGGCCGATCCGGCCTCGGGGGATCCGGACACCGGCGACCACGAGCCCGGGTTCCGGTCCCAGCGGGGAGAGCGAAGGCGGAATGCCGAAGGCCGCGGCCGCCCCCGGCAGGGCGTCCGCGGCCTTCGGAGTCCGTCGGTCGGGATCAGACCTGGTCGGCCTTCTCCAGAGCGGAGCAGCAGGTGCTCACGATGAGGCGGGTGACGAGGTAGGGGTCGACGTTGGCGTTCGGACGCCGGTCCTCGATGTAACCCTTCTTCTCCACCTCGACCTGCCACGGGATGCGGACCGAGGCGCCGCGGTCGGAGACGCCGTAGCTGAACTCGTTCCAGGGGGCGGTCTCGTGGAGGCCGGTGAGACGGTCCTCGATGCCGGAGCCGTAGTGCTTGACGTGCTCCAGGGCGTTCGCGGCGAGGGCCTCGCAGGCGGTGACGATCGGGTCGTAGCCCTCGCGCATCGCCTTGGTGGAGAAGTTGGTGTGCGCGCCCGCGCCGTTCCAGTCGCCCTTCACCGGCTTGGCGTCCAGGGTGGCGCCGACGTTGAAGTCCTCCGCGGTGCGGTAGAGCAGCCAGCGGGCGATCCACATGTGGTCGGAGACCTCGACGGGACCGGCCGGGCCGATCTGGAACTCCCACTGGCCCGGCATGACCTCGGCGTTGATGCCGGAGATGGCCAGCCCGGCCTCGATGCAGTAGTCGAGGTGCTTCTCGACGATCTCGCGGCCGAAGACCTCGTCGGCGCCGACGCCGCAGTAGTAGCCGCCCTGCGGGGCCGGGAAGCCGCCGATCGGGAAGCCGAGCGGGCGGCCCTCCTTGAAGAAGGTGTACTCCTGCTCGATGCCGAACCAGGACTCCTGGTCGGCGTACTTCTCGGCGACCTCGACGAGGGCGGCGCGGGTGTTGCTGGAGTGCGGGGTCATGTCGATGTTGAGCACCTCGCACAGCACCAGCACGCTGTCGCCGCCGCGAATCGGGTCCGGGCAGGTGAACACCGGCTTGAGCACGCGGTCCGAGGAGGAGCCGTCGGCCTGGTTCGTGCTGGACCCGTCGAAGCCCCAGATCGGGAGCTCCGCGCCGTCCGCCATCACCTTGGTCTTGGAACGAAGCTTGGCGGTCGGCTCGGTGCCGTCGATCCAGATGTATTCAGCCTTGAAGGTCATCGGCGGAGTCCTTGGGATGGAGGGATCTGCTGCTCCCAAAGATTCGCAAGTCGCGATTTCGCATCTGTTGCCCGTGTGTGAACAGGGTGTTACCCAGCCCTATATGAGCTGGCAGTGGCCGTGTTGGAAATCCGCACACCCGTGTTTCAGGGCTGTGAGCTGCCGTTTCGCGGGACGGTTGGAACGATGGAGACATGCGTCACAGGGGAGACCGATTATTGCTCTAGGGCGCTTGAATCCCCTTTGTCTTATATGAGGTAGGAAGTACCGAAGACTATGGCTCAGGAAGTGCCGAAGACGCGGGCCGAGACCGACTCGTGGGCGAGTCTCCGCATGATGTCGAGCACCCTGCCGTGCACGACGGTGCCCAGGACCATGGCCTCGACCGCGGCCTCGCGGGAGCCGCCGAGCGGGATGGTGCCGATCTCGTGTTCGGTCACGAGCCGCAGGGCGGCGTCGGCGTAGGGCCGCAGGGCCTCGCCGTCGGCGGGCATGCCGAGCCGGCCGAGGGTGAGGACGGCCTGGGCCAGCTCGTCGCGGGCCGGGGCGCCGGGATCCACCTGCCAGCCGAGATCGTCGATCATGGCGTCGGCCTCGGCGCGGGCGCGCGCCCACTCCTCGCCGGACGCGTGCGGCTCGACCGCCGGGGCGATGGCGTAATGCGCGGTGCCGAGCACGCGGTGCAGGTTCAGGCTCGTGTCGTCGACGGCGGCCGTCACCTTGGCGATGGAGGCGATGGACAGCCGTCCCACCTCCAGCAGTGCCCGGATCAGCCGCAGCCTGCGCAGGTGGTCCTCGCCGTAGCTCGCTCTGGTGGCCGAGATCTGCTCCCCGGCGGGAAGCATGCCCTCGCGCAGGTAGTACTTGATCGTCGGGATGGGCACGCCCGATGCGGCGCTGAGCTCGGATATCCGCATCATTGGATAGTACAGGTAGCCAACGTGGGGCCGTCCCCCGGCCGCGCCACGACGCCGCCGGAGGCGTACCCGGTGGAGCGGGGAGAACGTTCCAGCGGGGCGAGGGAGGGCCTTCTAGCGGAGCGAGGGGCGCACGTCGATGACGGTCATCCCGGCGGCGAGGGCGGAGGCCACTCCCTCGTCGGTGTCCTCGTAGGCGACGCAGGCGTGCGGGGCGACGCCGAGGCGGCGTGCCGCGAGGAGGTAGACGTCGGGGGCCGGCTTGCCGTAGCGGACGTCGTCCCTGGTGACCACGGTGTCGAAGAGGGGGCGCAGGCCGGTGACGCGCAGGGTCTCCTCCACGGCCTGGCGGGCGCCTCCCGAGGCCACGGCCATCGGCACCCGCCCCCGGTGCGCCTCCGCGACCGCGCTGACCGTCTGGTGCGGGGTGACCGTGTGGATCAGCCACTGGTAGGCGTCCAGTGCCGCCGCGCGCACCGCCTGGTAGTCGAGTTCGGCTCCGGTCTCGGTCTCCAGCTCGGCCAGCAGGCGGTCGGCGGACAGGCCGGTGCGGGCCTGGTACCAGGCGGGGTCGAGGTCCACCTGCCATCCGGCCAGCGCGGTCCGCCAGGCGCTCTCGTTGGCGGCGGCGGTGTCGACGAGGGTCCCGTCGCAGTCGAAGACCAGGGCGGCGTACGGCGTGGAGGGCTGGAGTCGCTGATGGAGCATGGTGGCCTAACGCGTGAAAGTGGATCTCCCTCCACTTTACCGCGCACGTAAGCGATCAATCGCTCGCCTGGGGGATGGTCGCGTCACCGTGATCGGGTGAGACCACGACGGCGGGCGCGGGGGCGCGAGGGCCTGCCGGGGAATCCGCCGGGGAACCGGCCGGGTGGGGAAAGGTCTAGCTGATATCGCCCCAGCCGTCGTGCCGGGCCCTGGCCAGCTCGGCCTCCATCTCCTCCAGCTCCTGCATGAACCCCTGGAACCCCCTCGGGCCCAGACGGCGCCAGACGAGCAGCTGCAAGGACCGGGTCTCCTCGTCGAGGGGCGGCTCCTGGCGGAGCGGCGCCAGCAGCTCCTGGGCCTGGCGGTCCGCCGCCTGGAGCTCCTCGACGGTGAAGCGGACGCCGTGCTCGCGCTCCAGCAGCCGGATGTGCGGGTCGTTGCGCAGTCTCTGGTCCCTGGCGCGCCTGGCGCGCCGGGCGGCCAGCTCGTCGTGGACGTGCGCGTTGGAAACCTGGTGCGGCGTGTCGGCCGGACGTGGAGTCATCGTGGGGTTCGCCTCCGTCGGGCGGCTCCTTTTCTGGAACCTCTGTTAGAAACGACGCTCGACAGGCGCCGAAGGTTGGCGGAATTTTTCCCCGAAGCCTCGGCGCCGTGGGCGTTGTGCCCCCAACCGTGCCCTCGACGGCCTTGACGCGAGCTTGACTTGAGAATAATTTTCACCCAGATGACTTCCGATGAAAGGAATGCTTGTGGCCGCAGGCGCGCTCGGACGCATACAGACCGAGACGCCCGCGCTGCCCGAGGCACTGCGCCGGGTGGGGGAGGCGATCCTGGCCGACCCCGCCGAGGCGGCACGCTCCACGATCATCACGCTGGCCGAGCGGAGCGGCAGCTCGCCCGCCACGGTGACCCGCTTCTGCCGGGTGTTCGGCTTCGCCGGGTACGCCGGGCTGCGGGTCGCGCTGGCCACCGAGAACGGGCGCGCCGCGCAGGCCAACTGGGACGCGGGGGTGGGCCACGAGATCGGCCCCACCGATCCGCTCGACGCGGCGATCGGCGTGATGGCCGCCGCCGACTCCCGGCTCATCCAGGAGACGGCGGCCCAGCTGGACGCGGGCACCGTCGCCAAGGTCGCCGAGGCCATCGTCGCGGCCCGCCGCGTCCTCATCTTCGGGGTCTCCACCAGCGGGGCGGTGGCCCTGATGATGGGCGGGCGGCTGCGCCGGATCCGGGTCCCCTGCTGGAGCCACGCCGACGCGCACGAGGCGCTCGCCGACGCCGCGCTGCTCGGCGAGGGCGACGTCGCGATCGGCATCTCCCACCAGGGCCGGACCCGCGAGGTGCTGGAGTCCCTCGGCGAGGCCGGCGACCGGGGCGCGCTGACCGTCGCGGTCACCTCCTTCGCCCGCTCCCCGCTGGCCGAGCTGTCCGACCTGGTGCTGACCACCGCCAGCCGCGAGACCACCTTCCGGCTGGGCGGCCTGGCCGCCGTCCACTCCCAGCTCTTCGTCCTCGACACCGTCTACGTCGCGGTCGCGCAGCGCACCTACGAGCAGACGAACGAGGCCTTCGAATTGACGATCCGGGCTCTGGAGAGCCATCGCGTGGAGAGGAGCTGACCGTGGAGATCGGGGCTTCCGAGTACGTTCACGAGATCAAGGCCCTGGTGGACGAGGTGTCCAGGACCCAGACGGCCGCGGTGGGGGACGCGGCGGCGCTGATCGTCAAGTCCCTGCACGGCGGCGGCGTGATCCAGGCGTTCGGCTCGGGCCACTCCGAGGCGATCGCGATGGAGATCGCCGGGCGCGCGGGCGGCCTGGTGCCCAGCAACCGCCTGGCCCTGCGCGACGTCGTCCTGTACGGGGACGCCCCGGTCGGCATCCTCCTCGGAGCGGCCGGCGAGCTGGAGCGCGACCCCTCGGTCGCCCGGCGGATCTACGACCTGGCCCCCGTCGAGCCGCGCGACGTGTTCGTGCTGATCTCCAGTTCCGGGGTGAACGGGTCGGTGGTCGAGCTGGCCTCGATCGTCAAGGAGCACGGGCACGACCTGATCGCCCTGACGTCGGTGCAGCACAGCACCGCGATGACCTCCCGCCACCCCTCGGGCCGCAAGCTGCTCGACCTCGCCGACGTGGTGCTCGACAACCGCGCCCCGTACGGCGACGCGGTCCTCCCGCTCCAGGACGGCGGCACGTTCGGGGCGGTGTCCACGATCACCTCGGCGCTGCTGGCCCAGATGGTCGTGGCCGAGGTGGTGCGCGGCCTGACCGAGGCGGGCCTGACCCCGCCGATCTACCGTTCCGCCAACGTGACCGGCGGCGACGAGCACAACCGCGCTCTCGAGAACCGCTACGCCGGAAGGATCCGGCGAGGTGCCTGACCACCGCCTTCCACTCCCAGGCCACTTCCAGGAGGAAGCATGACCCAGCTATCCAGGCGCGAGCTCCTGCGCAGCGCGGCCCTGGCCGGCCTCACCCTGCCGGTCATGTCCGCGTGCGCCACCCCCGCGGGCAACGGCGGTGGCGCCGCCTCCTCGGCGCCCGTCGTCGGGGCCACCAGCGCGGCCAACCCGCTCGGCTTCGCCGAGGACAAACCCCTGGAGGTCTGGATCTTCGACGGCGGTTTCGGCGACGCCTACGCCACGGACGTCCACGAGCCGCTGCTCAAGGCCAAGCACCCCAAGCTGGAGATCAAGCACAACGCCACCAAGGAGGTCGCCAAGACCCTCCAGCCGCGCTTCGCCGGCGGCAACCCGCCGGAGTTCGTCAACAACTCCGGCGCCAACGCGATGGACTTCGGAGCCCTGGTCCAGGACGGCCAGCTCGCCGACCTCACGCCGCTGTACGACGCGCCGAGCTGGGACGACCCCGCCGTCAAGGTGCGCGACACGATCGACCCGAACGCGATCGAGCTGGGCAGCTACGACGGCAAGCCGTACGTCCTCAACTACGCCAACACCGTCTGGGGCGTCTGGTACTCGCAGAAGCTCTTCGAAGCCGAGGGCTGGCAGGTCCCCAAGACCTGGGCCGACTTCCTGGCGCTGTGCGAGACCATCAAGAAGTCGGGCAAGATGGCGCCCTTCACCTACGCGGGCAAGCACCCGTTCTACATCTACGAGGCCATCCTCACGCTCGCCGCGAAGATCGGCGGCAAGGACGTGCTGAAGAACATCGACAACCTCCAGGACGGCGCCTGGAAGGCCGAGCCGGTCAGGCAGGCCGCGGAGGCCTTCGTCGAGATCGGGTCGAAGTACCTGTTGCAGGGCACCGCGGGGCTCGACCACGTGCAGACCCAGACGGCGCACAACAAGGGCCAGGTCGCGATGCTGCCCTGCGGCTCCTGGCTGGAGAACGAGCAGAAGGACTCCACCCCGGCCGACTTCGGCTACGCGATGTTCACGCTCCCCGACTTCGGCTCCTCCGACGCCCTCCCGTACGGCACCCTGCACGCCCAGCCGGGCGAGGAGTACGTCGTCCCGGCGAAGTCGGCCAACCCCCGCGCGGGCCTGGAGTACATGCGCGCCATGCTCTCCAAGGAGGGCGCGGGCAAGTTCATGGAGCTGGTCTCCACGCTCACGGTCGTCAAGGGCGCCGGCGAGGGCCGCACGCTCAAGCCCGGCCTGAAGAGCGCCTCGGCCGCGCTGGAGGCGGCGGGCGACAACGCCGTCTGGTTCCTGTTCCGCAAGTGGTACGTCGAGATGCACGACGAGGTGGCCGCCGCGACCGGGCAGCTCATGGCAGGCAAGCTCACCGTCGACCAGTGGGCGGAGCGCGCGCAGCGCAAGGCCGACGCCCTCAAGAAGGACTCCTCGGTGAAGAAGTTCAGCCGGTGACGACGGCACGCGGCGGCGGGCCGTCCGGGGGACGGCCGGCCGGCCACCGGGCACGGCGGGACGGGACGGCGAGCCGTCCCGGGAAGGACGACCAGGTCATGAACCATGGGGGAACGGCGCCGGCAGGCGGCGGCGAGCCACCGAGGGGAACGGCAGGCCGGCGATGAACCACGGCAGGACACGGTTCGTCACGGGATTCCTCGCGCTCCCGGTGGCGCTCTACCTGATCTATGTGATCGCGCCCTACGCGCAGGCCTTCTACATCGCGTTCACCGACTGGCGCGGGGTGAACGCGAGCCCGCGCCTCGTGGGCCTGGAGAACTTCCAGCGGCTGCTGGCCGACAACGTGTTCTGGCAGGCGGTCAGGCACAACCTCGTCCTGCTGGTCCTGATGCCGATCCTCACGCTGGGAATCGCGCTCTTCTTCGCCTTCCTCCTCAACGCGGGCGGGCGGGGCAACACCGGGGGCATCTGGGGGTCGAAGTTCTACCGCGTGGTGTTCTTCTTCCCACAGGTGCTCGCCGTCGCCGTGGTCGCCGTCCTGTTCCAGCAGGTCTTCAGGCCCGACCGCAGCGGCATGCTCAACGCGCCGCTCATCGCCCTGGGGTTCGAGCCGATCGGCTTCCTGTCCAGCACCGACGTCGCGTTCTGGTCGATCCTCGCCGTACTGGTCTGGCAGGCGGTCGGCTTCTACGTCGTGCTCTTCTCGGCGGGCATCGCCTCCATCCCGCGCGACCTGTTCGAGGCGGCGGCGATCGACGGCGCCGGGGGACCGCAGCTGTTCCTGCGGGTCACGCTGCCGCTGCTGTGGGACACCATCCAGGTCGGCTGGGTCTACCTCGGCATCGCCGCGCTGGACGTCTTCGCCATCGTGTGGGTGATGACGGCCGAGCACGGCGGCCCGGACCACTCCACGACCGTGATGGCGGCGGAGATCTACCGCACCGCCTTCCAGTACTTCAAGTTCGGCTACGCCTCCGCGATGGGCGTGGTGCTGTTCTTCTTCACCATCGGGTTCGCGGCGCTGGCCCTGCGCCTGTCGCGGCGTGAGCGGATCGAGTTCTAGTGGCGGACGTCGTGATTCCCCGGAGCAGGGCCCTGGCCCGCGAGGAGCGCAGGAGGCGCCTGGGACCCCTGTCGGCCCTGACGCACGTCGCGCTGCTGGTCTGGACGGTCCTGGTGGTCGTGCCGATCGTGTGGACGTTCCTCGCGTCGGTCAAGAGCGAGGACGAGATCTTCGGCGACGCCTGGTCGCTGCCGGCCTCCCTGCGCCTCGACAACTGGGCCCGCGCCTGGGAGCAGGCGCACATCGGCCAGTACATGATCAACAGCATCGTCGTGGTGGCCTTCGGCACCTTCGGCACGATGCTGTTCGGCTCGATGGCCGCGTACGTGCTGGCCCGCTACCGGTTCCGGGGCAACCGGACGATCTACCTGCTGTTCGTCTCCGGCCTGGCCTTCCCGGTCTACCTGGCGCTGACCCCGCTGTTCTTCGTCGTGCAGAACATGGGGACGGTCCCGGTGATCGGCCCGTACATCGGGCTGAACACGCACGGCGGGCTGGTGCTGGTCTACATCGCGTACTCGCTGCCCTTCACCGTCTTCTTCCTCGCGGCCTTCTTCAGGACGCTGCCGGGGGCGGTGGCCGAGGCGGCCTTCGTGGACGGGGCCTCGCACGCCCGGGTGTTCTTCCAGATCATGCTGCCGATGGCGAAGCCGGGCATCGTCAGCGTGACCATCTTCAACGTGCTCGGCCAGTGGAACCAGTACCAGCTGCCCCTGGTGCTGCTCAACTCCGACCGGGACAAGTGGGTGCTCACCCAGGGCATCGCCGACATCTCCACGGCCGCGGGCTACGACGCCGACTGGTCGGCCCTGTTCGCCGCGCTGAGTATGGCCATCCTGCCGATGCTGATCGTCTACACGCTCTTCCAGAGCCAGATCCAGAAGGGTCTCACCGCGGGCGCGCTCAAGTAGTGGCCGCCGTCCCGGTCCTGATCGCCCCCACCGGCATCGGGCACGCCGCCGCGCTCTCTCCCGCCGGGGCCCTGTCCGCGACACCCTGGATCGGCGTCGTTGACGCTCTCGAATAACGAGAGTTATCGTCAGCTATATGAGAGCGTTGGCTCCCGAGCTCATGCCCATCTTCCGGTCACGACTCCAGGCACGCCTTCTGGCCCACCTGTTCCTGGCCGCCGACGAGGAGTTCACGATCACCGACCTGGCCGGTTTGCTCGGTTCTCCTCTTCCCACCGTCCAGCGCGAGGTTCATCGCCTCGTGCGCGCCGGTCTCCTCGGGGAGCGCAAGATAGGCAGGGCGCGGCTTGTCAGGGCCAACACCGAGACCGCCGCCTCGCGGCCACTGGCGCAACTGCTGGCCGTCACCTTCGGTCCTCCCGCGATCCTCTCCGAGGAGTTCGCGTCGGTGTCCGGGATCGAAAGGCTCGTCATCTTCGGCTCCTGGGCCGCGCGCTATCACGGCCGGCCCGGCCCCCAGCCCAACGACGTGGACCTCCTGGTCATCGGCTCGCCATCCCGGGGGGACGTCTACGACGCGGCGGAGCGAGCCGAGCGCCGTCTGGGTATTTCCGTGAATCCGGTGTTACGGAGCGTATCCGCGTGGGAGTCTGGCGGCGAAGGCCTGCTCCGCGAGATCGCGAGCGGGCCGACGGTCGTGGTGGAGGTCTAGAGGGAGATCGGCAGTGCAGTGGACCATCGGCGAAGCCGCGATCCGCAAGCTTCTCGACAATCGTGAGCTCCAAAGCGTTCCTCTGGCCGATCACATGGCCGAGTCGATGCTCGAATCGGCGCGAAATCATCTCGAATCGGTGGAGCTGATCCGTGACACCGACCCCGACGGCGCGTACGCCCTCTGCTACGACGCCGCGCGGAAGGCTTCCGCCGCGCTCCTGCAGGCCCAGGGGCTGCGTGCCACGTCCGCCGGTGGTCACATCGCCCTCAGAGAAGCCGTCACGGCTCAGTTCGGGCAGACGAGGGAAGGCGCCCCTCTCCGCCGGCTCGACCACATGCGGCGCAGAAGAAACGTCCTCGAATACTCCGGCCAGCCCAGTGAGGCGGTCACCGGCGACGAACTCGACGAGGCGACCACATGGACAGCCGAGATCATCGACTTCTGTGAACGCCTTGTGCCGCGACTCGGCCTCTTCCCGTAGAAGCCGCTTCGCGGACAATGATCACCGGGATCATCGTTCGCCGCAGGACCGGCATGTCCGGGTCCGGAAGGGGCGGAGCACGGTCTTTCTGGGGAGATGACGCCGACGCGGCACCCGGGTCATCGGTTCGGGAGGTTCTTCAGGGCCTCGCGGCGGCTCAGGCCGCTGATGCGGGTGTGGTCGACATAGCGGACGACCTCGCCGGGGTTCGTCTTGGCGTACTCGCGCAGAGCCCAGCCGATCGCCTTGCGGGCGAAGAAGTCGTTGTCGGACAGGCTCGGCTCGATGCAGGCGTACAGCAGGCCGGTGTCGGTGGCGGACTTGAAGCGGTTCTGGCTGAGGATGGCCGTGCGGCGCTTCCACAGGTCGCTGCCGCGGGCCCAGCGGAGCATGAGGGGGCGCATGGTGTCGGGGAAGGCCGCGAGCAGGCCGCCGACGCGGTGGACGGCGAGCTCGTCGACGTAGTCCCACCAGGCTCCGGTGACGATCATCTCCTCGTACGCCGGCAGCGCGTCGAGCGTCTGGAAGGCGCGATAGAGGCGGAAGCCGGTCAGCTCGATCGCCGCGTAACGCTCCTCGCGGTATTCGGCCCCGCGCCACAGGGCCAGTGTCGCCTCCCGCCACGCGGACGCCGTGTCGACGGGATAGTCGGCGAAGACCCGCTTCAGCGCGGCGCGGCGGGGAGCGGCCTGCACGCCGAGGAACGGCATCGACGACTTCATGTAGGCCTGCATGACCGGTGCCTTGGCGGGGTCGGCCACGTCGGTGAGCGCCGTTCGCACGGCCTTCTGCAGTATCTCCATGCTCGCCCACCACTTCCCGTTCGCTTCGCGGACGCTTGATTCTCACAGGCCGCGCCGCTCGCCGCGCCGGGTTCCGCGGGCGTCATGCCTTCTGGCTGCTCCGCTCGCCGGTCGCGAGGCCGTCGAACAGGACGGTGATGTAGTGCTCGGCGAGGCCGGTGGTGTTGAGACGGCCTCCCGGGCGGAACCAGCGCACCGCCACCCAGATGGTGTCGCGGATCATGCGGTAGGTGAGCTTGGGGTCGACGTCGGCACGGAACAGGCCGTCGGCCTGGCCGAGCTTGATCTGCTCGACCCACATGCGCTCGACCTCGTCCTCGGCCTTGACCAGGTAGTCGAAACGGTCGCCGGGCAGGGACCTCAGGTAGTTCCAGTCGTTCTGCATGACGGTGATCGCCGCGCGGTGCGGCTCCAGCGTGCTGAACCCGATGCGCACCATCTCTGAGAGGATCGTGCGGGGGTCGCCGCTTCGGTCCAGGGCGGTGCGGTAACGGCCGACGAGGTCGTCGAGGAAGGTCGTCAGCACCTCGTCGACGATCGTCTCCTTGGAGTCGAAGTGGTGGTAGAGGCTTCCGGACAGGATGCCGGCCTCCTCCGCGATCTCCCGGACGGTGGTCGCCTGGAAGCCCTTGCGGGCGAAGAGCTCGGCGGCGAGCTTGACGAGATGGTCGCGGCGCTCCGAGGCGGGGCCGGATGTGGCCGCGCGCCTGGTCCCGCCCTGGCGCCTGACCGGGGTGGTGGTCGCGCCGCCGGAGTTCTTTCGCGTGTTCACGCCCCCATTATGAGCCCTTGCGCAATCGCTTGTTCACCGGAACGCGCCGGCTCACTCCTGTTCCCGGCTCTGGCCGAACGCTTGCCGCGTTCGCCGCGGGGCGGGCGGCGGACGGCTCTCGTTCCCGTCTCCGTACCAGCGGACCTCGAACCCCTCCATCGTCCCGATCCGCAAAATCATGAGCCGAAGGCCTATGGTCAGCCCACTAGCAATTAGGAAACTTTCCTATTAGATTTGCGCAAAGCCGCTGTGGGAGCGCTTTCCCCAGGGGTCCGGTACAACGTGGTGTCTGCGCGTCTTCGGCGGGAAAGCCGACCGGCCGTCAGGCGAGGAGGAGTGAATGAAGCGCGGCCCAGAGCTGCTCCGCCTGGCGGAGACGGTGGTCTTTCCCGGCTTCGAGGGCAAGTCCCCGCCCGACTGGCTCCGACGCCGGCTCGGCGAGGGGCTGGCCGGGGTGGTGCTGTTCTCCAGGAACATCGCCACCCCCTCCCAGGTGGCCGACCTCACGGCCGCGCTCCGGGAGGAGAACCCCCAGGTCCTGGTCGGCATCGACGAGGAGTCGGGCGAGGTCACCCGCCTGGAGGCCGCGGGCGGGAGCACCCGGCCCGGCAACTTCGCCCTCGGCGTGGTCGACGACACCGGCCTCACCGAGGAACTCGCCGCCGACCTCGGTCGCGACCTGGCCCGGGCGGGCGTCAACCTCAACTTCGCCCCCTCGGCCGACGTGAACTCCAACCCCGACAACCCGGTGATCGGCCTGCGCTCCTTCGGCGCGGATCCCGACCTCGTCGCCCGGCACACCACCGCCTGGATCCGGGGCATGCAGTCGGCGGGAGTGGCCGCCTGCGCCAAGCACTTCCCCGGCCACGGCGACACCTCGGTCGACTCCCACCACGGCGTGCCTCTCGTCGCAGCCCTCCCCGGGGAGCTGCGCGACGTGGCGCTGCGGCCCTTTCGCGCGGCCGTCGAGCAGGGGGTGCGCACGGTCATGACCGGGCACCTGCTCGTCTCCGCCCTGGACCCCGCGATGCCCGCCACCCTCAGCCGCCCGGTCCTGCACGACCTGCTCAGGGTCGAGCTGGGATTCGAGGGCGTCATCGTCACCGACGGCATCGAGATGGCCGCCGTCTCCGGCCCGTACGGCATCGGCGGGGCCTCGGTCCTCGCCGTCGCCGCGGGCGCCGACGCGATCTGCGTGGGCGGCGAGCACGCGGGGGAGGAGACCGCGATCGGGATCCGCGACGCGATCGTGGACGCCGTGATGGAGGGCAGGCTCTCCGAGGAACGGCTCGCCGACGCCTCCCGGCGCGTCTGCGAGCTCGCCCTCTGGACCACGACCACCCGCCGGAGCGCGCTCTCGGGCCCCGGCACCTCGGGCCGTCCCGGCACCCCGTCGATCGGCCTGGCCGCCGCCCGGCGGGCGCTGCGGATCACCCGCCGCTCCGCGGCCGCGGTGTTCCCGCCGGCCGCCCCGCCGCACGTCGTCGAGCTCGCCCCCGAGATGAACCTCGCCATCGAGAAGGACACCCCGTGGGGCGTCGGCGAGCCGCTCGGCAAGCTCCTCCCCGGCACCACGGTCACCCGGCTGGCCGCCTCCACGGCCACCGGAGGCGCCATCGAGGCCGTGCTCGCCGTGGCGGCCGAGCGTCCCCTGGTCATCGTCGTCCGCGACGCGCACCGCCATCCCTGGCAGGCCGACGCGCTCCGGCACCTGCTGGCCGCCCGCGCCGACGCCGTCGTGGTCGAGATGGGACTGCCCGGCCGCTCCGACCTCGGCGCCGTCCACATCGCCACCCACGGGGCCTCCCGCGTCTGCGGCCAGGCCGCCGCCGAGCTCCTCGCCGGAGACACGGGCACCGCCTGACCGGGCGGGCCCCGCCCGGAGTACGGCGGCCGGGATTCTGTCGGGGCGAGCTGCTTGAATCGCGGGATGAATGCGGCGCAGTTGCTGGCGGACCAGCGGGAGATTCACGGGGTCGATCTTGCGGGGCTCTCGCTCGGCGATCATCTGACCGGTGACGGGCCCTACGTGTTCAGGGAGTGCGATCTCACCGGCGCGGACCTCGCCGGGGCGTCGCTGGTGGAGGCCTCGTTCGAGAAGTGCGTGCTGGAGGGGGCCGACTTCCGCCGCGCGGACCTGGACGGGGCGCGTTTCTCCGGCGGCGGGGGAGCGGGGCTCAGGTTCGCGAACGCCGAGCTCGTCGACGCGACCTTCACCGACGTCGACCTGTCGGGCGCGCGCTTCGAGCTGGCCCTGCTCACCGACGTCACCTTCACCGGCTGCCGCATGATCGGCGCGGTGCTGTCCGCCTGCCGGGGCACCGGCTACCGGTTCGACGGGGCCAACCTGGCGCTGGCCGACCTCACCGGCTGCTCGTTCCGAGACCTCCACCTGCGGGGCGTTCGCTTCGACGACGCCAACCTGTCGGGCTGCGACTTCACCAAGGCCGTGTTCGAGGACTGCCGCATGATCGGCGCCCGGATCGTCGAGACGGTCTTCACCAAGGCGGACCTGCGCGGCGCCGACCTGGGAGAGGTCGACGACACCCGGCTCCGGTCGCTGCGCGGAGCGGTCGTCAGCCCCACCCAGGCCGCCCTGATCCTCGCCGCCCGCGGCCTCACCGTGAACTGACGGCTCGGGACCCTCCCGGCTTCGCCGTACCGGTTAAAGATCGCATCTAGACATGAAAGATGAACAGCCGGGAAACTCTGCATGATCGCGGCGAAAGGGGCCTGGCATGGGCGGGATCTGTGACGGGCGTGTGGTGATCGTGACCGGCGCCGGGCGCGGCATCGGCAGGGAGCACGCCCTGGAGTTCGCCAGGCAGGGGGCCAGGGTCGTGGTCAACGACCTCGGCACCGGCCGCGAGGGCGACGGGCGTTCCGCGGGGCCGGCCCTGGAGGTGGTCGAGGAGATCCGCGACCTGGGCGGCCGGGCCGTGGCCAACAGCGACGACGTCACCGAGTGGGGTGGCGCGGCCCGCCTGGTCAAGACGGCGCTGAGCGCCTTCGGGCGGCTGGACGTCCTGGTCAACAACGCCGGCTTCGTCCGTGACCGGATGCTGGTCTCGATGACCGAGCAGGATTGGGACGACGTGATCCGGGTCCATCTCAAGGGCCACTTCCTGCCGCTGCGGCACGCGGGCGCCCACTGGCGGGAGCGGTCGGAGGCGGGTGACCCCGTGGACGCCCGGGTGATCAACACCTCCTCCGGGGCGGGGCTGTTCGGCGGCGTCGGCCAGGGCAACCACTCCGCGGCCACGGCGGGCGTCGTGGCACTCAGCCGGGTCGCCGCGGCGGAGCTCGGCCGCTACGGCGTCACGGTGAACGCGATCGTCCCGACCGCCCGCACCCGGATGACCGAAGGGGTCCTCACCACGACGACGGCCGGGCCGGCGGACGGCTTCGACGCCATGCACCCGGCCAACATCGCGCCGCTGGTGACCTGGCTCGGTTCGGCCGGATCCCGGCACGTCACCGGCAGGGTCTTCGAGGTCGAGGGCGGGGCCGTCTCCCTCGCCGACGGCCGGCGGCGCGGTCCCCGTGCCGACCGGGGCGCCCGCTGGGACCCCGCCGACATCGGCGACGCCGTCGCCAAGCTCCTCCTCGACACTCCCGACCCGGAACCGGTTCGCGGAGCTTAGAACCTTTGACACATGGTCCGTCCGTCATGGTCGCGTGGCTTGACAGGCAGCCATATGGCTGCCTAATTTAAAGGCAGCCGAAAGGCTGCATATCGACAAGCGGCAACCTGGGTACGGGGGCGGGCATGGACGAGGTGTTCAAGGCACTGGCCGATCCGAGCCGGCGCGCGCTGCTCGACTCGCTCAACGCCCGCAACGGGCAGACGCTGCGCGAGCTGTGCGCCGGACTCGACATGGCCAGGCAGTCCGTCAGCAAGCACCTCGCGGTGTTGGAGGAGGCCGGGCTCGTCGCCACCGTGCGGCGGGGCCGGGAGAAGCTGCACTACCTCAACGCCGCGCCCGTGCACGAGATCGCCCACCGGTGGATCAGCCGCTACGACCGCGCCAGGGTCCAAGCCCTGGCGGACCTGAAACTCGCCCTGGAGGAGACCCCGATGGACGCGCCGACCTTCGTCTACACCACCTACATCCGCACCACCCCGCAGAAGCTCTGGCAGGCGCTGACCGAGCCCGCCTTCACCCGCCGCTACTGGGCCACGGAGTTCACCACGGACTGGTCCGTCGGCTCGCCGATGACCTGGGACAACCACGGCGTGCTGATCAGCGACCCGGAGCAGGTCGTGCTGGAGGCCGAACCCTACAGCCGGCTCTCCTACACCTGGCACACCATCACCCCGGAGCTCGCCAAGCGCTTCGACTGGGACGAGGAGCTGTTCGACCGGCTGTCCGGCGAGGCCCGCTCGAAGGTCACCTTCACGATCGAGGAGGCCTCGCAGGTCGTGAAACTCACCATCGTGCACGACGGCTTCGAGCCCGGATCGAGCCTGGCCGAGATGGTCAGCCACGGCTGGCCGAACGTGGTGGCGAGCCTGAAGTCGCTGCTGGAGACCGGCGAACCGCTGCCGGACGACGCGTGACCTCCCCGATCGAACCGCCCCACCTGCCACCGACGGCCGCCCGGCCGCCCGGCCGGGCATCGCCGGGCGCCTGACCTGGAGCGAGGTGGCGCCGGGCGGTGGCATAGGCTTCCAGAGCCTGACGGAGACAACGGGGACGACGGGGACACCGCCCGTGGTGTGCCCGGGTGGTGTGGCCGTCGGGTCCCGTTCGCCGTCGCGGCGCCGGTGGCAGGGCCACGAAGGTGCCGGGGGAGGAGATGCCGATGTCCGATCCGGTGCCGTGGCCGTTCAGGCTTCCGGTCGTGCAGGCTCCCATGGCCGGTGGGGCGTCCACGCCCGAACTGGCCGCGGCCGTGTCCGAGGCCGGCGGTCTGGGCTTTCTCGCGGCCGGCTACAAGACGGCCGCGCAGACGCGCCAGGAGATCGAGCGGACGCGCGAGCTCACCTCCCGCCCGTTCGGGGTGAACGTGTTCATGCCCACGGCCGACGACGTCGATCAGGCCGAGATCGACGCCTACGCGCGGGTCATCGAGGGGGAGGCGCTGCGGCTGGGCGCCGATCTGGGGGTTCCGCGTGGAGGCGACGACGATTTCCCGGCCAAGGTCGCGGATCTGCTGGCGGACCCGCCCGCGGTGGTGAGTTTCACGTTCGGCTGTCCGGAGGACGAGCTGATCCGGGCGTTCCGCGACAGGGGGACCACGGTGATGGTCACGGTGACGTCGGCCGCCGAGGCGCGGCTGGCCTCGGCGGCCGACGTTCTGTGCGTCCAGGGGGAGGAGGCGGGTGGCCACCGCGGGTCGTTCACCAACGCGGACGTCGAGGCGATGAGCCTGGAGCGCCTGCTGTCCCGGGTACGGGAGGCGTCACGGCTTCCCCTCGTCGCGGCCGGTGGCGTCACCACGGCCGCCGACGTCTCCCGGGTCCTGTCCGCGGGAGCGGTCGCGGCCGCGGCGGGCACCGCTTTCCTGCTCTGCCCCGAGAGCGGCACCGGCGCGGTCCACCGTGCGGCGCTGACCGATCCCCGCTTCACCCACACCGCCGTCACCAGGGCCTTCACCGGACGTCCGGCGCGCGGCCTGGCCAACCGGTTCATGACGGAGTACTCCACCCGGGCCCCCGCGGCCTATCCGCAGCTCCACCACCTGACGGCGCCGCTGCGGCGCGCCGCGGCGGCCCACGGGGACGCCGAGGCACTGCACCTGTGGGCCGGGACCTCCTGGAGCCGGGCACGGAACGCGCCGGCGGCGGACATCGCCGCGGACCTGTCCGCGATCTGAGAACGGCCTCCGAAATCTCCTGCGGCCTCTTCGCTGACGTACGGCAGGTTCCACCTAGCCGACGATGCGTCTTACTACTCCAGCAAACCTGTAGACAGGGCAGCTCCCGATCTTGTGACACGGCTCCGCGACGTTACCCGGGGGCGACCACGCGCGGGGAGGGGACGGGTGCCGGTCAGCGCGGGATGGTGTCGCGGTGGGCGGCCAGCCACGTGTCGAACGACTGCAGCCTCGGGTTGAGCTCGCGCAGCAGCTCGACGTCGATGAGCTCGGCGATGTCCGGGGCGGCCGCGATCAGGTACTGGAGCATGTTGCCGACCTCGCCCGCGCCCGGGAACCCCGCGGCCCGGATCATGTCGGGGCTGACCGCCTGGTAGGTGACGGGCTCGCCGAGCGCCAGGCTCAGCGCGGCGGCGTACTGCGCGCCGGTGAGCACGGACCCGGCGACGCTCACCCGCCTGCCGGCCATCCCGATCCCGTGGCGGAAGATCCCCAGCGCGGTCCTGCCGACGTCCTCCGCGGCCTGCGCGGCCACCCGCGCCTCGCCGAACCCGAGCGGCAGCACCAGCGCGCCCGTCTCGTCACGCCGGGGCGCGAACATGTCCCGGAACGCCTCGTAGTAGACGTTCGCCTGCAGGAAGGTGGTGGGCACGCCCGACTCCAGGAAGAACCGGTCGGCCTCGGCCTTGCCGTCGGCGTGCGGCACCTTATACGAGCCCTCGAAGCTCGGCGTCCCGTCGCCCGGCCGGAAGTAGCTGCGGGTGTCGGACAGCGTGGACCAGACGAAATGCCGTACACCGGCCTCCTGTCCCGCCCGCGCCGCGTTGCCGGCCTGCTCCTGCTCCTTGGTGGTCGCGGGCCGCGCCCGCTCCTCCTCGGGCGTGCGAGGCTCCCAGAAGTTGGTCACCACGAAGGCGCCGTGGGCGCCGTCGAACGCCTTGCGCAGGCTGCCCGCGTCGTCGAGATCGGCCCCGACGACCTCGGCCCCGAGCGCGGCCAGCTCCCCGGCCCGCGCCGAGCCCGGGTCCCGGGTCAGGGCTCGCGCGGCGAACCGCCCACTGCGGTCCTCGAGGATCGCGCGGACCAGCCCGCCCCCTTGCGCTCCGGTCGCACCCACCACGGCGATGATCTGCTGCTCGCTCATAGAGACAAAACCCTCACGTGTTCAGATTGATGTATCAACCCAGCCACCATACAGCGCCAGGTTGATGCGTCAAGCAAAGGGTAGAGTGGGCGTCATGGGATGGGAACAGGAACTCGGCGAGGCCGACCGGATGTGGCGCACGTACATCGAAATGGCCAAGCACCTCGGCTCGCACCTGCAGCAGCACCTGCAGCGCGAGTGCAACCTGTCCGCGGCCGACTTCGAGGTCCTGGTCCGGCTCACGGAGTCGGAGCGGCGGGAGATGCCCGTCGCGGAGGTGGCCGCCGCGACCCAGTGGGAGAAGAGCCGCCTGTCCCACCAGCTCACCCGGATGGCGCAACGCGGGCTGGTCGAGCGAGTGGACTCCAACGACCGCCGCTACCCCGACGTGCGGCTCACCGACAAGGGCTACGCGGCGATCAACAAGGCCGTCCCCGAGCACACCGAGATGGTTCACGCCCTGTTCGTCGACGTGCTGGGGCCTGAGCGGCTGGCCGGCTTCGCGCAGGCCTGCGCCGACGTGCTCCGCGCACTCGACGAGCACCGGGAGCGGGACTGCTCGTTGTGATCATGCTCCCGCGCCGCGGAAAGCACCCCTGGGGTGTGGCGAAAAACGGAGATCATTCGTGCCCCGACTACCCCTGCTCCCCCGGGTGGCCGCGCCGGCCGCCGCGTGTCTGCTGTGTCTGATCCGTTGGGCGGACGAGGATCTCGTTGACCGCGACGTGGTTCGGCTGGGTGATCGCGAAGACGACCGCACGGGCGGATGTCCTCGGGTCGCAGGGTGCGCATGGAGACGACCATTTCCCGCGCCATGTCCCCGATCGCGGGGTGGGTGATGTGACTGGCCAGCTCGGTGGCGACGAAGCCGGGCTCGATGATCACGACACGTAGGCCCTGGGTGGTGACCTCCTGCCGCAGCGATCCGGAGAAGGCGGTGATGCCGAACTTCGTCGCGGCGTAGACACCGGCGTTGGGCCGACGCGATCCGGCCCGAGGTCGAGGAGTGGCCTCCCGACTTGTGACGACCACCGCGACGAGCTGTCACAGATCGCGACTCCGTCCGGTCTTTCTTGGCGAACCGAACGCCGCAAGAGCGACAGGAGCGTGAGCGTGCCCTCAACCAGGACCACCACCCGGATCCGGGTCAGGATGAGCTCGCGGCCCGTCGACGAGCCGCATCGCGCGTCGAGCCAGCTCGAGCTCCTCTTCGATCTCACCTTCGTGGTCGCGGTCGCGGCCATCACGGCGCAGTTCGCGCACGCCATCGCTGAAGGTCATGGCCTGGCCGGGCTGGTCCCGTTCCTCCAGGTGTTCTTCGCGATCTGGTGGGCGTGGATGAACTTCACCTGGTTCGCCTCGTCCTACGACACCGACGACGTTCCCTACCGGCTGCTGACCATGGTGCAGATGGCGGGGGTGCTGGTCCTCGCCGCCGGCGTGCCCGCCGCGGCCGACCACTCCGACTACGGGATCATCACCCTGGGCTACCTCATCATGAGGATCGGGCTTGTAGCCCAATGGCTGAGGGCCGCGTTCGAAGACCCGGCGAGCCGCCGTACGGGGCTCCGCTACGCCGCGGGCATAGGTCTGGTCGAGTTGGGCTGGTTGCTCCGGCTCGCTCTCGCGGAGGCGGGCCTCCTGCCGGCGTCACTCCAGCTGCCGTTCTTCGCCTGCCTGGTCGTCCTGGAGCTGGCGGTGCCGTGGTGGGCGGAGCGGGTCAGGGCAACCACCTGGCACCCGCACCACATCGCCGAGCGCTACGGCCTGTTCACGATCATCCTGCTGGGCGAGAGTGTCCTGGCCGCGAGCAGAGGGGTTGAAGGGGCGCTCGAAGCGGGTCCCCTCGTCGTCATCGCCGGATCCGGTCTCGTCCTGCTGTTCGCCCTGTGGTGGCTGTACTTCCTGGTCGAGGCAGGGGAGGGGCTCAGCGACCGGCGTCATCGGTCGTACTGGTGGGGGTACGGCCACTTCGGCGTCTTCGCCGCGCTGGCGACTCTTGGCGCCGGGCTCGAGGTGGCGGTGGAGCAGAGCGGGCGCCAGGTGGCGGCATCGCCGATGGCGATCGGCTACGCGGTCGCCATCCCGGTCGGGGTGTATCTCATCCTGCTCCGGGCGGTGCACGCGCTGGTCGACGCGGACTCCGTCATTCCCCGCACCGCCGTGGCGGGGTGCGTCGGCGCCGTCGTGTTGTCGCCGCTCGCGGCGCCGTGGATCGGGGTGGCCGCCGTGGTCGCGCTGATCGCGACCGCCTGCGTCGCGCTGGTCGCTGTCGCCATCTGGGCGGCACGTGGCTGAAGGAGCATCATGCACGCATCAGAGAACAGAATCGCCACGTCCGTCCTGGTCATCGGGACCGGAGGGGCCGGGCTGCGGGCGGCCATCGAACTCGCCGAGCGCGGGGTGGATGTCCTCGCGGTCGGCAAACGGCCGAAGGCGGACGCGCACACCTCGCTCGCGGCGGGCGGCATCAACGCGGCCCTCGCCACGATGGACCCCGAGGACACCTGGCAGTAGCACGCGGCCGACACTCTCAAGGAGAGTTACCTGCCGGCCAGCCCCGAGACGGTGCGCATCGTGCGACAACGCGGTCTTCGGCGCGTACGGGTTCAACCTGACCGACGGCAGCCGCTACGTCATCCATGCCGATGCGGTGATCCTGGCCGTGGGCGGGCACACCCGGATCTGGCGGCGCACCTCCTCCCGGCGTGATGAGAACACCGGCGACTCCTTCCGCCTGGCCGGCCTGGCCGGCTGCCGCGTCCGCGACCCCGAGCTGGTGCAGTTCCACCCATCTGGTCTCATCGCGCCGGAGAACGCGGATGCTCTCCCGCTCCGACCACCCGGAACTCGCCCCCGCGCTGCAGGTCAACCTCGTTGGTCCGGCCCCGGATCGGTGGAGCGGGAGAGCATCCCGCCGATTCCCGCCGAGATCGCGGCGCTCATGCGCGAGGTCTCGGCCGTGGGAAAGCTCGTCGAGTAGCCGGATCTTGTCACAGGTGCCAGGGCTGTCCTGTCTTAGCTGGCGATCGGGCCACATCACTGAACGGGGGAAGTTGTTGTGACCGCGTCGGCGATGGTCGCCGAGTTCGACGATCGGGCTCGAGGTTCTCGAGCAGCTCGACCAGCCCGGCCGGGCGCCTCTGTAGTGGTCGTGGCGCGCCGACCAGGTCGCCGCGGTAGTCGCCCGCCTGTTCGCCACCGGCCAGATCGCCGTCCGGCTGATCCACGCGGTCAGCAGGCCGGCCGTAGAACCCATGGAGGAGACATGAGCACCCCGAACGGTGAGAACGAGTTCCTGTACGAGCTCCACGTCGAGATCGAGGAGGAGCTGATCATCGCCGAGGCCAGCCACCCTGAGGAGGAGATGGGGCAGCCGGTCACCGAGTGGCTGTACGACCCGACGGACGTCGAGCGCGAGAAGATCGCTCTGCGGGTGCTGCGCGACGCGGTCGAGGTGCTGGAGGACGGCCCGCGGCCGGGTGACGACGTTGCCTGAGCCGCGGATCGACACGCTCGCCGGCCTCCGCGAGCACCTGCAGTGGGCGATCGAGCTGGAGCACGCGACGCTGCCGCCGTACCTGACCGCGCTGTACTCCCTCGACCCGGAGCGCAACCCGGCGGCCGTCGAGGTGGTGAGCAGCGTCTTCGTGGAGGAGATGCTGCACCTGGCGCTGGCGGCGAACCTGCTCAACGCCGTCGGCGGCGCCCCGCGGCTCGACACGCCCGAGATGCTGCCGCCTCACCCCCGCAAGCTGCCCCACGGCGACCTCGAGCTGTCGCTGGTGCCGTTCGGCCCGGAGGCGCTGGAGATGTTCCTGCGCCTGGAACAGCCCGCACCGCCCGGCGCACCGCCGGAGGACGACAACTACGAGACCATCGGGCAGTTCTACGCCGCGATCGAGCAGGGGTTGCGCTACCTGTGCGACACGCTCGGCGAGAAGGAGGTCTTCTCCGGCGACCCGGCCCGGCAGGTGAGCGACGGCCACTTCCGCCATACCGGCGGCAGGCTGGTCGCCGTCACCGACCTCGCCTCCGCGCTGGACGCGCTTGAGGAGATCGTCGAGCAGGGGGAGGGCACCGCCCGCAGCGAGGTCTGGGACGGTGACCAGGACGAGGTCGCCCATTACTACCGCTTCATGGAGCTGAAGCTCGGCCGCCGCTACCGGCGCGGGGACACCCCTGAGTCCGGGCCCACCGGTGAGAAGCTCTCGGTGGATCTCACCGGGGTGTTCCTCCTGACGCCCAACCCTGCGGACCGCGCCGCGCAGGAGGAGTTCAACCACACCTACTGTGCGATCCTGCACCTGCTGGAGGTCGCCTTCAACGGCAGCCCGACGATGCTCGCCGTCGCTACCGGGGAGATGTACGCGCTCAGGGCCCAGGCGCAGAAGCTGATGCGGCTGGGCGGCCCCACCTTCGAGTACGTCCCGCCCGAGCTGCGCCGCTGGAGCGCGGGCGACCACCAGCGGATCGTCGTGCTCCGCAACGGGCCGTACGTCGTGTACGGCCGCATCCCCCTGCGGCGCAAGCGGAAGATCGTCTCCGCCGAGCAGAAGAACGCGCTCACCTGGAAGACCGGCGAGCCGCTGGAGACCGAGGAGATCTATGCGCTGTGCCGCTGCGGCCATTCGGGCGCCAAGCCGTTCTGCGACGGCACCCACGCCGCGATCGGCTTCGACGGCACCGAGGCCACACCGATGCGGCCCTACCAGGAGCTGCAGCACGTGCACGACGGCGTCGGCATCTCCGCGCAGCGGGTGGGCGAGCTGTGCATCCACGCCGCCTTCTGCATCGGCCGCACCAGGCCCATCGCCGAGACGCTCGACGACACCGCCGACAGCGACGTGCGCTCGAACATCATGGGCCGCATCGATCACTGCCCCTCCGGCTCCTACAGCTACGCCCTCGAACGCGGCGGAGAGACGATCGAAGCCGACCTCCCGCGCGCCATCTCGGTGCTGGAGGAGGAGGGCGGCCTGGCCAGCGCGCTTTGGGTGACCGGCGGCATACCCGTCACCCGGTCGGACGGCCGGCCCCTGGAGACCAGGAACCGGATGACGCTGTGCCGTTGCGGCCACTCCGGCAACAAACCACTGTGCGACGGCACCCACCGCGAGATCGGCTTCCACGAATGAACGACCAGAAAGGCAATCCCATGAACCAACCCGTCGTCCTCCTCGTCCACGGCGCCTTCGCCGAGTCGGCCAGCTGGAACCGCGTCATCCAGCGCCTGCGCAGCAACCAGCTCACCACGGTCGCCGTGGCCAACCCGCTGCGCAGCGTGGAGGGCGACGCCACCTACCTGCGCGACGTGATCAATGGCATCGACGGCCCTGTCGTTCTGGCCGGCCATTCCTATGGCGGCATGGTGATCAGCCAGGCGGCGGCGGGCAACCCGGCCGTGCGCGCCCTGGTCTACGTCGCCGCCTTCGCCCCCGAGCCCGGCGAGAGCGCGCTGCTGCTGTCGAGCAAGTTCGAGGGCAGCACGCTCGGCCAGGCGCTGCAGGCCTACCCGGTGGCCTCCGGCGGCAACGAGTTCCGCATCGACCCCGCGAAGTTCCACCGCCAGTTCTGCGCCGACCTCGACACCGAGGAGGCCACGCTGATGGCCGCGACCCAGCGGCCGGTGACCGAGCGCGCCCTGTCCGACGGGCTCGCCGTCGACGAGGCGCCCTGGCGCACCATCCCGTCCTGGTTCGTCCACGGCGACAAGGACCTCAACATTCCGGCCGCCGCACTGCGCTTCATGGCCGAGCGCGCGGACTCGCGCGGCACCCGCGAGGTCGCCGGCGCCTCCCACGCGCTCGCGGCCTCCCAGCCCGACGCCGTGACAGCGACTATCCTCGAGGCTGCCGACCACGCGCGAGGTTGACGAACCCCTGCCCAGGCCAACGGGCGAATCGATGTGGGGCACATGAACGCGGAATCCCCGGAACAGGCGGACGCTCTCGATCGAGCGGCGTCCGCCTTCATCGAGCTGCGCCCGCGGCTGTTCGGCATCGCGTACCGGATGCTCGGCAGCGCGGCCGAGGCCGAGGACATCGTCCAGGAGGCGTGGCTGCGCTGGCAGGACACCGACCGCGAGACCATCGAGAACCCGCCGGCCTTCCTGGCGCTGGTCACCACCCGGCTGGCCATCAATCTGGCCCGGTCGGCGCGCGTGCGGCGCGAATCCTACATCGGCCCCTGGCTGCCGGAACCCGTCGACACCAGCCTTGACCCCACCGTCGGCGCGGAACGGGGCGAAGCGCTGGAGCTGGCCGTCCTGCTGCTGATGGAAAGGCTCAATCCCACCGAGCGCGCCGCGTACGTCCTGCGCGAGGCCTTCGACTACCCCTACCCGCAGATCGCGGAGATCCTCCGGCTCACCCCCGTCAACGTCAGGCAGATCGTGAGCCGCGCCCGCAAGCGCCTGACCGCCGTACGGCACGAGCCCATCGACAGGGTTGAGCACCGACGCCTGCTGGAGACCTTCCTCGACGCCGCCCAGACGGGAAACGTCGGCGCCCTGGAGAAGCTCTTCGCCGCCGACGTCGTCAGCTCCTCCGACGGCGACGGCATCAGGGGATCGGCGAAGTTCCCCGTGCTGGGCAGCGAGCGGGTGGCCAGGTTCGTGGCCGCGTTCTCGCCGTGGTTCTGGCCGGGCGCCGCCGTCACGTGGGTCGAGATGAACGGCCTGCCAGGTGTGCTCGTCGACCGGGACGGCAGCGGCGTCGCCCTGCTCGCCATCGAGGCCTCCAGGGAGGGAATCCACCACCTGCTGTGGATACTCAACCCGATCAAGATCGAGGCATTCGAGCGGTCTCGTAGCCGCTTTGTCGGCTCTTCACAGATGAGGGTGTAGCCGTGGGCTGGGCCTGCGGGTCTTGGGCCACCCCTCATGCTGTCGTTGGGGGTTTCCATCCGGGAGCAGAGCCGTGGACGTTCGGGTCCGCCGCTGAGACTCTTGTCGGCCGTGCTGATGCCAGGATGGTCGAGGTGGGTCGACACATCGGCACTCCCTCCTTCGTTGTCCGTCCCGGGGACGCCTCGCGAACGCCCTTGGGGCCCACAGCCTCGATTGCTTAGGCAGCAGCTCCTTGGTGGCGGTGGGGCTCATTCGCGGTCGGCGGGATTCAGTCGTTGGTAGACGGCCCTGGTCCAGTCGCGGCGTACCGGGCGACGATGGTGCGGACGGCCTCGTCGACCACCTGAGCGACGCGTTCGGCGCTCACCTCCCAGCCCGGCACCAGGAGTGTCGGCCAGAAGACGTAGTTGGAGATCATGCCCAGGAACTGGGTGGCTGCGAGGTCCACGTCTTCGACCCGCACCGTTCCCGCCTCGTGCTCGGCTAGGAGGTAGCCGCGTACGGACTCGAAGTAGGGCATCTTCCCGTGCGAGAACTGCGCATTGGCGAGTTCGGGGAATCGCGGCAGCTCGGCGATGACGATTCGGAACAGGTCGGTCATCTGGGCGCGGCTCAACAGCTCGGCGTAGCGGCGACCGATGGTGCTGAGCCCATCGACAACGTTGCCTGCCGGCGGAGGATCCTCTTCGTCGGCGGTTGACCAGGACTCGGTGACCATGGCGTCGAACAGGGCAGCCTTGCTCGGAAACTGCTTGAACAAGGTGGCCCGCGAAACACCCGAGCGCTCTGCGATCCGCGCCAGTGACGTCCGGTCGTAGCCCAGCTCGAGGAACAGTGCGGTCGCGGCCGTCACGATCAGCGCGCGCTTCTCCTGGGCGATGCGCTGGTGATACGTCGTCACGACCCTGCTCATGGGCCGAGTATACGAGGTGAGTGGCTTGACTCACCATTGCCACCCACCTAGTGTCGGGGCAGTGGTGAGTCACTCGGCTTACCATCGGCCGCCGTTCATCACTGATGATCCCGGTCAGTCATCCACGTACCGAAGGAACATCTGATGCGCCGCTTCGACAACCAGACCGTGCTCGTGACCGGTGGGACCGGTGGCCAAGGCTCGAGCCACGTACGTGCCTTTCATGCGGAGGGAGCGAACGTGGTGATCGGCGACATCGACGCCGAACGCGGCGCCGCTCTCGCCGCCGAGCTCGGGACCCGCGCTCGCTTCACCCGCCTCGACGTCACCGACGAGAGCTCGTGGTCCGCCGCTGTGCTAGCCGCCGAGAGCGCCTTCGGCGCCCTGAACGTGCTCGTCAACAACGCGGGCGTCCAGAACCCGCCAGCGCCGATCGAGAAGACGGACCAGGCCACGTGGTCGCGCATCCTCGGCATCAACCTCACAGGGACCTTCCTCGGCATCAAGGTCGCCGCCCCCGCTCTGCGCCGCGCAACAGGGGGAGCCATCGTCAACATCGCCTCGACAATGGGCCTGGGCGGCACGGCGCACTACGCGCCGTACGTCGCCAGCAAGTGGGCCGTGCGCGGTCTCACCCAAACGGCAGCGCTCGAGCTCGGCCGGGACCACATCCGCGTGAACACCATCCACCCCGGCGTGATCGCGACCTCCTTCATCCAAGAACCAGCAGCTGGCGCCACCGCGGCAATCGCCGACTTCTACTCACCCGAGCCGTTTGCCATCCCCCGACTTGGAGAGCCGACCGACGTCACCCGGCTTCTCCTGTTCCTCACGTCATCAGACGCGTCGTTCATCACGGGGTCGGAGTACGTCATCGACGGTGGACTCCTCCTCGGGCCCGCCCTTCAGACCGAGACCGCATGAGCAGTCCAGACACGACCGGATGGAACGACTCCGTACGGGACGCGTCTTTGTCGCACCTGCCCGATCACATCCGGCGAGCCATCGAGATCACACCCGCCGCAGGCACCAGCGAACGGATCATCGACATCACGACGCTGGGGCGCCGCACCGGCCGACCACGCCGCATCGAGATCTTCTTCTACCGAGCTGTGGGCACCACCTACCTGTGTAGCGGCGCCGGCGGGGCCGCTACCGACTGGCATGCGAACCTTCTCGCCAATCCCACCTTCACCTTCCACCTCAAGAACGGGATCCGTGCAGATCTGCCTGCACGGGCCACGCCGGTCACCGCCCCAGCTGAACGTCAGGCCGTGCTGGCGGAGATCGTCGCGGATCTCAATCAGCCCCACGACCCCGGCACCATCCGGCCGACTCGGCTCGAAGACTGGGCCGACAGCCGGCTGATGCGCATCAGCTTCCGCCATCGGCCGTGATCGCGGACCCCTCGACAGATGACCTACTCCCAGAGACTGGGGTGTAGTCGCGGCTAGAGCGGCTCTTCGCCAGATGAAGGTGTAGCTGGCGCGGCGGTCCCGGGATAGATGTCGAGGTCTCCAGAGGGAAAGGCTCCTCCACGCTCATCCTGAGAGACCTCCACGTGCCCGACGCCACCGTCGGCGAGCGCTTGGATGCGTTCGCCCACCCCGATCTGACAACCTTCTGCCGCCTCGACGAGCTTGGGCTCGTCGTCACCGGCCAGCGCCTCGAGCCCGAGCGCACAGTCCTCGCGTGCCGGTTCGTCGAACCCGACCGTTGGTGTCACCGCGACCCGGCACGGTTCGACAACGTGTTGGTCGTCGGTGTAGATGGCACGTCTGGAGGCACACCCGTCACGGAGACAAGTACGTCACGGTCATCATCGACCTCACGCCGATCCGCGACGGCACCGGCCCACGGACGCTGCATACCAGGGCCGGGCTGCTCACCGACAAGCAGATCCACCGGCTGCGTGCTCTGTTCGCCGTCGAGGAGCATGTCGAGGTCGAGGCGACCTGGGGCATCCACCAGCGGATGATCGCCGCCTACCGCCACGAAGACCGCCGCTGTGGCCGGGACCTGATGACCGCACTGATCGACTCAGTCAGCCATGGTGTCCCGGCCGCTCTTGCCGAGGTCGTCACGCTCGGTCGGACACTGAAGAAGCGTGCCGACGACGTGCTCGCCTACTTCGACTGGCCCGGCACCGGCAACGGGCCCACGGAGGCGATCAGCGGACGCCTCGAACACCTTCGCGGCTCAGCACTCGGGTTCCGCAACCTCACCAACTACATCGCCAGAAGCCTGCTCGAGACCGGCGGGTTCGGACCACGACTACACCCTTAACCGTTAAGAGCCGCTTTGTCACAACGTAACGGGCTGTCCGGTCTTACTTGCCAACCCCGAAGGAGGCGGCAGACCATGACCGAGGCAGGCGCCGAGTCGCTGGCGGAGATGCTCGACGAACGGCAGCACCTGCTCGAGATCGCCCTGTGGATGTTCGGCTCGGACACCACGGCCGACCACATCGTCCAGGAGACCTATCGCCGCTGGTACGCCCTCGACCAGGAGGAACGCGCCGCCATCGCGGCGCCGCGCGCCTGGCTGACGCGGACAGCGGGAAGCATCTGCCTGGAGCTCCTCGCCGCCCCCGAAACCGACCCTGACCACATGCCCGGCGGCCCGGTGACCCCGGCCCAACCCGTGCCGGGTCCGGCCTCGTACCAGGTCGGGTATGGCCAGGCGATGCTCGCCAGGCACGACCGGGTGGCTCGCAGGTTCGCCGCAGCCTGCCAGGCGGGCGACACCGAGGCGCTGCGGGAGGTCCTGGCCGCCGACGCGATCGTCGTCAGCGACGGCGGCGGCAAGGTGCGCGTCGCGGTACGGCCGTCCTACGGCGTGGACGCGGTCGCACAGGTTGTCACGGCGCTGCTGGTCGACCAGCCCGGATCCGATCTGGCGATCGGATCGGTGAACGGCAGGGCAGGGCTCGTGCTGCGGCGGGCGGGCAAGGCCGTGGCGGTGGTCAGCGTGAGCGTGGCCGGAGCCGAGGTCACGGCGGTGTGGATCGTCCTCAACCCCGACAAACTCCAGCGTTGGCACTGAAGGGCATGCCGGTGAACGACCAGATCCTTTCCACGGATCACGACTACATCGGGGCGGAGTTCAAGCCGCTCTGCTCCACGCGCGTCGCTGTGACCGGCGGCAGCTCCTCCCACGGGCGGGCCAGCGGCCAGGCCAGGTCCGCCGACGGCACCCTCTCCCTGGAGCTGCGGATGCCCGACGAGCTCGGCGGCGACAACCTGGGGCCGAACCCCGAGCAGCTCTTCGCCGCCGGATACGCCGCCTGCCGGCCAGGCGGCACCTGCTCGACCCGGCCACGATTTCGGTGGAGGCCACCGTGGCCTTCGGCAGGGATCCCGCCGACGGCGGGTACCAGCTGCGCGCCGACCTCGTCGTGAACCGGCCGGGCGTAGAACCGGCGGCGGCCGCCCCGCCGCTGGAGCAGGCGACCGCGCTGTGCCCGTACGCGAAGATGACCCGGCAGAACATCCCTGCCGGCATCAGCCTCGCCTCCTGACCATGTCTCACCCGGCCCGCCGTTCGCGGGCGGCGCGGATGTGGCGGTGCTCCTCGGGGGTGGCGCCACCAACAAGCAGGTCGCCCTCGAACACGAGGCCGCCTGTCACAACTGAGGAGGCTGCCTTGTCTTAGCTGACGACCGGGGCGCACACGAGCGTCCCGGAAGACGAAGGGGCTGGTAATGAAGATCGTGGTCATAGGCGGCACGGGGCTCATCGGGTCGAAGCTGGTGAAGAAGCTCGGCGAGCACGGCCACGAGGCCGTGGCCGCCTCGCCGAACACCGGCGTCAACACGCTGACCGGCGAGGGCCTGGCCGAGGTGCTGAAGGGCGCCCAGGTGGTGATCGACGTGTCGAACTCGCCCTCGTTCGAGCGCGAGGCCGTCATGAAGTTCTTCCAGACCTCCACGGGCAACCTGCTGGCGGCGGAGGCGGCGGCGGGCGTGGGCCACCACGTCGCGGTGTCGATCGTGGGCACCGAGCGGATGCCGGAGAACGGCTACTTCGCGGCGAAGATCACCCAGGAGAAGCTGATCGAGAAGTCGGGCATCCCGTTCTCGCTGGTGCACTCCACCCAGTTCTTCGAGTTCGCCCGAGGCATCGCCGACGAGGCCACAGTCGACGGCAAGGTGCACATCGCGCCGGTGCTGTTCCAGCCGATCGCGGGCGACGACGTGGCCCAGGCGGTCGGCAGGACCGCGGTGGGGACGCCGCTGAACGCCCGGATCGAGATCGCCGGACCGACCCAGTACAAGATGGACGAGTTCTTCCGCAAGGCGCTGGCCGCCTGGGGCGACACCCGCGAGGTCGTCGCCGACCCGCAGGCGCGCTACTTCGGCAGCGTGCTCGACGAGCGGTCGCTGGTGCCCGGTGACGGCGCGCAGCTCGGCACCATCACCTACAAAGACTGGCTCGACCAGTCCACCGCGAAGTAGGGCCGGGCGATGGACAAGCCGCGATCGACCGCGTGGCAGACGGCGCTGACCGTGCTGCAGGAGGCGCAGCCGCCGTTCATCCCCGAGGGCGCGCAAGCGATGACGGTGGTGATCGAGTACCCGCCCGGAGACCCGGGCGCGCCTCCGCACCGCCATCCCGGTCCCGCCTTCGGCGTCGTGCTCGAGGGCGAGATGCTGATGGAGCTGGAAGGGGAGCCCGAGCGGGTGATCCGGGCCGGTGAGGCGTTCTGGGAGCCGGGTGGCGACGTCATCCACTACCAGGACGGCAACAACCGCGACGACGTCCCCCTACGGTTCACGGTCACCATGCTGTGCGAGCCGGGCAAGCCCATGTTCACGCTGGTGGAAGAGACCGAGCTGGCCCAGCGCAAGGACCGCCGCGCGCCGCGCCCGTCCTGAACCCGCGAAGTACCAGCAGCGTGACGCACCGGCTGCCGTCATCGCTGCCTGATCCCAGGATCGAACCAGGCCGCCGGCCCACCGGCCGGCGGTCCGATCCGCCATGCCAACAACCCGAGGTATGACACGAATGAACCACGAACAACCGGTTCGGATCGACACGCTCAGCAGCCTCCGCGAGCACCTGCAGTGGGCGATCGAGTTGGAGCACGCGACGCTGCCGCCGTACCTGACGGCGCTGTACTCGCTGGATCCGGAGCGTAACCCGGCGGCGGTGGAGGCGGTGAGCGGCGTCTTCGTGGAGGAGATGCTGCATCTGGCGCTGGCGGCGAACCTGCTCAACGCCGTCGGCGGCACGCCGCGCCTGGACATGCCGCAGATGCTGTCGCCGCACCCGCGCAAGCTGCCGCACAGCGATCTGGAGGTGTCGCTGGTGCCGTTCGGGTCGGAGGCGCTGGAGATGTTCCTGCGCCTGGAGCAGCCGGCGGCGCCGAGCGCGCCGCCGGAGGACGACGGTTACGAGACGATCGGGCAGTTCTACGCGGCGATCGAGCAGGGGCTGCGCCACCTGTGCGACACGCTCGGCGAGAAGGAGGTCTTCTGCGGCGACCCGGCCCGGCAGGTGAGCGGCGCCCGCTTCCGTCACACGGCCGGATCGCTGTTCGCCGTCGAGGACCTGGAGTCCGCGCTCGGCGCGCTCAGGGAGATCGTCGAGCAGGGGGAAGGCAACGCCCGCGGCGAGGTCTGGGACGGTGACCAGGACGTCTTCCACCCCGAGCGGGACGAGGTCGCCCACTACTACCGCTTCCAGGAGCTCAAGCTCGGCCGCCGCTACCAGCGGGGCGACACCCCGAAATCCGGGCCCACGGGGGAGGAGCTCGTGCTCGACCGGGCCGGTGTGCTCCCGATGACGCCCAACCCGCGGCCCGCCGAGCCGGGCACTGCCGTACGGGCTGCGCAGGATCTGTTCGACACCACCTACAGCACCCTGCTGAACCTGCTGGAGCAGGCATTCAACGGCGACCCGAGGCGGCTCGCGGACGCCACCCGCACCATGTTCACGCTCAGGGCCCACGCGCAGGCCCTGATGGCGCTGCCCGGCGGCGCCGGTCCCACCTTCGCCTACGTGCCGCGCGAAGCACGTAGCTGATCCATGGCGAAAGAAGGCACATCATGAACAAGCACATCATCGAGCCCGCCGCCTGGGAGCTGGCGCAGGCCAGGACACCGACAGCTACCGCGAGTTCGCCGACGGGCCGTACCTGACGGCAAAGGCGATGGCCTGGTTCCGGGACGCCTGCACCACCGACCCCACCCAGCGCGCTGAGATCACCGCCTCGCCGCTGCGCGCCTCTAGGTAAGGTGCCTTCTATTGATTTGGTGCTGACGTAAGGGGCTTCCGTGGGTGTTTCCGTGGCGTACGTGACCTTCGCCGACCCGGACGGGGTCGACGACGAGAAGGAGGTCGCCGTCGCGGCGTGGGCCGAGGAGGGGATCACCGGGCGGATCGCGCGCTGGGACGATCCCGAGGTCGACTGGGCCGCGTTCGACGCCGCCGTGGTCCGTACGCCCTGGGACTACGTGGAGCGGCGGGCGGAGTTCCTCGCGTGGGCCCACCGGACGGAGTCGGTCACGCGGCTGCTCAATCCGGCGGCCGTGCTGGAACGCAACACCGACAAGACCTACCTGCGGGAGCTGGGCGTGCCGTCCATCCCGACCTACTGGGCCGGGCCGGGGGAGGCCGTGGACTTTCCCGTCCTGGACGAGTACGTGGTCAAGCCCTCGATCTCGGCGGGGGCCCGCGACACGATCAGGACCGGGGACCGGAAGGAGGCCGAGGCCCACGCGGCCCGGCTGGCCGCCGGGGGGCGGACCGCGATGATCCAGCCGTACCTGGACATGGTCGAGACCGAGAGGGGGGGGGACCTCGCTGCTGTACTTCGGCGGCCGGTTCAGTCACGCCGTCCGGCGCAACGCGATGCTGGTGGAGGGCGCGGGCGAGCCGGAACAGGGCAACGACCACGGGGAGCTCCGTGTCCCCGAGCCCGACCAGCTCGCCCTCGCCGAGCGGGTGCTGGGCGAGTTTCCCGAGGTGCTCTACGCCCGGGTGGACCTGGTCCGCCTGGCCGGCGGGGCTCCGGCTCTCATCGAGGTCGAGCTCACCGAGCCGTACCTGTTCCTGCGGTACGCGCCCGGCGCCGCCGCCAACCTGGCCCGTGCCCTGGCCGGGGCGCTCTGAGCGTCCCCTGCGAAATTCCCGCGAAACGCGACGGCGCGCGTCCTGGGGAAGGGGACGCGCGCCGCATCGTTGCCGAAAAGTGCTACTGCGGCATCACCACCGCGAGCGGGGAGACCCCGGCGGTGCGCAGGGCGCCGGGGAGCTTCCGGGCCCAGGGGTGTTCGTGCAGATCGAGCTCCTCGGGGTTGGCGACCGTGAACCGGACGGCCCCGCCGGTGGCGGGCTGCTCGGTCCAGGTGGCGCCGAAGCCCTTCAGCGCCGCGGCGACCTTGTCGCGGTCGGCCGCGGGGACCGTGACGCGGATCGGCGACCCGAGGTCGGGGATGGCCGCGGCGGCCCGCGAGGCCTCGGGCGCGGGGGCGAGCGCCCGCGCCCGCGCGGAGGCGGACGGCAGGTCGGCGGTGATCGCGTTGGATACGATCTTCGCCGTGCCGTCGGTGAAGGCGCGGAAGTTCGGCTCGGCGGCGAACAGCACCGCGTGCCCGTCACCCACCGGCTCGTCGACCGCGGCCGCCGTCCCGCCGAGCTCCTCGGCGCCCAGCGCGAAACCGGACTGGAACCAGTCGGGCGAGTTCGCGGCCGGGTAGGAGGACACCACGTGTGCGGGGTCGGCGGCACGCATGACCAGGTCGTACGCGTAGAACTGCATGACGCTCGACCCGACGTCCTCGCTCAGCGGACCGGCGGCCACGGTGGTCCTGAAGAGCGAGCCGGGGATGTCCGAGGTCGGCTCGGACAGCGTCACGCCGGAGATCCCGGCCAGGACGGCCAGCTGGGTGCCGCCCGCCCAGCCGACGTACCGTCCGCCGCCGCCGACCCAGTCGCGCAGCGCCGCGCGCCCGGCGTCGCCGAGGGCGGTGTTCGCCGCGTTGGCCGAGCCGTCCGGCACGAGCACCACGTCCAGCCCTGTCAGCCTGCCCGCGGCGACGTCGGCCGGGGTGAGCACCGTGTAGGGCAGCTTCCAGTCGCGGTCGAGGCGGTGCCGGAGCCAGCCGGAGGACTCGGCGGCGTTCTGCGCCGTGCCGCCGGACAGCTGCAGGACCCCGATCCTGCGGGAGGTGGTCACCTTGGCGGACGGGGCGCCCACCGGCTGGACCGGCGTCGCGAGGGGCAGCAGCACCTGGCCGGAGGACCCGCCGGAGACGTTGCCGAGCAGCGGCAGGCTCCACGCGGTCACGTCGTAGAAGTACGGGAACGGCGTGTAGGTGTCCTCGTTCAGCATGGCCTGGACCCAGTGCTTCTGGCCCTGGGCCATCGGGATCCAGTAGGTGCCCCTGGGCAGGGTGGTCCTCGCCTCGGGCCTGCCGTACGCCTTGAAGTCCTTGACCGTGAGCGGCAGGGCCAGCTTGAACACCTGGACGTCCATGCGCTGGAGCCGCCGCACGATCAGCTCGGTCTCCGCCTTCTTGGCCGGGTCGTCGGCGCGCAGGAAGTAGTGGCGGACCTTGCGGTCGGGAACCTGGGTGATGACCTCGTTGCCCGGGTTGTAGACCTGGTTCGGCTCCAGCTCGCCGTCGAGGCCCTGCTTGAGCGCGTCGGCGTACATGCGGTGCCAGGCGGTGAGGATCTCGGTCTTCTTGGCCGCCGCCGCGGAGAGCGAGACCCACTGGGTCAGCCACTGCTCGAAGGTCCGGGCGGCGATCGGGGAGGCGTTCCCCTTCTCGAACGTCATGCCCGCCGCGTTGAACCCGGTCGTCGGGACCGTGTCGCCGTAGCCCATGTAGAACATGTCGTAGACGTCGCGGTTGAAGAACGGGATGCCGCGCCCGGTGAACTCGTCGATCATCGCGGCGCCGTAGGTGTTGTTGATCCAGTCGATCGTCGGCTCGGCGATGTCGTGGTAGAACGGGTCGGCGTTCGGCGGGAAGAAGTATTCGGTGCCGCCCATCTCGTGGGCGTCGATGAAGAGCTGCGGCGGATACCTGCGCATCAGCTCGATCTTGCCGTCGGTCTCCGGCTGGGTCCGCGCGAACCAGTCGCGGTTCATGTCGAACGAGTAGGCGTTGCGCCGGGTGTCGGCCTCGCGGCCGTCGGGGTTCTGCGTCGGCAGGATCACCACGACGGCGTTGTCCAGGATCCGCCTGGCCGCGCAGTCGTCCCGCCCGGCCAGGTCGTGCAGGGTCCTCAGCGCCGCGTCGGTGCCGCTCTCCTCGCCGCCGTGCACGTTTCCGGCGATCCACAGGATCGCGGGCGTGTTCCTGGCGAGGACCTTCGCGGCGGAGGCGGGGGTGAGGGGGTTGCGCAGCAGCTTGATCGAGGTCTCGATCGCGCGCAGGTTCCTGATGTTGTGCGAGGTGCCGACGATCGCGTACTTCAGCGGGCGTCCCTCGGCGCTCGTGGCCAGGGCGCCGGAGACGACCCGGTCGCTGGCCCTGTCGATCGCGGTGAGCAGGGTGTCCGACTCGGCCGAGGTGACCTCTCGCTCGCCGAGCTCGAAGCCGAGAACGCTCTTCGGCGTCGGCACCTTGCCGTTGTACGCGGGGGGAGTCCGGGTGGCGTCACAGGTGGTCACGGGGGGTGCGGCCGGGGTGGGTTCCGCCTGGGCGGCTCCGGCGGGGAGGGCGATGGCGACGGCCAGTACGGCCGGTGCCATCACCTTGAAACGCTTCAGCATGAGGTAAAGCTGTCATCTGAAAGAAATGACGGCAAGGGGGGAAATTTTACACTTGTGTTACGGGTGGCCCTTTTGGGGCTTTTATAGTTAGAGGTGCTTATAGGGGGATTATGGGTGAAAAATCCTCTTCTGTTGGAACGTCTCCCGGACCGTCGGGGCCCTCTCCCGCCGGCGGGCCTCCTCGTCGCCGGGAAGCTACGCGTGGCCGGAGATGCCGCCGTCGACCGGGATCACGGCCCCGGTGAGGTAGGCGCCGGCGCGCGAGGACAGGAAGATCGCGGTGCCCGCCATGTCCTCGGGGCTGCCGATCCTGCCCATCGGGACGTGGGAGGCGACCGCCGCGCGCATCTCCGGGTCGTCGAGCGCGAAGGCCATCATCTTCGACTCGAACGGCCCCGGGGCGATCGCGTTGACCGTGATCGACTCCCTGGCGAGCCGCTGGGACAGGTGCCGGGTGAGCATGTGCACGGCCGCCTTGGCCGCCGAGTAGGCGTAGTTCTCCATCGTCGGCACCCGGAGGCCGTCCACCGAGCCGATGTTGATCACCCTGGCCGGGTCCTCCGGGCTCGCGGCGGCGCGCAGCAGCGGCAGGAACCGCTGGGTCAGGTAGAACACGCCCTTGACGTTGATCCCCCAGAGCTTGTCGAAGGCCTGCTCGGGATACTCCTCCAGCGGCGCGCCCCAGGTCGCCCCGGCGTTGTTCACCAGCACGTCGAGCCGGGACTCGCGCTCCGCGACGGCCTCGAACAGCGCGGACACCCCGTCCTCGGTGGACAGGTCCGCGGGTATCGCGGTGCACCCCAGCTCGGCGGCCGTCTTGCCGACCTCGGCCGCCTTCCGCGAGGAGATGTAAACCGTGGCCCCCGCGTCGACGAACCCGGCCGCGATCATCCGGCCGATTCCCCGGGACCCGCCCGTGACGACGACGGTCTTGCCTTCCACCGAGAACAGAGTCATGTTCTGTAGCATGCCGCACCCCCGGCGAACCCGTCCATACCAACCGGTCGGTTCCGCGCGTTGGACATCCTGTTCCTGATCGATAATCCCTTTTGTGGCGATTTGTACCGGAAGACTTGAAAAATAATGTCGCCAAATAAAACGAGAGTGAAACAATCTTCCACCCCTCGTTGACACGCGCCGTTCATATGGTGTGCCTTCGTTGTCAGGGAGTCACCGATCCGGAAGTGGGGTACGGCATGCTCAGAACGGGTGCGCGCCTGATGGTGCTGGGCCTGGGACTGTCGATGGCGCTGTCGGCGACGACACTTCCCGTGGCGCACGCGTCACCTCAGGGACGTTCCGCGCCCCCCGCGCCTCCCGGGGTCCTCGCGCTTCCGGCGTCTCCCGTCCGGCACGTCCCGGCCGCGCGGGCGCCCCAGCCCGCGAAGAAGATCGTCCGGCTGGGCGCGACGCAGAGCATGGACTCGATGAACCCGTTCCTGGCGGTCCGGCTGATCTCGACGTCGATCCACCGCTGGACGTACGGCTATCTCACGGTGTCCGACTCGAAGACCCTGAAGCCCAGCCCCGACCTCGCCGAATCGTGGAAGACGTCACCGGACAAGCTGACCTGGACCTTCACGATCCGGTCCGGGGCGACCTGGTCGGACGGCAGGCCGGTCACCGCGGGGGACGCCGCGTGGACCTTCAACAAGATCATGACGGACGACGCGGCCAAGACGGCGAACGGCCCCGCCGTCGAGAACTTCGAGACCGTGACGGCGCCCGACGACCGGACCCTCGTCATCAAGACCAGGAAGCCGCAGGCCTCGATGCTGGAGCTGCCGATCCCGATCGTGCCCAAGCACGTGTGGGAGGGCGTGCCCGACATCGGCACCTTCGAGAACGAGACCTACCCCGCCGTCGGCAGCGGGCCCTACATCCCCGTCGAGCACAGCAAGAACAACTACGTGAAACTCAAGGCCAACCCGTCGTACTGGCGCGGCGCCCCCAAGATCGACGAGCTGCACGTCATCTTCTACGAGAACCCCGAGGCGGCCATCGCCGGGCTGAGGAAGGGCGACATCGACTGGATCGGGCGGCTGGCACCCCCGCAGTTCCAGGCCCTGGCGGGTGACCCCAACCTCGTGCAGTGGAACACCCAGGGCCGCCGCGCCGGCTACCTGCAGCTCAACCCGGGCGCCGAGACGGCGGGCGGCGAGCCGATCGGCGACGGGCACCCCGCGCTGAAGGACGCCAGGGTGCGCAGGGCGATCCATCACGCGATCGACAAGAAGACCCTCGTCGCGCAGGTGCAGAACGGGCTCGCCGTCCCCGCCGACGGCTCGATCATCCCGCCGATGTACCGGGAGTTCTTCTGGAGGGCCGAGGGCGACAAGGCCGTCACCTTCGATCCGGCCGAGGCCAACCGCCTCCTCGACGAGGCCGGGTACGCCAAGGGCGCCGACGGGATCCGGACCATGCCCGGCGGAGGCCGCAAGCTGGAGATGCGCTTCAGCATCCACACCGAGGACCCCGTCGAGGACAAGCTCGCCCAGTTCGTCACCGGCTGGCTCAAGGACATCGGCATCCAGATCACCACCCGCAAGCTCGACGCCAACAAGTTCACCGAGGAGACGGGCGGCACCGCGCTCTACGACATCGCGATCAGCGGCTGGTCGGTCAACCCGGACCCCGAGGAGATCCTGGCCACCCACCTGTGCAGCCGCCGGCCCACCGCGAGCGGCGAGGGCGGCGGGACCGAGTCGTTCTTCTGCGACGAGGAGTTCGAGAGGCTCTACCAGTCGCAGCTGGCCGAACTCGACCGAGCCGCGCGGGTCGGCCTGATCAAGCAGATGCAGGAGCGGCTCTACACCGAGGCCCCCGTCATCGCGCTCTACTATCCCAACAACCTGGAGGTCTACCGCAAGGACCGGATCGCCTCCATCACCCCGATCCCGGAGGACAAGGGCATCCTGTACGGCGGGAGCGGCTACTGGCCGGTCTACTCCCTGCGGGCGGTGGAGCGCGCGGCCCCGGCCGGCGACGACTCCGCGGGGGGCGTCATCCTGGCCGTCGCGGCGGGTGCGGCCGTGCTCGCCGGGGCCGGGATCTTCCTCTTCACCAGGCGGCGCCGCGCCACCGCCGACGACCGCGAGTAGCGGCCGATGAGCACACCGCCGGGCGAGCTGACGAAGGCGCCGCCGGACGACGGTCGAGACGGTGCCCGCCGGAGCCTGGCGCGCTACGCGCTGGTCAAACTCGGCGGGGCGCTGCTCGGCATCGGGCTGGTGATCGTCGCGACGTTCTTCCTGTTCCGCCTGATCCCCGGCGACCCCACCATCGCCTACACCCGCGACGTGCCGGTCACCCCGGAGCAGCTCGCCCTGCTCAGGCGGCAGATGGGCCTCGATCGGCCGCTGGGCGAGCAGTTCCTGGACTTCGTGCTGCGAACCCTGCGGCTGGACCTCGGCACCTCGTACGAGTACCGCAGGCCGGTCGCCGAGCTCATCGGCGACCGGGTGGGCCCCACGCTGCTGCTGGTGGGCACCGGGCTGGCCGTCGCGGTCGGCCTGGGCATGTGGCAGGGCACCAGGGCCGCCTGGCGCCACGGCGGCCGGTTCGACCGCTTCTCCACGGGGACCGCGCTGACCCTGTGGTCGGTGCCGACCTTCTGGCTGGGACTGCTGCTCCTCATGGTCCTCGCGGCGGGGATGGGGCCGATACCCGGCATGTTCCCCACCCGGGGCATGCAGGACGTCGACGCGCCGGACGGGCCGCTCTACCTCCTGCACGTCGCCCACCACCTGGTGCTGCCGTGCCTCACCCTGGTCGCCGTCGTCTACGCGCAGTACCTGCTGGTCATGCGCTCCTCGCTGCTCGACGAGATCGGCCAGGACTACGTGACCACCGCCCGCGCCAAAGGCCTGCGCGACGACGACGTCCGGCGCCGCCACGCGGTGCCGAACGCGCTGCTGCCGACGGTGACCCTGGTCTTCATGCAGATCGGCTTCGTGGTCGGCGGCGCGGTCTCGGTGGAGTTCGTCTACTCCTGGCCCGGCCTCGGCCTGCTGTTCGTCGAGGCGATCAAGGGACCCGACTACGCGGTCATGCAGGGGACCTTCATGCTCGTCTGCGCCGCGGTGATCGTCATGAACACGCTGGCCGACGTGGTCTACCACGTCCTGGATCCGAGGGTGAGGTCGGCGTGAGCACGAAGGAGGAGGACACGAGGCGGGAAGGTCCGGGGGAAGGGGAGGCGACCGGTGGCGCCGCCGGAACCCCGGGCGCGGCCGGCGGCGGCACCGGGACGCCGCGCGCGATCGCCAGGACGCGCCGCCGCGCCGCGCTCGTGCGGTTCTGCCGCGCGTACGCCGGGAACAGGGCCGGGCTGTACGGCGCGGCGATCCTGCTGGTCGCCGTCCTGGCGGCCCTCGTCACGCCGCTGGTCACCGACCCGTCCGGGATGGACGTGACCAGGGCGACGGGCGCCAAGATGGCACCGCCGAGCGTGGACTTCCCGCTCGGCACCGACGAGTCCGGCCGCTCGGTCCTGCTCATGCTCCTGTGGGGCGCGCGGGTCTCGCTGCTCATCGGGTTCATGTCGGCACTGCTCAGCATGGTGATCGGTACGGTCTTCGGCATCGCGGCCGGGCACTTCCGCGGCTGGGCCTCGGCCGTGCTGATGCGCGTCACCGACTGGTTCCTGGTGCTGCCCGCCCTGGTCCTGGCCCTGGTCCTCGCGGCCGTCCTCGGCGGCGGCACGTCCACGATCATCCTGGCGATCGGGGTGACCTCCTGGGCCTCCACGGCGAGGCTGATCAGGGCCCAGACACTGGCGGTCGAGGCCAGGCCCTACATCGAGAGGTCCAGGGCGCTGGGCGCGGGGCACTGGCACGTCATGACCCGGCACGTGCTGCCGAACGTCGCCCCGCTGGTCCTGGCCAACACCACCCTCACGGTGGCCAGCGCCATCGTCACCGAGTCCACCCTCGCCTTCCTGGGCGCCGACTCGGGCCAGGTGTCGTGGGGCGGCATGCTGCGCGGCTCCTACGACTGGGGCGCGGCCACCTCGGGCGCCTGGTGGTACGTGCTGCCGCCCGGCCTGTGCATCATCCTGGTCGTCCTGGCGTTCACCCTCTGCGGGCGCGCCCTGGAGACCGTACTCAACCCACGCCTTCGGGGGGCCTCGTGACCGTGCTCGATCCACACCCGGGGGAGGACTCGTGACCGTACTCGGCCCGCGGCCTCCGGGGACCCCGGCCGCGTCCGGCCCGTGGCCTCGGGAGGTCTCGTGACCCTGCTCGAACTGCGCGACGTGGCGGTGACCTACCGGAGCGCGGCCGGGGACGTCCCCGCCGTGCGGGGCGTCTCGCTCGCCCTGGCGGAGGGCGAGGCCCTCGGCGTGGCGGGGGAGTCGGGGTCGGGCAAGTCGACGCTGGCCATGTCGCTGCTGCGGCTGCTGCCCAGGGACGCGCTGGTGTCCGGGGAGATCCTGCTGGACGGCGAGGACGTCCTCACGATGAGCTGGGGGCGGCTGCGCGCGATCCGCTGGGCGTCGGCCTCCCTGGTCTTCCAGGGCGCCCAGCACGCCCTGAACCCGGTGCGCAGGATCGGCGACCAGATCGCCGAGCCGCTGCGGGTGCACGGCATGGCGACCGGCGCGGCGGCGCGGCGCAGGACGGCGGAGCTGCTGGAGCAGGTCGGCCTGCCCGCCTGGCGGGCGCGCGGCTACCCGCACGAGCTGTCCGGCGGGCAGCGCCAGCGCGTGATGATCGCGATGGCGCTCGCCTGTTCCCCGCGCCTGATCGTCGCCGACGAGCCGACCACCGCGCTGGACGTGATGATCCAGGCGCAGGTGCTCTCGCTGATCCGCTCGCTCGTCGCCGAGCACGGGATCGGCCTGATCATGATCTCTCACGACCTGTCGGTCCTGGCCGCGACGTGCGACCGGCTGGCGGTCATGTACGCGGGCCGCGTGGTCGAGTCCGGTCCCTCGCGCGAGGTCTTCCGGAACGCCGGGCACCCCTACGGCAGGGCGCTGGCCGGGGCCTTCCCCACCGTCGGCGACCCCGCCTCCAGGATGGCGCCCAGCGGGCTGGGCGGCGACCCGCCCGACCCGGCCCACCTGCCCACGGGGTGCTCCTTCCATCCCCGCTGCCCGGTGTCGCTCGTCTCGTGCGCGTCGGAGCCGGTCGAGCTCTGGCCCGTGGGCCGTGCCGGTGACCGTACCGGGGCGGGTCGCGCCGAGGCGTCGCACACCGCCGCGTGCGTCCACGTCCGCGTCCCCGAGGAGACCCGATGACCCTGCTCGAAGCGCGGGACCTGCGGGTGGAGTTCGTCTCGCGCGGGCGCCGCGCCCGCGCGGTGGACGGGGTGAATCTCGCCGTGGGCCAGGGAGAGATCGTCGCGCTGGTCGGCGAGTCCGGTTGCGGCAAGACGACGCTGGCCCGCACCCTGCTCGGCCTGGAGCGGCCCGCCGCGGGGTCGGTCCTGTACGGCGGGGCCCCGCTGGCCTACTCCTCGCGCGCGCTGCGGGCCCACCGGCGCGAGGTGCAGCTCGTGCTTCAGGACCCCACGGGATCGCTCAACCCCCGGCACACCGTCTACGAGGCGGTGGCCGAGGGGCCGCGCATCCACCGCCTGCCCGCGGAGGAGGAACGGGTCGCGTCGGCGCTGTCGCGCGCCGGGCTGCGGCCCCCCGAGCGGTTCTTCAACCGCTACCCGCACGAGCTGTCCGGCGGCCAGCGCCAGCGCGTCGTCATCGCCGGGGCCCTCGCGCTCGACCCCCGGGTGCTGGTCGCCGACGAGCCGGTGGCCTCGCTGGACGCTTCGGTGCGCGGCGAGATCCTCGCGCTGCTGCTCCGCCTCCGCGACGAGCTGGGCCTGTCGGCGCTGGTCGTCACCCACGACCTCGGGCTGGCCTGGAACATCGCCGACCGCGTCGCGGTGATGTATCTCGGCAGGATCGTCGAGTCGGGACCGGTGGAGCGGATCCTCACCGCGCCGTCGCATCCGTACACCCAGGCGTTGCTGTCGGTCCTGCCGGAGTCGCCGTCGCCCGTGGTGCTGGGCGGCGAGCCGCCGGACCCGACCCGGATCCCGCGGGGCTGCCGCTTCCACCCGCGCTGCCAGGTCCTGGCCTCGGGCGCGGCGGCAGAGACGGGGGTCGACGGGCTGTGCGTGTCACGGCCGCTGCCCGTCCTGCCGTCCTCGGCCGCCGCCCAGGTCGCCTGCCACCACGCCGAGGCCCGCTCCGCCTCCGCCCGGGGCGAGGTCGAGGCGGAGCGGCGGTGAGCGGCACCGAAACGCGGGCGGGCGGCGTGCCCGCGCGGGAGAGGTGGTTCGCGGAGGCCGGGGCGGCCGGGGTCAGAGGCCGGGCAGGCGGCCGTTCCTGAACAGGTCGACGAAGAGCCCGTGGTCGGCCCTGGCCCGTGCCCCGTAGGCGTGGGCGAAGTCGACGAGGGTGCGGGTGAAGCCCTCGGTGTCGCCGCCGATCACGGCCACGATCGCGTCCTCGGTGGAGAAGTCGACCAGGTCGTGGCTGGACTCGTCGTCGGCCACCGAGTGCATCCTGGCCACGGCCCGGCCCAGGTCGCGGACGACCGAGGCCAGCTCGTCCGGCTCGTTGACGTCGCCCCAGTTCAGATCGGCGGAGTAGGGGGAGACCTCGGCGACCAGCTGGCCGACGCCGTTCAGCGTGGTGTGGCCGAGCCACGGGTCGGCGTACGCCTGCAGGGCCCGCTGCGACTCCGCGGTGCGGTGGCCCTGGTGCCTGAAGTAGCCGTGCACCTTCTCGTCGGTGATGTGCCGCGCCACGGCCGGCACCTGGGCCTGCTTCATGTAGAGGATGACGTCGTTCTCCAGGGCCTGGGTGTGGCCCTCGAGGAGCATGTTGTACGAGGGCAGCCCGGCCGAGCCGATCCCGATGCCGGTGCGCAGCGCGAAGTCCTTGATCTTGTGCTCGATCGCGGAGGCCGTGGGAAGGGTCGTCAGGTAGTCGCGGAAGGCCGCCTCCACCGCCTCGCGGGTCTCCTGGTCCACCGGATGGCGGCCGTCCATGACGGCGAACCTGCGGTCGAAGTTCTCGACGGTCGTCTCCAGGTCCAGCAGCGCCACCCGGGTGTTCAGCCGGGCGAGCTGCAGCACCCGGTGGAGCACGCCGCTCGTGGTGTCCAGGGTCAGCGAGCCGATCGCGTCGTCCCCGCCGTCCGAGATGCCGTGCAGCTCGGAGAGATAGGAGTGGGCGAACTCGGCCACCAGCTCGCCGATGACGTCGTCCGACAGCGCCTTGGCGTACCCGATGAGCGCGACGCTGGCCGCGAACCGCCGCAGGTCCCAGATGTACGGGCCGACGTAGGCCTCGTCGAAGTCGTTGACGTTGAACACCAGGACGCCCGAGGCGTTCATGTAGGTGCCGAAGTTCTCGGCGTGCAGGTCACCGTGGATCCAGACGCGCCGCGTCTGCTCGTCCAGGAAGGCGTCGTCGGCGAACGCGCCGGTCATGTCCGCGTAGAACAGGCAGGCGCTGCCCCGGTAGAAGGCGAAGGGCGAGGCGGCCATCTTCCGGAACTTGCGCCGGAAGGCCGCGGGGTCACGCTTGATGGAATCACCGAACTCGGTGATCAGGACGTCGAGAATGTGCGCCGAGCGCCCATCGGTGTTCATGGTGGGCAGGTTAGGTCGCGGGACCGGGACTCCGCCAGATCCGCGGCATCACGATGTGGAACGTACCAATGGGCCCGTCCTGTTCCGATCCGGTTCGGAGGGGGGCGCACGGCGTCGCGGAAGGGCGGAAAGGCGTCGACAACCGTGCCGGTCGATCATAGGTTCGGCGGTGGGACCCGAAACCGCGCGGGAGGCCGAGGGGGATCGGAAGCGCGGTGGGTGCGGCGGGCGCGGTGGGCGCGGGGCCCCGCGACGTGGACACGGGGTCCGAAGGACGGCTGGAGAGCTCACGGGAGAGGCACGGAGGTCGGCATGGCGGTGCTGGAGGGCAGGACGGCGGTGGTCACCGGGGGGTCGCGGGGCATCGGCCGGGCGATCGTGGAGCGTCTCGCCCGCGACGGGGCGGACGTCCTCTTCACCTACGCGAACGCCGCCGCGTCCGCGGGCGAGGTGGAGCAGGTGGTCAAGGAGGCGGGCGGGAGCGCCCGCGCCGTCCGGGTCGACCTCGGCAAGCGGGGCGCCGCGGAGTGGCTGATGGAGAGCGCCGAGGAGTTTCTCGGCGGCCTCGACATCCTGGTCAACAACGCCGCGCTGAGCTTCACCCCGATCTCCCTCGCGGAGACCACCGAGAAGCTGTACGACCGCGCCATGGCGGTCAACGCCAAGGCCGCCTTCCTGACCATCCGCTACGCCGCCAGGCACATGCGCGACGGCGGCCGTATCGTCAACATCTCCACTCTCAACACCGTCCGCCCCGCGGCCGGCATCGCCCCCTACGCGGCGAGCAAGGGCGCCCTCGAACAGCTGACCGCGGTCGCGGCCCGCGAGCTCGGCGAGCGGGGCATCACCGTCAACACGGTCTCCCCGGGCGCCACGGACACCGACCTGCTGCGCGGCGCCAACCCTGAGGCGGTGCTGGCCCAGGTGGCCGCCATGACCCCGCTCGCCCGCCTCGGCGAGCCCTCGGACATCGCGGACGTCGTGGCCTTCCTGGTAGGTCCCGACGGGCGCTGGGTCACCGGCCAGAACCTCCAGGCCAACGGGGGTCTCAGCTGAGTCGCCCCCGGCGGCCGGCGGTCTTCGCCGGCCACGGCGCGGGCGGTTCCCGAGCTGCCCGGCCGTGGGCCGTGACCGGCGTCAGGTCAGCCGCCGGGTGCCGGTGAACAGGCCGCTGTAGGCGTTCAGCGCCGGCTGGCCGCCCAGGTGCGCGTACAGGACGGTGGCGTCGCGGGGGATCTCCCCGCCGGTGACGAGGTCGATCAGACCGGCCATCGACTTGCCCTCGTAGACCGGGTCGATGATCATTCCCTCGAGCTCGCCGGTGAGCCGGATCGCGTCCAGGGTCGATCGCACGGGGATCCCGTACAGGTCGCCGGCCCACCCGTCCAGGATCGTGATCTCGTCGTCCCGCAGGGGCCGGCCGACGCCGATGAGCTCGGCCGTGGCCCTCGCTATCCGGGCGACCTGGTCGCGGGTCTCCTCGAGCTTCGCGCTCGCGTCGATCCCGATCACCCGGCGCGGCCGGCCGCCGGCCTCCTCGAGCGCGGCGAAGCCGGCGATCATGCCGGCCTGGGTCGAGCCGGTGACCGCGCAGACCACGACGGTGTCGAAGAAGACGCCCAGCTCGCGTTCCTGCCGCGCCACCTCGTACGCCCAGTTCGCGAACCCGAGCCCGCCGAGCCGGTGGTCGGAGGCGCCCGCCGGGATCGGGTACGGCGTGCCGCCGCGCTCCCTCACGTCCTCGATCGCCCGGTTCCACGAGTCCTTGAAGCCGATGCCGAAGCCGGCCGGGTCGAGCCTGACCTCGGCGCCCATGATCCGGCTCAGCATGATGTTGCCGACCCGGTCGTTGACGCAGTCCGGCCAGTCGACCCAGTTCTCCTGCACCAGCACCGCCTTCAACCCCAGCGACGCGGCGACGGCGGCGACCTGGCGGGTGTGGTTGGACTGGTACCCGCCGATCGACACCAGCGTGTCCGCGCCCTGCGCGAGCGCGTCCGGGACGATGTACTCGAGCTTGCGGGTCTTGTTGCCGCCGTACGCGAGCCCTGAGTTGCAGTCCTCGCGCTTCGCCCAGATCGAGGCTCCGTCGAGGTGCCGGGTGAGTCGCGGCAGCGGGTGGACGGGGCTCGGCCCGAAGGTCAGCGGGTGGCGGGGGAAATCGGACAGGGTCATGCTCACTCCTCGGTGGCCGGCAGCGTGCGCCAGGTGTCGAAGGCGACCGCCGCCGCCTGGTCCGCGTCTCCGGCGGCACAGAGCCGGATCAGGTTGTCGTGCCGGGCGAGGGACGCGCGTCCGCCCAGCGACGAGAAGCGCAGCCGCTCGGCGCGGCGCAGTACCGGCGTGAACTGGTCGAGGACCGAGGTGAGGGCCCGGTTGGAGGCCACTCGCACGGGGATGCCGTGCAGCTCGTCGTCGGCGCGCAGGGCCGCCTCGACGTCGCCCTTCTCGATGGCCGCGCGGAACCGGTCGTTGGCCTGGCGCATCGTGTCGAGGTCGGCCTCGGTGAGGGCGCCCACCGCCTCACGGACGGCGAGTTCGTGCATCGCCGCCACCACGTCGCGGGCCTCGCGGACGTCGCGCAGGTTCAGCGAGCTCACCGTCGTGGAGCGTCCCGGCTGGGCCACGACCAGCCCGGCCTCCGCGAGACGCAGCAGCGCCTCACGGACCGGGGTGCGGCTGACCCCGAGCCAGGCCGCCAGCTCGACGTCGCGTAACTGCTCGCCGGGCGCGAGGCTGCCGTCGACGATGGCGTCGCGCAGGCGTTGGTAGACGTTGTCGCGCAGGAGGTGCCGGTCGATGGCGGGCGTGTTTTGCGGGATGGGCATGCAATATATTGCACACACCGAGCCGGAAACTTCAACCGGACCGCGATGTTGACAGTGCTAGCAATATATTGCATATTTCATTTCGGGACGGCGGCCGCCGTTCCCGTACCGAGAGGAAGATCCCGATGAGCATCACGTCCCGCGAGCCCGCCGCGGTGGGAACCCCCACCGTCGTCCTGGTCCACGGCGCCTTCGCCGAGTCCGCGAGCTGGAACGGCGTGGTGGGCAACCTCAAACGCCGCGGTTACCCGGTCGTCGCCGTCGCCAACCCGCTGCGCGGGCTGCGGGAGGACGCCGGGTACCTGCGCAGCGTGCTCGACAGCCTGACCGGTCCGATCGTGATCGCCGGCCACTCGTACGGCGGGTCGGTGATGAGCGAGGCCGCCGACGGTGCCGACGGCGTCGTCGCGCTCGTCTACATCGCCAGCTTCAACCTCGAGGTCGGCGAGAGCACCGGCGACCTGGCGGGCAGGTTCCCCGGCGGCGAGCTCGGTCCCGCCCTCAACCCGGTGCCGTACCCGGCGGCCAAGGGCGGCACGGGGACCGACCTGTACATCCGGCAGGACATGTTCCACGCGGTGTTCGCCGCCGACGTCGCCCCGGAGACGGCCGAGCTGATGGCGGCCACGCAGCGGCCCATCGAGGCGACCGCGCTGGCGGACAAGGCGACCAGGGCGGCCTGGAAGACCATCCCGTCCTGGACCATGGTCACCACCCAGGACCTGGCCATCCCCGCCGAATCCATGCGCTTCATGGCCAAGAGGGCGGGGTCGACGACCGTCGAGATCGACGCCTCCCACGCCGTCACCGTCTCCCGCCCGGACGCCGTCGCCGAGCTCATCGACGCCGCGGCCCGCGCCACCACCCGCTGATCACACCTCCGCAGAGCAGAAGGGAAGTTCCATGAACCTCAAGCCGAACCTCAAGCCGAACCTCAAGCGCGCGGCCGCCGCCACCGGTGTGCTCGTCGCCGCGCTCCTCTCCAGCGGTGTCGCCACCGCCGACGCGGGTTCGATCAAGCCCACGGTCGTCCTGGTCCACGGGGCCTTCGCCGACTCCTCCAGCTGGAACGGGGTGATCGCCGACCTCAGGCGCAAGGGCTACCCGGTCATCGCCCCGGCCAACCCGCTCCGCGGCCTGCGCCACGACGCGCAGTACCTCCGCAGCGTCCTGAACAGCGTGAACGGCCCGATCGTCCTCGCCGGCCATTCGTACGGAGGCACCGTGCTGAGCGAGGCCGCCGACGGTGACCGCGACGTGAAGGCCCTCGTCTACATCGCCAGCTTCCAGCCCGAGGTCGGCGAGAGCACCGCCGAGCTGGCGGGCAGGTTCCCCGGCGGCGAGCTCGGCGACGCCCTCAAAACCGTCCCGTTCCCCACCGCGGACGGTGGCACGGCGGACGACCTGTACATCCTGCAGGACAAGTTCCGCGCGGTGTTCGCCGCCGACGTGCCGCGCCGGACCACCGACCTGATGGCCGTCACCCAGCGGCCCATCGCCGCCGGCGCCCTTGAGGACAGGGCCATCAAGACCGCGTGGAAGACCATCAAATCCTGGAGCATGATCACCAGGCAGGACCTGGCCATCCCCGCCGAATCCATGCGCTTCATGTCCAAGAGGGCGAAGTCCACGACCGTCGAGATCGACGCCTCCCACGCCGTCACCGTCTCCGAACCCGGCGCGGTGGCCAACCTCATCCACAAGGCCGCCCGCGCCACCACCTGACGCCGCGCGGTTCCGGAGCGGTTCGCGCCGGTAGGGCGATCCGCGTGACCGATGGCACGGTCGCGGCCGGGGATCGGCACGGCCGGGGGGCCTGGCGGACCTGAACGCGCGGAGAGCGGTCATCGATCCGCGGCGGCACCTCTCAGGGAGCTCGTGGCGGATCCGACCCCGTCCGCTTCACCGGCGGGTCCTCCCGGCCCATGCTTTTGACCGACTCCGGCCGTGCCCTTCGGCTTACGTGGAGGGTTACCTGGCAAAGTGGATCTGGTTACGTGCGGGCCCGGTCGGACGGCCTTCGCGGAGCTTTTCGGAAGCCGGGCACGCCACACCACCCTCTATCCGCAAGGGACCTTCCACATGTCTGCCACCAGCCCCGCCGGCGAGCGGTTCTCCGTCCGCGTCTTCGGAGGACCGACCGCCCTCTTCGAGTACGGCGGCCTGCGTTTCCTCGTCGACCCGACCTTCGACGCCCCCGGCGACTACCAGACGCCGGGTGGCCCGCTCCTGGTCAAGACCGCCCCATCCACCGCCACCCCCGCCGAGCTGGGCCGTATCGACGTGGTCCTGCTCTCTCACGACGAGCACCCCGACAACCTCGACATCTCCGGCCGGACCCTGCTCGCCGACGTCCCCCTCACCCTCACCACCCCCGACGGCGGGCGGCGCCTGGGGAACGGGGCCAGGGGCCTGGCCGACTGGGAGTCGGTCGAGCTGGACCGCCCCGGCGGCGGCACCGTCACCGTCACCGGCGTGCCCGCGCTCCACGGCCCCGGACCGCGCGAGGAGGTCGAGGCGATCCTCGGCCAGGTCGTCGGTTTCGTCCTGACCGGCGAAGGAATGCCCACCGTCTACGTCAGCGGCGACAACGCCTCCCTCGGCCTGGTCAAGGAGATCGCCGCACGCTTCGGCCCCGTGGACACCGCCGTCCTCTTCGCCGGAGCTCCCCGCTTCCCCGTCCTCTTCGACGGCGAACCGATCGTCCTGGACAGCGCGCAGGCCGCCGAGGCCGCCAGGATCCTCGGCGCCCGCCGGGTGGTCCCCGTCCACTACGACAGCTGGGCCCACTTCACCGAGGGCCGCGACGAGCTGGTCGCCGCCTTCACCGCCGTCGGCCTGGCCGACCGCCTGGACCTCGGCGACCGGGACTGACCGGCCCGTTCCGCGCCCCCGGGCGCGCGTCTCGTTCAAGGTTCGCCACGGACGAGGGCGTTCGCCGGTGGCGTGAGGTTCGGCCGGGTCAACGCTCGTAGTCCTTCAGGGTGATGGCGTTCGCCGTCCGCCGGATGCTCTTGGCGATCAGTCCCTTCCACGGCACGTAGGGCAGGAGCTTGTAGTTCTGGTTGACGAACCAGGCCATGAACCGGCTCTCGGGAACCATCCACCTGCCCACCCCGTCGCCCGACTTCTGGCATCCCGCCGCGTACGCGCGCATGGCCTCCTCGTAGCCGGCGAGGCCCGCGCGGTGGTCGCCGCCCGCGGCGGCCAGCTCCCCGGGTTCGTCCGCTCGCGCCGGATGTCGTCCAGGATCCCCATCCGGGCGAGCACGGTGAGGTGTGCCTCGCCGCGGAAGTCGACCGCGTAGCCGCCGTCGCGGACGCCGGGCGCCCGTTCCACGACCGTGGGGGTGAAGCCGTGGCGGTGCAGCCAGTAGGCCAGTGCCGGACCGGCGACGCCGGCCCCCGAGATCAGGATGTTCTTGTTCTTGAGCCGCGGTGTGGTGTTCATGGGGCGAGCCTGTCCGAGGGCGCTCACCGCCCGATCACCGCGAGCTCACCGCTTTCACCGGAGGCTCACCGCGAGCCGCGAGCCGCGCACCCGCCGCACCGGTGCGCCGCATACCTCAGGCCTCAGGCCTCAGGCCGTGGGCCGGTCAGCCGGGCAGGGCCGGCCCGGGGTCGGCGAGGCCGTTGACCGGTGAGTTCCGGATGAGGGTCTCGGAGACGCCGGCCAGGCGCAGCGCGTCCGCCCCGGACAGCCGCGCCCCCTCGCGGCGGGCGGCCTCGTACGGCGTCTCGCCCAGCGCGGCCCGCGCGGCGGCGGCCGTACGGGAGACGTCGGGGTCGTCCTCGCCGGCGACTCCCCGCAGGGCGACGGCCGCGCCGAGCAGCAGGGCGGCGCCGGGGGCGTCCCCTTCGAGCAGGGCGATTCCCGCGAGGGCCTCGATCGGGCGGGCGCCCTCGGTGATCGCCCCCGTCTCCGCCGCCACCTCGGCGGCCCGCCGGTGCAGGGCGCGGGCCTCGCCGAGGTCGCCGGAGGCCTCGGCGATCCTGCCGAGCCCGAAGAGCGCGCTCGTCCGGTTGCCCGCGCTCCGCACCCAGTGCGTCTCGAACCGGTCGAGCGCCTGCTCGTACAGCAGGCGGGCCCCGGCCAGGTCGCCCTCCAGCCGCGCGATGTCGCCGAGGCCGCGCAGCGCCGCGGCCAGGTAGGTGGGGCTGCCCGCGTGGCGGGCGATCTCGGCGGCCCGCTCGTAGTCGGCGCGCGCCCGCCCGAGACCGGTGCCCGCGGGCTCCTTCCCGGTCCGGGCGGCCTGGACGCGGTAGTCGCCCCGGTTGCACAGCAGGTCGGGGACGTCCTCGAGGGCGCCGAGCCGCTCGGTGAGGGCGAGGGCCTCGTCGGTCAGGGCGATCGCCTTCCCGGGGTCGCCGCGCAGGGCCGCGAGACCGGCCAGCGCGTCCAGGGCGAGCGACGTCCCCCACCGGTCGCCCAGCGAGCGGAAGGCGTCGGCGGCCGAGGTGAACTCGTCCTCGGCCCGCGCCAGGTCCCCGGCCGCGAGCTGCGGGTATCCCCACAGCAGGTGGACGACGGCCCGCTCCCAGGGGTCGTCCCCCGCCCGGCCGCGGTCGATCACCGCGAGGGCGACCCGCGAATCCTCGTCGCCGGAGTTGATCATCGGCCAGAGGAAGGTGACGATCGGGTGGCGGTGCGGCCGGTCGGGGTCGACGACGACCGCCTCGGCCGTCGCCCGGTGGCGCTTCCACGCCTCCCGGCCGCCGCCACCGGCCGCCGCCGCCAGGGCACAGAGCACGTACCCGTCCCCGAGCCCGGGGGGCGGGCCGGCACCGATCATGTCCAGGAGCGCGACCGCCGGTGCCGTCGCCAGGGTCCGCATGCCGCGCATCCAGAAATATGGTGACAAGCAGGCGAACAGTGCGAGGGCGAGCTCGATCTCCTCCGCCTCGACGGCCCAGCGCAGCGCGGCCTGGAGGTTGGCGTGCTCCGCGACGAGGATCTCCAGCCACCGGAGCTGTTCGGCACGCCGCAGGTGGGGGTCCGCCTCCCGCGCCAGCTCCAGGAAGTGGTCCGCGTGCGCGCGCCGCAGGGCCTCGGCCTCCCCGGCCACCTCCAACTGCTCGGCGCAGTAGGCGTGGATCGTGTCGAGCATCCGGTAGCGCCCGCCGCCCACCTCCACCAGGGACTTGTCGGCCAGGGAGTCCAGCACGTCCTCGGCGTCGGGCACCCCGCAGACCCGGGCCGCGGCCTCGGCGGTCGCGCCGCCGGAGAAGACCGTCAGGCGCCTGGCCGTCACCTGCTCGGCTCCGGACAGCAGGTCCCAGCTCCACGCCACGACCGCGCGCAGCGTCCGGTGCCTGGCGTCGGCCGTGCGGCTGCCCCGCGACAGCAGGCGGAAGCGGTCGTCCAGGCGGGCGGCGAGCTCGGGGAGCTCGTACGTGCGAGCCCTGGCCGCCGCGAGCTCGATGGCCAGCGGCAGGCCGTCGAGCTCGCGGCAGATCCGCCGTACGGTCTCCGCTCCGGCCTCGTCCAGCGCGAAACCGGGACGCACGGCCGAGGCCCGGTCGGTGAAGAGCCGCGCGGCGGGGGACGGGCCGAGCGGCCGGACCGGCCACAGGTTCTCGCCGGTGATGCCGAGCGGCTCCCGGCTCGTCGCCAAGACGCGCAGCCGCGAACATCCGGCGAGCAGCCGCGCGGCCAGGTCCGAGGCCGCCTCGACGACGTGTTCGCAGTTGTCGAGGACGAGCAGCAGCGGCCGGTCGGCCAGCGCCGCGAGCAGCCGGGAGACGGGTTCCGTCTCCTCGGGCCCGGTGAGCAGCCCGCTCTCGCGGAGACCGAGCGCGCCGAGCAGGGTCTGCGGCAGCTGCCGCCCGTCGCGCAGCGCCGCGAGTTCGACGAAGCAGACGTCGGGCAGCCTGCTCGCGACCTCGATCGACAGCCTGGTCTTGCCCGCCCCGCCGGGGCCGAGCAGGGTGACCAGGCGCGCCGTCCCGAGCAGCCGGGTGACCTCGGCCAGGTCCTCGGCGCGGCCCACGAAGCTGGTCAGCTGCGCCGGTGGCGCGGGCGGCTCGTACGGCCGCTCGCCCCTGAGCAGTTCCCGGTGGACGGCCGCCAGCTCGGCCGAGGGGTCCGCGCCGAGCTCGTCGGCGAGCAGCAGCCGCGTCTCCTCGAACGCGAGCAGGGCCTCCGCCTGCCTGCCGCCCGCCCGCAGGGCGCGCATGAGCAGGCTCCTGAGCCTTTCCCGCAGCGGGTGCCCGGCGATCAGCTCCTGCAGCTCGGGCACCGCGGCCCGGTGCTCGCCCCGCCGGAGGTCGGCCTCGATCCGGTCCTCCAGGGCGCCGAGCCTGCGCTCCTCCAGCCGCAGCACCAGGGCCTGTACGGAGGCGGCGTCCGCGGCGTCGGCGAGCGCGGGCCCCCGCCACAGGGCCAGGGCCTCCCGCAGCAGCACGGCCGCCCCCGCAGGGTCCCCGCCGAGCAGGGCCCGGCGTCCCTCGTCCGACAGCCGCTCGAAACGGCGGGCGTCGAGGTCATCGGGATCGATCACGAGCCGGTATCCCGAGGGGACGGTCTCGATCTCGGCCTCGTCCCCCAGGACCTGGCGGAGCCGGGACACCTGCGACTGCAGCGCGTGCGCGGCCCCTCCGGGTGGCCGCGAGCCGTAGAGGTCGTCGATCAGGAGGTCGGCCGTCACCACCTCGCCGGCGCGGGCGAGCAGCAGGCCCAGCAGCGCCCGCCGGGCCGGCCCGCCGACGCGTACCTCGCCGCCGGTCGCCTCTCCGGCGGCTGTGACGGTTGTGGCGTCGGTGGCGCCGGTGGGGCCGTCGTGCCATGCCCGCGTGGTGCCCAGGATCCCGAACCGCATGAGGGTAATTGTCTTCCCTCGCGCGGTCTCACGTCTTCCGTCCCCGGCGGGCCGCTCGCCGCCGGAGGCGGGGGGTGGGCAGGCGAGCGGTCACGCCTTGGCGGGTCCCGTCCCGTGGACGCGATCCCGCGATGGGAATCGCGCCCTGGCGGGCGTGGGGGACCCGCCAGGACGCGTTCCGCCCCGGGCGCGGCGGCGGAGGACCCCGGCGAGGGATGGGGTCCTCGGCCTGCTAGTCGCGCTCGGAGTCTGTGGTGGTGAGGGTGCGGACCGGCTGGTCCGCACCCTCCTCGCAGAGGTCGTCGTCGGGGGCGGGCCGCCGGTAGTGCCGTGAGATGAGACGGGCCGCTCCCACCGGGTCGTCGGCCGGGTGGGACGACTCGACGCCGTCCTCGTTCCAGACGAACAGCCCGTTCTTGCACCAGACAGTCAGATCGGTCAGCACCGAGAGCACGGACATGCCGTTTCCGTTGCTCTGGTAGGTGTGCGTGAATCCCTGGCGGTGCAACGCGTAACGCAGTAAACGTGTTGCCTCGCGGGGATCGCGCCAGGGCAGGTACGGCGTATCCGTGCGGACCGACAGCACCGGCCTCCACCCCCTCGCTGACCTTTCGATGGATTTGTACCAACGATTGGATGATGCGGGTCTTGGGAGGTTGGGTCAAGGGGCTGTTCCCCGCTAGAACCAGATCGTCTAGTTTTGTTGGCACAAAGGGGACTTAATGGCACGGTCAACGCTGTATCAACAGGTGGCCTCCGACCTACGGAGGATCATCTACTCCGGTGCGCTCGGACCGGGGGATCAGCTGCCGACCGAGGCGGAACTCATGCTCGCCCACCAGGTCAGCCGCAACACCGTACGGCTGGCCCTCGGCGAGCTCGTGAACGAGGGCCTGGTCACCCGCACCCCCCGCAGGGGCACCGTCGTCAGGGAACGCCGCCCGCTGCTCATGCACCCCCAGCGCGAGCTGCAGCCGCGGCGCGAGGAGACCCTGGAGGCCTTCGCCTGGGCCGTCTCCCGCGAGGGACGCGCGCCGAGCCAGGAGATCGAGGTCTCGATCGTGCAACCGGCCGAGGAGATCGCCAGCAGGCTGGAGCTGTCCGACGACGAGCTCGCCGTGGTCCGCCGCCGGCTGCGCTTCGTGGACGGCCAGCCGTACAACACCAACGACTCCTACTTCCCCCTGGCCCTGGTCGCCGACTCCGAGATCACCCGGCCAGGCGACATCGTGCGCGGGGCCAACAAGGTCCTGGAGGAACTCGGCCACCGGCAGGTGCGGGTGGTCGACGACATCTGGGCGCGGATGCCCAACAGCGCGGAGACCGAGCGGCTCCAGCTCCAGCTCGGCACGCCGGTCGTCGTCTACATCCGGGTCGGCTACGACGAGGACGACACCCCGGTACGCGTGGCGGTGTCGGTCCTGCCCGCCGACAAGCACCTGATCCGGTACGAGCTGGAAAGCCGTTGACGTCTCCGTGACCGCCCTGACGGGCCGGCCCTCGTTCCGCCCGCGCCGCGGGCGAGCACCGGGCCGCGTCCGCCGGGTGGCTAGACGCCGCTCCTCCCTCTTCCCCGCGCCTTTCGCCCCGGCGGGCCGTTCTTCCCTCTTCTTCGCGCTCTTCGCCCCGGCGGGCCGCTCTCCGCTGCTCCCGCCGGCGCCTTCCGTCCCGGCGCGCCTCGCCCCGCCGCCTCTCCCGATCGCGGTCTCACCGCTCGCCTCAGGCCCCTAGGCATCCGCCTAGCCCGGCATGGACGCCGTGCGCCATCACATGGACACGCTCCGTGTCATCTCGTGCACCGAAAGCAACGAAGGGATGAACCATGCACTCGAACACCGCCAGTCCCACCGCCACGCGCCCGTTCACGCTGCGCAGGGCCACCGAGGGTGACCTCGACGGGGTGCTCGCGCTCCTCGCCGAGACCGCCGGGTGGCTGAACCGTCGCGGCGTGCGGCAGTGGCCCGCCGACGGGTTCCCCGCCGGGCGCATCACCCCGCTGATCGGCGAGGGCGTCCTGTACCTGCTGGACGGGGAGGACGGGCCGGGCCGGCCGGACGGGCCCGTCGCCACCGTCGCCCTGGACGGCCACGCCGACCCCGAGTTCTGGACCCGGGGGGACGACCCCGGTTCGGCGCTCTACGTCCACAAGCTGGCCGTGGCGCGCGACCACGCGGGCGCGGGGCTGGGGGAGGCGCTCCTGGACTGGGCGGGCCTGCGGGTCCTCACCCTGGGGAAAAGATGGCTCCGGCTTGACTGCTCCAAGGACAACCCGGGGTTGCAGGGCTACTATCGGAGGCAGCGTTTCACGCATCTCCGCACGGTCGACCTGCCGCATCGTGCCTCCGGTGCCCTGTTCCAGCGGCCGGGAGGCCTGCGCGCTCGCGCGTCCGGTCTCGCGCTGCCCATCTCGGACCGGCGCGGGTCGTCCGTCCCCGAGCATGTCTGAACCACGGCGATCCCAGGACAAAGCCATCCGATAGCCTCCATTCATGACCGGATCCTTGCTTGAGGTGATCACGCTCGACGTGCGCGACGCCGTCGCCGCGGAGGCGGGCGGCGCCGATCGCCTGGAGGTCGTCGCCGACATGGCCTCCGACGGGCTCACCCCGGCACCGGAAACGGTCGCGGCGATCTCCAAGGAGTGCGCGCTGCCGCAGATGGTGATGTTGCGCGGCGAGGCCTCGTTCCTGGCCACGCCCGAGTCGCTGAAGGCCCTGAGCCGCGATGCCAGGGCCCTCGCCGACGCGGGCGCGGCCGGGTTCGTGTTCGGTTTCCTCGACGAGGCGGGAGCGGTCGACCTGGCCGCCACCGAGGCGCTCATCCACGCGGTCGCGCCGCTGCCCTGGACCTTCCACCGGGCGGTGGACCACGCGGCCGACACCCAGGCGAGCTGGCGCGCCGTCCGCCTCCTGCCCAACCTCGCCACCGTGCTCACCTCGGGTGCGCCCGGTGGCGTGTCGGACGGGCTGCCGCTGCTCAAGACCCGGTGCGAGGCCGGGGACGGCCCGCTGATCATGGCCGGCGGCGGGCTGCGGCCCGGCCACGTCGGGGTGCTGATGGAGTACGGCGTGCGGGCCTTCCACGTCGGCAGCGCCGTGCGGGCGTCCTGGTCGGACCCGGTCGACGCCCGCCGGGTCCGCGAGTGGCGCGCCCTGATCGACTGAGGCCGCCGAGGCTCGTCGAGGCTCGCGGGCGGAGCTCCCCGGCGGGAGGCTTCCGGAGCGCCGGAGGTCTCGACGAAAGGCCCGGGGGGCGCCGGGCCTTTCGGCCGTACCGGCCGGACCGGGCGTTCCCCCGGCGGGGTGGGCGACCGGAGTCAGACCGGTCGTTCCGTGTGGTCGGTGTGGTCGGTGTGGTCGGTGCCCAGCGCCAGGTCCGCGCGGCGGAGGGCGGCGGCCATGGTCTTGACCGTGGCGGGCTCGTCCATCACGCCCTCCCCGGCGTCGCGCCGCTCCTCCCAGGCGCGCACCCGGCGGGCGTACTCCCCGTACCGGGACAGGTGGAAGGCGTACACCGCCGCGTACCGGCTGACCAGGTGGGAGGGGTGCATGTCCCAGCCCTGGTAGAAGCCGTGGGTCAAAGAGCGCCCGACCAGCTCCGCGTGGCGCCGCCACAGGGCCCGCACGTCACGCCCGTCGTCCGAGGCGGGGGAGGCGGCCAGCGAGCCGTCCGACAGCTCGACCCCGGTCCCGGCGAAGACCGTCTGCATGACGTGCCTGGCGTGGTCGCAGGCGGGGTGGTCCAGCCGCTGCTCGTGCGGGGGGAGGCCACAGCTCGCCGTGTAGTCGAAGACGCCGAAGTGCGCCGCAGCCAGCCTTCCCCACAGGGAGGTCGTCAGGCCCGCGTGGAGCATCGTCACCGTCTGCGGCGCCTCCACCTGGAGCTCGAACCTCAGCGTGTTCGGGCCGAGGCCCAGCCCGTCCTCCAGCGCGTCGAGGAAGTCAACGAACTGGTGCAGGTATCCCCTCATCAACACCTTCGGGAAGGTGACGACGAACCCGTCCGGCAGGTACCCGGCCCGTTCGGTCACGCCGGTGAGGAAACCGTCCAGGGTCCGCAGGGCGCGGACCGGGTCGCCGTCGGAGAACGACTTCACCCGCAACCCCCAGCGCCGGGGGAGCGTCCCGGCCGCGTGCATGGTCACGACCGCCTTGGCGGCGGCGGAGACGTGGCCGTCCTCCTCCTCGGGACGCGTCCCGTAACCGTCCTCGAAGTCGATCCGGAGGTCCTCGACGGGCTCCCGGGCGAGCTTGGCGGCCACCTTCCCGTGCACGGCCCCGGCGAGGTCCTCGCCCGCGCCGGGGGACACGCCGGGAGTCGTGCCGAGGATCGAGGCCAGGTCGCCTTCGGACAGGTGCCGCCGGAACGACTCCAGCGCGACGTCACCCCACTCCCGCGTCGTCCCGGCGTCGAACCGGTCGGCCGGGACGTAGACCGTGTGCACGGGCTGCCACTCGACCGGCCGGTACGGGTACAGCAGGATCTGATCGTCATGGGTCTCCTCGAAACCCGGGATCAGGGCGGACGGGTCGGCGAACGTGACGCGCATGCTGGTGCTCCTCCTGGACGTGCCGGTTCGGGCGGGGGCCGGTTCGGCCGGACGCGCGGGCTCGGACGGGCACGCCGAGGCGGACGCGTCCTGGCCACCGGCCGTCCCCGACGTCCGGCCGGTCCGGCCGGACCGGCCGGTTCAGCCGGTCCCCAGGTCGCTTCCCGGCCGCGGTTCCCGATCGCAGGCGGTGAGCATGGCGGTGAGGCCGAGGAGCTTCACCCGCTCGCCCCGGTCGAGGGATCTGGCCAGGGCCTCCTCCGCCGCCTCGATGGACAGCCAGTGCTCGTAGGTGATCGGCGAGACTCCCCGGGCGGCGAGAAGGTCGTCCAGGTCCGCGCGGCGTACCGGATCGCGACCGGCCAGGTCGGCGAGGAGGGTGCGGACCGTCTCCGCGGCGTCGGACTTGTTGGTGCCGATCACACCGGTGGGGCCCCGCTTGAGCCAGCCCGCCACGTACTCGCGGTCGCGGACCCGGCCGGCCTCGTTCGGCACGGTCATGCTGGTCTCGGAGAACGGGACGCCGGGCAGGGGGACGCTCTGGTAGCCGACCGAGCGCAGCACCATGCCGACCGAAAGGGTCTCGAACTCGCCGGTGCCGACGACCCGGCCGTCCACCAGCCGGGTGCGCTCCAGCCTGAGCGCCTCCACCCGCCCCTCGCCGAGGATCTCCACCGGGCGCATCCAGAACCGCACGTCCAGCCGCCGGGGGCGGCCCACGGGGGCGCGGGTGGTCCAGCTCCGCAGGACCTCGACGTTCCCCCGGACCTGCCGGGACGCCGTCGTGACGTCCGCCACGCACTCCTCGGGCCGTACGCGCACGTCCGCGTTGGTCAGCTCGCCCAGCTCCCTGAGCTCCTTCAGCGTGAACTTGGCGTGCTCGGGTCCCCGGCGTCCGATCATGTGGATGGTCTTCACCTCGCTGGCGGCCAGCCGGGTCAGCACCTCCTCGGGCACGTCCGTGGCGCGCAGTTCCTCGGCGGTCTTGGCCAGGACGCGCACCACGTCGACCGCCACGTTGCCCACGCCGATCACCGCGACCTCGGGACTGTCGAGGACGAAGCGGTCGGCGGGCATGTCGGGGTGGCCGCAGTACCAGTTGACGAAGTCGGTGGCGGCCACGCTGCCCGGCAGGTCCTCGCCGGGAATGCCCATCCGCCGGTCCACCATCGCGCCGGTGCAGTAGACCACGGCGTCGTAGCAGTCGAGCAGGTCGGCGACGTCGACGTCCTTGCCCAGCTCGACCCCGCCGAGGAACCGCACCTCGGGAAGCTCCAGCACGCCGCGCAGGTAGCCCGCTATCGACTTGATCGAGGTGTGGTCGGGAGCCACCCCGTAACGCACCAGCCCGTACGGCGTCGGCAGGCGCTCCAGGACGTCCACCCTGAGCGGCACGGCGGCCTGTCTCGTCAGGGCCTCGGCGGTGTAGATCCCGGCGGGTCCTGACCCCACGATCGCGACTCGCAGTGACATGTCGCCTCCCCGGCGTTGGATGTCATGAACGCGATGCCCTGCTTGATTCTGTATCACCCCGGGGCAACCCGCCAGACTCACGCGCCGACATGATCGATTCACCCGCCGTTTCTCCCGCCCCTCGCCCTTTCCCTTCCGATTCGCGAGGCGCGCGGTGGATCCCGGAGGCCGTCCGGGACCGGTGCCGCTCCACCGGAGAGGCGCGGCCGGCCGGCGTGACGAGAGGATCTTCGGGGGCAAGCCGGTCCTGCCGGCCGAGGCGCGGGGCGCCGCGGCCGCGCCGGCGACGACCGGTTCGGCCCGCCCCGTGGCGTCAGGCCAGGTGCCGAATCAGCACTTGCGGGGACAAGCCCGGCGGATCACAGTTGGTTCTCGTGAGTTCAGGAGCGGAGAAGCGCCGCAAAGCGAACGCCCGGCGTCCGAAGGACAGCCCGCTTCAGGACGCGAGAGGACCGCGCCGGACAGGACGCGCTCCCGGCTCCTCCGGCTCCCCGGGTTCTCCCGGTGCTCCCGATGTTCCTGGCGTCCCCGGCATACCCGGGATGTCCGGTGAGAGCCGGCCTTCGTGCGGGCTCCGGTACGAGGCGTTCGGGCGGGTGATGGCCGCGCTCGCCGGGGAGTCGGAGCTCATGGAGTCCTGCCGCGACCTGACCTGGTGGCGCGGGGCCGACCACGGCTGGCACATCGAGTGGCGCGACGGCCCCGGCGCGGCCGACATCGCCGCCGTCCTGGCCAGGCATGTCCGCGATCCGGGCTGCCCCGGCGCGCTGGTCACCCGCTCCGGTCCCGCCACGGCGGGTGACGCCACCCTGGACGTCATGGGCGTCCCGTTCGTCCTGCGCGCCGTCGACCCCGTGCACCGCGAGCGTTTCCGCGGCAGGGCCGGTCTGCGCCGCCTCGGCGAGGCGCTCGACACCACCCGCAGGACCACCTCCCGCCACCCCTGGGAGATCCTTCTCGGTGGCTGACGCCCCGGAGCGGCCGGGCCGCCGGCGTCGCCTCGCGAGGGCCACCGCCCGGGCGGCGGGCGAGGCTCGCTCATCCGGGCGGCGACCGGTACGGCGAACCGGCCGCGGGCGTCCGGGCGCCCGGCGAGAAAGGGGCGGACGGCGTCGCGGAGATCCCGGCCGCCCCCGGAAAGGCGCTGAGAAAGATCATGGAAACGGCTTGATCGAGCGGTCGTCAACCTTACCGTTATCAAGCGCTCGCTTGCTTTGTAAACTTGACGTGTTCGAGATGTTTCCCCAGGTCAGATACACTGCTGATAGCCACTAGCAAATGCGATCGGGGGATCAGTGGCTTTGGTGGAACGTAATTACACGCTTGACTTCGTCGCCGGGGACCGCCGGGATCGCGCCATTCTCCGGCACATGGTCCTCTCCCTTTTCGCGGGGATGCTGCTCGGGGGCGTCGGAGCGCTGCTGGCCTACGGGCCCGAGCTGCTGTACGCGCTTTACAATCCGTACGCCTACCTCCTGTTCGTCGTCGTCATGGGGCGGACGGCGGCCGGCTTCGGCTGGGCGGTCCTCTCCAGCATGCTGGCCGCGCTCGGCCCGATCCTCTCGCTGCTGGTCGCCACGATCTTCGAGAAGAACGCCTGGCTCCTGAGCCTCGGCGGCGACGGCGCCTCGATGAACCTCCTGATCGCGAACCTCGTCGCCGTCGGCGTCCTTTCCTACCTCGCCAAGCGCTACGACCGCTGGGGGGACATCGCGGCCGGGGGTGCGGCCGGGCTGGCCCTGTTCGACGGGATCGACAAGGCGATGCCCGGCGGGCCCGAGCACGTCTCCGGCTTCTGGCCGTGGGGCGTCGCGGTGGTGATCGCGATCGTGCTGGGGACGCTGATCTCGCTGGGACGCGGGTGCGACCGGGCCTGCTCCGCGCTGATCGCGCTGGTCCTCGGGGCCTCGTACTTCGTCTTCCTCACCGGGATCTGAGCCCTCACCGCCGGGCTCGGAAGCGGTCGACCACCGACAATCGGCTTGCGAGACTCGATAGCCTGTAGGGCATCGAACCTCGCCAACTAGGAGTAGCCGTGCTGCTGCGCATGTCGTCGCTGTTTCTTCGAACGCTGAGGGACGACCCGGCAGATGCGGAAGTCCCGAGCCACAAGCTGCTCGTCCGCGCCGGTTACGTCCGCCGTGTCGCGCCCGGCGTCTACTCCTGGCTGCCGCTCGGCAAGAGGGTCCTGGAGAACGTCACGCGCGTCGTGCGCGAGGAGATGGACCGCATGGGCGGCCAGGAGGTGCTCTTCCCCGCCCTGCTGCCCCGCGAGTACTACGAGGCGACCGGCCGCTGGACCGAGTACGGCGACACGCTCTTCCGCCTCAAGGACCGCAAGGGGGCCGACTACCTGCTCGGTCCCACCCACGAGGAGATGTTCACCGACATGGTCAAGGGGGAGTACGCCTCCTACAAGGACTATCCGGTGACCCTCTACCAGATCCAGACCAAGTATCGCGACGAGGCCCGTCCCCGGGCCGGCATCCTGCGCGGGCGCGAGTTCGTCATGAAGGACTCCTACTCCTTCGACCTCGACGACGACGGCCTCAAGCGCTCCTACGAGCGCCACCGCGAGACCTACATCAAGACCTTCGACCGGCTCGGCATCACGTACAAGATCTGCTTCGCCACGTCGGGCGCGATGGGCGGCTCGGCCTCCGAGGAGTTCCTCGCCCCCGCCGCCACCGGCGAGGACACCTTCGTGGCCTGCCACAACTGCGGCTACGCGGCCAACGCGGAGGCCGTCGTCACCACCGCGCCGGCCGCGATCACCGGCGAGCGGCCCGCGATGCGGGTGCTCGACACCCCCGACACCCCGACCATCGAGTCACTGGTCGACCACGTCAACGAGCACCACGGCCTCGGCGTCACCGCCGCCCAGACGCTCAAGAACATCGTGGTCAAGGTGACCGTCCCCGGCTCGGGCAAGACCGAGACCGTGATCATCGGCCTGCCCGGGGACCGCGAGGTCGACTTCAAGCGGCTGGAGGCCTCCCTCGCCCCCGGCGAGCCCGCCATCTTCGAGGCCGGGGACTTCGCGAAGCACCCCGGCCTGGTCCGCGGCTACATCGGTCCCCAGGTCCTCAAGGACCTCGGCATCCGCTACCTCGTCGACCCCCGTGTGGTCGACGGCAGCTCCTGGGTGACCGGCGCCAACGAGCCCGGCAAGCACGCCGCGGACGTCGTCGCCGGCCGTGACTTCGTCGCCGACGGCACCATCGAGGCCGCCGAGGTCCGCGCGGGCGACGCCTGCCCGGTCTGCGGCTCCGGCCTGTCCATCGACCGCGGCATCGAGATCGGCCACATCTTCCAGCTCGGCCGCAAGTACGCCGACGCCGCGAAGCTCGACGCCCTCGGCCCCGACGGCAAGCCGGTCCGCGTCACCATGGGCTCCTACGGCATCGGTGTCTCCCGGGCCGTGGCGGTGCTGGCCGAGCAGAGGCACGACGAGCTCGGGCTGGTCTGGCCCCGCGAGGTCGCCCCCGCCGACGTCCACGTCGTGGGCACCGGCAAGGACGGCCAGGTCGAGGCCGCCACCCGGATCGCCGAGGAGCTGGAGGGCCGCGGGCTGCGCGTCCTGGTGGACGACCGCCCCGGCGTCTCGCCGGGAGTGAAGTTCAAGGACGCGGAGCTGCTCGGCATGCCGACGATCCTGATCGTCGGCCGGGGGCTCACCCAGGGCGTCGCGGAGCTGCGCGACCGCGCCACCGGCGCCAAGGAGGAGATCCCGCTCGCCGAGGCCGTGGAGCGCGTCGTGGCGGCCTGCCGGGGATGACCCTCCGGCCGTCGCGACCCCGGCGACCCGCGGACGCCGGCGAGCGGTCCACCCCCGGGATCCGCCCCTGAAAGGCGGGTCACCCGGAACGCGAGAGAGCGGCCCGCCCCTTGGGAAAGGGGCGGGCCGCTCTTTCAGGTATATGGCCCCGCGTCAGTAGTGGTGGTGCCGGTGACGCCGGGAGCTCCGGCCGATCGCCTTGCCCACGTGGAACCCGCCCGGCAGGTTGACGGTCACGTACTTGCGGCCGTCAGGAGTTCTGCTGACGTGGAATCGGCGGTTGCCGAAGCTGTGGCCGACCCCTTGCGGGGACAGGTCGATCCTGAAGGGACCGACTTTGATCGACTTCCTGTATCCCCAGCCCATTGCCTTCTCCCCGGACTCCCCGAAATCTCGCGTCGTGTCATGAGAACGAGCGGCGTTCGCGAACGGTTCCCGGGTAATGCCCATCAGCGACGGCTGCCGTTACCGCTGAGCGTCTTGCGCCAGTGGAAACCGCCGGGAAGGTTGACGTTCAGAGTACGGCGCCCGTCGGCCGTCTTGGTGACCCTGAAGGCGCGGTTTCCCCAGCTGTGGCCCACTCCACTCCGCGAAAGGTTAAGACGGAACGGACCGAACTTCATGGATTTCCGGTATCCCCAGCCCATTGCTTCCTCCTCAGGCGTATTTCGCGAGATTCAGCTACCCGGCAGACGTGGTGCAAACATGTTTGAAAGCGGGTTCGAATCATGGCTCGCGAATCCGGGGCCTCCGGCCAGAGATCGTTTTCCACGCTGACCAGTCCGGTTCCGGCCTTTCGGCCGGGAGGCGGTCACCCGGGAAAAACGGCGGGAAACGTCACCGGGACGGGGTCACCGCGGGGGTGGCGGCGGGTTCGGGCGCCGTCCGGGGCGGCATGCCGGGAAAGGCCTCGATCTCGGGGCGCAGGCTGTAGGAGCGGACGGCGCATTCCTGCATGGCCAGCGCGGCCATCCTGCGCAGGGCCGGGTCCGGGGACGCCGCCAGCTCCAGGTAGGCACCGGTCACCCCCCGCTCGACCAGCACGGCCAGCTCCACCGCCTGCGCCGCGCTCGACGGCGTGACCGGGAGCGCGTAGACCGCCTTCGGCTCGGCGGGCGTGCCGCCCGCGGCGATGGTCATGGTGCGGAGCTGGTCGCGGCGGGCGCGGTGGGCGTTGTAGGCGGTCGTCATCGCCACGCGGAGCCTGCCCGTGGTCCTGGCCGCGAGGACCCCGTAGGCGTACACGGCGGCGTGCTCGGCCGCCAGCGCCGCGCCGAGCCCCTGATCGGCCCTGACCCCGGTCCTCCGGCCGCCTCTCACAGCGACCTCGACAGGGCCACGGCGTGCGCGGCCTCACAGGCGCCGATGGAGGCGAGCAACTGGGCCAGCGGGGGCGAGACCCCCTCGATCTGGCGGGTGCGCAGCGCCGCCGCCCTGCGTTCCAGGTCCCGCAGGGTCCGTACCGAGGGGCCGCCGCCCTGGGCCGCGCTCCCGGAGGGCGAAGGAGTGGGCGCCGGGGTCGCGGACGTGGCGGCCGGAGCGGGCGGGAGACGGCGGCGGAGCTCGGCCAGATGGGCCTCGTGCCGCTGCCTGAAGGGCTCCAGCCGGGCCGAGGCCGCCGAGGCGTACAGGGCGACGGTCCGCTCCTTGCCCGCGATCAGCTCACGCAGGAGCAGGGTCTCGGGGTCGGGCGGCGCGGCCGCGGGAGGCACCCGCTCCTCGGCGGCGCATCCCGTGACCGTCACGGCCGCGACCCCGAGAGCGCCGCCCCGCAGCAGGGCGCGCCGGGAGACGGAACGCACGACGACCTCCGGTTCTGTGTCGGCAGCTGACGCACTTAGCATCGTACGGGCTTGGAATAATGGCACTCACCTCGCTTCTCGGACGGCTCCGCCACACCGAGTGGCGCTGTTTCCACGCCCTGGTGTGGATAGGCTGGTTAATCGCATGGGCGAGGTCCGCCCGGCTGAGATCGTGACAATGGGAGGTCGGCATGGGCAGCGCCACATCCCGCGACCGCCTGATAGAGCTTCTGGAACCTGTCGTCGGAGCCGAAGGGCTCGACTTGGAGGACGTCACGGTCACCCCCGCGGGCAAGCGGCGGCTGCTGCGTGTCGTGGTCGATCGTGACGGGGGCGTGAGCCTCGACGACGTCGCGGAGGTCAGCCACGCCGTCTCCGCGACGCTGGACGCCGACGAGGCGATGGGGGCCACCCCGTACGTGCTCGAGGTCTCCTCTCCGGGGGTCGACCGTCCCCTCACCGAGCCGCGCCACTGGCGCCGCGCGGTGAAGAGGCTGGTCAAGGCCGACCTGAGGGACGGCAGCGCCGTGGAGGGCCGGATCGTCGCCACCGACGAGACCGGCGTGGAGCTGGACGTCGACGGCGCGCCGCGCCGCATCGACTATGAGGACCTGACCCGAGGACGGGTGCAGGTGGAATTCCGCCGGCTCGACGACGCCGAAGACGACGGCGAAGACGGCGACGAGGGCTAAGGGGGAAGCCTCGTGGACATCGACATGAGCGTCCTGCGCAGCCTGGAGCGGGAGAAGGACATCTCCTTCGACCTGGTCGTCAAGGCGATCGAGGACGCGCTGCTGATCGCATATTTCCGGAGTGAGGGCGCGGCGGCCAAGGCGCGCGCCGAGCTCGACCGCAAGTCCGGGCACGTGACCATCTTCGCCGCCGAGCTCGACGACGAGAGCGGGGAGGTGCTCAGGGAGTTCGACGACACCCCGGGCAACTTCAGCCGCATCGCCGCGACCACCGCCAAGCAGGTCATCCTGCAGCAGCTGCGCGACGCCGAGGACGAGATCAACTTCGGTGAGTTCGCCAGCCGCGAGGGCGAGCTGGTGGCGGGAGTCATCCAGCAGGGCAAGGACCCGCGAGTGGTCCTGGTCGACCTGGGCAAGATCGAGGCGGTGCTGCCGCACAGCGAGCAGGTCCCGGGCGAGGAGTACGTCCACGGCGACCGCATCCGCTGCTACGTGGTGCAGGTCAAGAAGGGCCACAAGGGCCCCTCGGTGACCCTGTCGCGCACCCACCCCGGCCTGGTGAAGAAGCTCTTCGCGCTGGAGGTGCCCGAGATCGCCGACGGCACGGTCGAGATCGCCGCCGTCGCCCGCGAGGCCGGTCACCGCACCAAGCTCGCGGTCAGGTCGCGGCGCCCGGGAGTGAACGCCAAGGGCGCCTGCATCGGCCCGATGGGCTCACGGGTACGCAACGTGATGACGGAGCTGCACGGCGAGAAGATCGACATCATCGACTGGTCGGAGGATCCCGCGGATTTCGTGGGGAATGCGCTGTCTCCGGCCCGCGTTTCCCACGTAGAGGTGATCGACTTCGACGGCCGCGCCGCGCGCGTGACCGTGCCGGACTACCAGCTCTCCCTCGCCATCGGCAAGGAGGGCCAGAACGCCCGGCTGGCGGCCCGCCTCACCGGCTGGCGGATCGACATCCGTCCCGACACCCAGCCGGGGGACGCGGCCGGTCCCGCAGATGCGCCCACACGGTAAGCTGGAATATGGTGGCCAGGCTGCCCCACTGAGAACATGTGTGGGGTGCCGGGTTCGCACGGTTTCCTCCGAGCTGCTCCGCCTGGTGGTGGTCGAGGGCGTTATCGTCCCTGACCTGCGAAGACGGCTCCAAGGTCGTGGTGCTTCACTGCATCCCACCTTGAGCTGTCTCGAACTCGCAGAGCGTCGCCGAGCGTTTCCGCGTGCTTTTCGCGTCGCGGAATCGCTCGACCTGTCGCGGCTGCGTGGCCACCTGGAAGAGCAACACGATGAAAGGATCGGGTGAAATGGTTACCGACTGTCATGTAGGACGCCGATTTGATGGGCTGGTCAGATAGCTATGAGCGCCTGATGAGCATGCGGCGATGAGTACGTCAACGTAACGACGGTCCGGCGGCACCGCCTCCCGGGCCGAGACAAGGGAGTGCAGTGGCGAAGGTCCGGGTATACGAGCTCGCCAAGGAGTTCGGTGTGGAGAGCAAGGTCGTCATGGCCAAGCTCCAGGAGATGGGCGAGTTCGTGCGTTCGGCGTCCTCGACTATCGAAGCACCGGTAGTCCGCAGGCTCACGGAAGCTTTGGGCGGCCCCAGTAAGGGCTCGTCCGACAGGGGCAGAGGCCCCAGGCCGCCTCAGGCGGCCCCTCGGCCGGGAGACGGCCAGCCCAACGGCGCCTCCACGGCGTCGACATCAATCCCCAAGCCGGGACCGGCCCCCAGGCCGGGTCCTCGTCCGGGTCCCGCACCGGCTCGTCCCGCGGCCCCCGCGCCGCAGGCGGCCCCGCCGGTCGTCCCCCCGGCTCCGCCGGTCCAGCCCCCGCAGCCGCCGCGTCAGCAGCCGCCGCAGGTGCAGGCCCCGCGGTTCGAGGCACCCCGCACCGACAGCGCGCGTCCGGCGGCCTCCGGCCCCGGTCCCAAGCCGGGTCCCAGGCCCGCTCCGCGTCCGGGTCCCGCCCAGCGCCCCGAGGCGCGTCCCGAGGGCGGTCGTCCGGCGGGCGGTCCGGGTGGAGCGCCTTCGGGCCCCAGGCCCGGTGCCGGTGCCCCCGGTGCCGGTGCGCCCAAGCCCGGTCCGCGTCCGGGCCCGCGTGGCCCGCGCCCCGGCAACAACCCGTTCTCGTCGAACGCCAGCGGCATGGGTCAGGCCCGTCCGCCGCGGGCCGGCGGCCCCGGTGGTCCCGGTGGCCCCGGCCGTGACGGCGGTCCCGGCGACAGGGGTCCGCGTCCCGGTCCCCGCGAGGACCGCGGTCCTCGTCAGGACCGCGACAACGCCGGTCCCCGTCCGCCCGGCGCACGTTCCGGCCCGCCCGGATCCGGTGGCCCGCGTCCGGGTCCCGGTGCCGGTGGCCCGCGTCCCGGCGGCGGTGCGGGCGGCCCCGGCGGCCCGCGTCCCGGCGGTCCGCGTCCCAGCCCGATGATGATGCCCCAGGGCCGGCCCGCCGGTCCCGGTGGCGGCGGTGGCGGCGCCGGCCGTCCCGGCGGCGGTGCGGGTGCCGGTCGTCCCGGTGGCGGCGCCGGCCGTCCCGGCGGTGGCGGCGGTCGTCCCGGTGGCGGCGGCGGTTTCGCCGGTCGCCCGGGTGGCGGTGGCGGCGCAGGCCGTCCCGGCACCGGAACCGGTGGTCCCGGTGGTGGCGGCGGCGGTTTCGCCGGCCGTCCCGGCGGCGGTGGCCGTGGTCGCGGTGGAGGCACCGCGGGCGCGTTCGGCCGTCCCGGAGGACGCCCGACCCGCGGTCGCAAGTCCAAGCGCCAGCGGCGCCAGGAGTTCGACAACATGCAGGCCCCGGCGATCGGCGGCGTGCAGGCCCCCCGCGGCAACGGGCAGACGATCCGCCTGTCGCGCGGCGCCTCCCTGTCGGACTTCGCCGACAAGATCGGCGCGATCCCGGCGTCCCTGGTGCAGATCATGCTGCACCTGGGCGAGATGGTGACCGCCACGCAGTCGGTCAACGAGGAGACGCTCCAGCTTCTGGCCGCCGAGCTCGACTACAACCTGCTTGTGGTCAGCCCGGAGGAGGAGGACCGCGAGCTCCTGGAGACCTTCGACATCGAGTTCGGCGAGGACGAGGGCGACGAGTCCGACCTGGTCGCGCGTCCGCCGGTGGTGACCGTGATGGGTCACGTCGACCACGGTAAGACCAAGCTGCTCGACGCCATCCGCAACACCAACGAGGTGGCGCGGGAGGCCGGTGGCATCACCCAGCACATCGGTGCCTACCAGATCGCCACCGTGCACGAGGGCGAAGACCGGAAGATCACCTTCATCGACACCCCGGGTCACGAGGCGTTCACCGCCATGCGTGCCCGAGGCGCCAAGGTGACCGACATCGCCGTCCTGGTCGTCGCGGCCGACGACGGTGTGAAGCCGCAGACCGTCGAGGCGCTCAACCACGCCCAGGCGGCCGACGTGCCGATCGTCGTCGCGGTCAACAAGGTCGACAAGGAGGGCGCGGACCCGGGCAAGGTGCGGGCCCAGCTCACCGAGTACGGCCTGGTCGCCGAGGAGTACGGCGGCACCACGATGTTCGTCGACATCTCCGCCAAGAACGGGATCGGCATCGAGCAGCTGCTCGAGGCCATCCTGCTCACCGCGGACGCCGAGCTCGACCTGCGGGCCAACGCCACGATGGACGCCCAGGGCGTCGCCATCGAGGCGCACCTCGACAAGGGCCGCGGCCCGGTCGCGACCGTGCTGGTCCAGCGCGGCACGCTCCGCGTCGGCGACTCGATCGTCTGTGGCGAGGCCTTCGGCCGCGTCCGGGCGATGCTCGACGACAAGGGCGAGGCGATCCCGGAGGCCGACCCGTCCCGTCCGGTGCAGGTCCTGGGTCTGACCGCGACGCCGGGAGCCGGTGACAACTTCATCGTCGTCACCGACGACCGGATGGCGCGCCAGATCGCCCAGCAGCGCGCCGCGCGCAAGCGCATCGCGGACATGGCCAAGTCCGGCCGTCGCCGCACCCTCGAAGAGCTCTTCAGCGAGATGGAGAAGGGCCAGGTCGACGAGCTCAAGCTCATCATCAAGGGTGACGTCTCCGGTTCCGTCGAGGCCCTGGAGGACGCGCTGCTCAAGATCGACGTCGGCGACGAGGTGCGCCTGCGGGTGCTCCACCGCGCCGTCGGTGCGATCACCGAGTACGACGTCAACCTGGCGGTCGCCGACGACAACGCCGTCATCATCGGCTTCAACGTGCGTCCCGAGGTCAGGGCGCGCGACCTGGCCGAGCGCGAGGGCGTCGACATCCGCTACTACTCGGTCATCTACCAGGCGATCGAGGAGATCGAGGCGGCCCTCAAGGGCATGCTCAAGCCGGAGTTCGAAGAGGTCCAGATGGGCACCGCCGAAGTCCGCGAGGTCTTCAAGGTGCCGAAGATCGGCAACATCGCCGGTGCTCTGGTCCGCTCGGGCACGATCGTCCGCAACAGCAAGGCCCGGATCATCCGCGGCGGGGTCGTCATCTCCGACAACCTCACCGTCTCCTCGCTGCGCCGTTTCAAGGACGACGCGACCGAGGTCCGTGAAGGGTTCGAGTGCGGTATCGGTGTCGGCTACAGCGACATCAAGATCGATGACGTCATCGAGACCTTCGAGATGCGGGAGAAGCCGCGAGCCTGATGCCTCGACAGGCGAAGGAACCGTTCCGCCGGCCGCGCCCCCTCGGGTGCGCGGCCGGCGGGCGGGGCCCGCGCCCCGTGGCACGGTGCCGACCGTGGCGAGTGACCCACTATGTATGTAGGTGCCCTGACATTGGACATCCTGCTCGGCGACGTCCACTCGCTGAAGCAGAAGCGCTCGGTGGTGCGTCCCATCGTCGCCGAGGTGCAGCGACGGTTCCCGGGTGTGGCCGTCGCGGAGACCGGCCATCTTGATCTGCATCGCCGTACCGAGATCGGGATCGCGGTCGTCTCCTCCACCGCCGCCAACTGCGGCGCGGTGCTGGACGACTGCGAGCGACTGATCGCCTTCCACCCGGAGATCGAGCTGCTGTCCGCCAGGCACCGGCTCTACAACGAGGACGAGGACTAGATACGGAGACGGCCGGTCGGCGGAAGCACCCCTACCGCCACCGGCCCTCCCCGTGAGAAGGGGGGAGCTATGGACGCCGCACGCGCACGCAAGATCGCCGATCGGATCCAGCAGATCGTGGCGGAGATGCTGGAGCGCCGCATCAAGGACCCCAGGCTGGGGTTCGTGACCGTGACGGACACGCGCATCACCAACGACCTGGGCGAGGCCACGGTGTTCTACACCGTGTTCGGCTCCGAGGCCGAGCGGGCCGACTCCGCCGTGGCCCTGGAGAGCGCCAAGGGGCTCATCCGCTCGGAGGTGGGCCGCCAGACGGGCCTGCGCCACACCCCGACGCTGACGTTCACCCATGACCCGCTTCCCGACACCGCCCGCCACCTGGAGGACCTGCTCGCCGAGGCGAAGGCCAGGGACGTGGAGATCGCCAAGCGGGCCGAGGGAGCCTCGCACGCCGGGGACGCCGACCCCTACCGCAAGCCCGAGGACCGGGAAGACGGCGACGACTCCGGGGACGAAGAAGACGAATCCTCGGAACGCGCGGGACACTCCGCGACGTGACGCCCGACCTGCGTGACGACGGCTCGGCGGGCCCGGTGTCCGGTCAAGACTGGGCCCGGGCCGTCGAGCTCATCTCCGCCGCGGACGAGATCGCGCTGGCCTGCCACGTCTCGCCCGACGGCGACGCGCTCGGCTCCATGCTGGGCGTCGGGCTCGCGCTGCGCGCGGCGGGCAAGCGGGTCACCGCCTCCTTCGGCGACCGGCGCTTCACGGTGCCCAGGCTGCTGCGCTTCCTGCCGGGGCAGGATCTGCTCGCCGATCCCGCGCACTACCCGGCCGCGCCCGAGGTGATGGTCACCTTCGACGTTCCCGCCGTCGGGCGTCTCGGCGTGCTGACCGGCAACACGGCCAAGGCACACGAGCTGGTCGTGCTGGACCACCACCCGTCCAACACCGGGTTCGGCACCCTCAACCTGGTCGACCCCGGCGCCGCGGCCACCGCCGTGCTCGCCGAGGAGCTGATCCACCGGCTCGGCCTGCCGGTCGACAAGGACATCGCGACCTGCCTGTACGTCGGGCTCGTCACCGACACCGGCTCCTTCAGGCACTCCTCCACCACTCCTGACACGCACGCCATGGCCGCCCGGCTGCTGGACACCGGGCTCGACCCCGAGAAGATCGCCCGTGAGCTGTGGGACCGTTCCCCGTTCGGCTACCTGAAGGTGCTCGGCGCCGTGCTCGACAGGGTGCGGCTGGAGCCCGAGGTGGGCGGCGGCCTGGTCTGGACGTTCGTCACCCGCGCCGACCGCGCCGCGTACGGGCTGCCGTACGACGAGATCGAGGGGATCATCGACGTGATCCGGCGCACCGACCAGGCGGACGTCGCCACCATCCTCAAGGAGGACGACGAAGGCGTCTGGCAGGTCTCCATGCGCTCCAAGGGCGGGGTGGACGTCTCGCGCGTCAGCGCCGCGCTGGGGGGCGGCGGGCACGCCAAGGCGGCGGGTTTCACCTCCCACCAGCCCGTCGAGGAGACGATCGCGAGTCTCCGGGCCCTGCTGTAAAACCCTTCCCGGCACGCCTGTAAGGACCGAAATGAGTACGGCTCGCGCCAAGCGCACCCCGCCGCCGAGCGGGTTGATCATCGTCGACAAGCCCGCCGAGTGGACCTCGCACGACGTCGTGGCCAAGCTCCGCGGCATCGCGGGCACCCGCAAGGTCGGCCACGCCGGCACCCTCGACCCGATGGCCACCGGCGTGCTGGTGGTCGGCGTCGAGAAGGCCACCCGCCTGCTCGGCCACCTCGCGCTCACCGAGAAGGGCTACGACGCGACGATCCGCCTCGGCCAGACCACCAACACCGACGACGCCGAGGGCGAGATCATCGCCACCGCGTCGGCGGCACAGGTCGCCGAGGAGGAGATCAGGAAGGGTGTCGCCACGCTGACCGGCCCGATCATGCAGATCCCGCCGCAGGTCAGCGCCATCAAGGTGAACGGCGAGCGGGCCTACAAGCGGGCCAGGGCGGGCGAGGAGGTCGAGCTCAAGGCTCGCCCGGTGACCGTGTCGGGCTTCGAGATCACCGCCGTACGCCGGCACGGCGACCTCGTCGACGTCGACGCCTCGGTGTCCTGTTCCAGCGGCACCTACATCCGCGCGCTCGCCCGCGACCTGGGCGCCGGCCTGGGGGTCGGCGGCCACCTGACCGCCCTGCGCCGTACCCGGGTGGGCCCCTACGACCTGTCGGCGGCCCGCACCCTGGAGCGGCTCGCCGCCGAGTGCGTGATCCTGCCGATGGCCGACGCGGTCGCGGTGGCCTTTCCCCGCCGGGACGTGACCGCCGAGGAGGCGGCCTCCGTCGCGCACGGCGGGCGGTTGCCCGCGCTGGGCCTGGGAAGCGGGCCGATCGGGGTGTTCGGCCCCGACGGAACCCTGGTGGCGCTGGTCGAGGAGCACGGCCAGATCGCCAAGTCCCTGGCGGTCTTCGTCTCCTGACGGGCTGCCTGTCATCGCCTGTCCGGTTCGTCCTGCGAAGTCCGTCGAAAGTCCGTCGAAAGTCCTCCGACGCTCTTCGACGTTCTCCGAGGTCCCGCGTGGCCGGCGGCGGTCGCGGCCAAGGGGCTCCCCGATTGGGGAGAAGGACTCGGAGCATGGCAGTCTTTAGGGGTTCATCCGCTACGAGGGAAGAGGCTGCGGTGCGAGGCTGGCACGGATTGGACGACGTGCCCGAAGACTGGGGCAGGTCCGTCATCACCATCGGCGTCTTCGACGGCGTTCATCGCGGGCACCAGCAGATGGTGACCCGTGCCGTCGCGATGGCCGCGCGTCTCGGGGTGTCCTCGGTGGTGGTGACCTTCGACCCGCATCCGGAGGAGGTCGTGCGGCCCGGCACGCACCCGCCGAGGCTGACGACGGCCAGGCACCGCACCGAGCTCCTCGCGGGGCTGGGCGTCGACGCGGTGTGCGTCCTGCCGTTCACACTGGAGTTCTCCCGGATGAGCCCGGACGAGTTCGTGCAGACCGTGCTCGTCGACCGGTTGCACGCCGCCGGGGTCGTGGTGGGGGAGAACTTCCGCTTCGGGCACAAGGCCTCCGGTGACGTGGAGACGCTGCGCACCCTCGGGGAGAAGTACGACTTCGTGGCCGAGGCGGTCCCGCTGGTCAGCGAGGGGGAGACGATCTCCTCCACCCGGATCCGCGAGCAGATCGCCGCCGGGGACATGGAGGCGGTCACGCGGACGCTCGGCCGCCCCCACCGGGTCGAGGGCGTGGTGGTCCGCGGTTACCAGCGCGGCCGGCAACTCGGTTTCCCGACGGCGAACCTGGAGTCGCCGGAGTTCACCGCGATCCCCGCCGACGGCGTCTACGCCGGCTGGCTGCAGGGGGTCTCGACCGGAAACCTGCCCGCCGTCTACGGCGGCGAGCGCTGGCCGGCGGCGATCTCGGTGGGCACCAACCCGACCTTCGAGGGCGTGCCCCGCACGGTCGAGGCGTACGCGCTCGACCGCGACGACCTCGATCTCTACGGCGCGCACGTGGCCGTGGACTTCGGGCCGAGGTTGCGGGGCAACACCAGGTTCGACTCGATCGAGGCGCTCGTCGCGCAGATCCACGCCGACGTGGACGAGGTGCGGCGCTTGACGAGCTGACCTTTCCCGCCTGCCACCGCCTGCTCCCGTCCTGCTCCTGTCCGGTCCCGCCGGGGTTTCCTGACAGGGCTCGCCGGTGCTTTCGTACGATGTGCGAGGGCACTGAAGCCGGTGGTAACCTGGCATGTCAGCTCTGTAACCGGCGATCGATGATCCCGGTGCTGATCTCGCCACGGCGACTGTAGGCACGCACGGTCGTTCGGGGAGCCGGAATTGCGCGTGCCCGCAGAGGTTCAAGGAGAAAAGTGTCGCTCGACACCGCAGCAAAGAAGCAGATCATCGGTGACTACGCCAAGGGTGAGACCGACACCGGTTCCCCCGAGGTGCAGATCGCGCTGCTCAGCAAGCGCATCAGCGAGCTCACCGAGCACCTGAAGGTGCACAAGCACGACCACCACAGCCGTCGTGGCCTGCTGCTGCTCGTCGGCCGCCGTCGCCGGCTGCTGAAGTACCTGCAGAGCAAGGACATCGCGCGCTACCGCTCGCTCATCGAGCGGCTCGGCCTGCGCCGATAGTGTTGTGAGGGAGTGGCGTTCGCGCCGCTCCCTCATATCTCATACGGGGTGGTGTCGGCGCGTCGCGCCACGAAGACGCCGCCCCGGTGAGCAAACTGAATAGCCGAGACAGTGCCCCGCGTCCGCAAGCAAGCGCGCCCCACGGCGTCGGAGGGCCGGTCCTCGGTAGTGGCCCCCGGTCATCATGGCACAAGCCATACGGAACCGGGCGCTTCGATCGAAGACCGGCGCTGCACCTACGGGGAGCCGGCAACATGACGAACCAGGCGCGACACGTGCGTCTGGCCGGACGCGGGCGACCGAAACAAGGAGGTCCCCCGTGGAGGGTGTCCACAGCAGCGAAGCCGTTATCGACAACGGCTCATTCGGCACGCGTACCATCCGGTTCGAGACCGGGCGGCTCGCGCGCCAGGCGGCGGGTTCCGCCGTCGTCTATCTCGACGACGACACGATGGTCCTCTCCGCGACCACCGCGTCCAAGAATCCCAAGGAGAACCTCGACTTCTTCCCCCTCACGGTGGACGTCGAGGAGCGAATGTACGCCGCGGGCCGCATCCCCGGCTCGTTCTTCCGGCGTGAGGGCCGTCCCTCCGAGGACGCCATCCTCACCTGCCGCCTGATCGACCGGCCGCTGCGCCCCTCGTTCGTCAAGGGTCTGCGCAACGAGATCCAGGTCGTCGCCACCATCATGGCGCTGCACCCCGAGCACCTGTACGACGTCGTGGCGATCAACGCCGCGTCCCTGTCCACCCAGCTCGCCGGGCTGCCGTTCTCCGGCCCGATCGGCGGCGTCCGCGTCGCGCTGATCGAGGGCCAGTGGGTCGCCTTCCCGACCAACACCGAGCTGGCCAGTGCCACCTTCGACATGGTGGTCGCGGGCCGCGTCCTGGACGACGGCGACGTCGCGATCATGATGGTCGAGGCCGAGTCCACCCGCGACACGCTCAAGCTGGTCGCCGAGGGTGCCGTGGCGCCGACCGAGGAGACCGTGGCCCAGGGCCTCGAGGCCGCCAAGCCGTTCATCAAGGTGCTGTGCGAGGCGCAGGCCAAGGTCGCGAAGGTCGCCGCCAAGGAGACCGCCGAGTACCCCCTGTTCCTCGACTACCAGGACGACGTCCTAGAGGCCGTGACCGGCGCGGTGCGCAGCGAGCTCGCCGCCGCGCTCACCATCGCCGGCAAGCAGGAGCGCGAGACCGAGCTCGACCGGGTCAAGGCCCTGGTGCTGGAGAAGGTCGGCCCCGACTTCGAGGGCCGCGAGAAGGAGATCGGCGCCGCGTTCCGGTCGCTGACCAAGAAGCTCATGCGCGAGCGCGTCATCGCCGAGGGCGTCCGCATCGACGGCCGCGGCGTCAAGGACATCCGGCAGCTCAGCGCCGAGGTCCACATCGTGCCCCGCGTGCACGGCTCGGCCCTGTTCGAGCGCGGCGAGACCCAGATCCTGGGCATCACCACGCTCAACATGCTCCGCATGGAGCAGATGATCGACACGCTCAACCCCGAGCGCACCAAGCGCTACATGCACAACTACAACTTCCCGCCCTACTCCACCGGTGAGACCGGCCGGGTGGGCTCGCCCAAGCGGCGCGAGATCGGTCACGGCGCGCTCGCCGAGCGGGCGCTCCTGCCGGTGCTGCCGGCGCGCGAGGAGTTCCCGTACGCGATCCGCCAGGTCTCCGAGGCGCTGAGCTCCAACGGCTCGACCTCCATGGGGTCGGTCTGCGCCTCGACGATGGCGCTGCTCGACGCGGGCGTCCCGCTGAAGGGCATCGTCGCGGGCATCGCGATGGGCCTCATCAACGAGGGCGACCAGTACGTCACGCTGACCGACATCCTCGGTGCCGAGGACGCCATGGGCGACATGGACTTCAAGGTCGCCGGCACCAAGGACGTCATCACCGCCCTCCAGCTCGACACCAAGCTGGACGGCATCCCGGCCTCCGTGCTGTCGGCCGCGCTGCGGCAGGCCAAGGGCGCCCGCCTGGCGATCATCGACGTGATGCAGGAGGCCATCGACTCCCCGGCGGAGATGAACGCGACGGCCCCGCGCATCATCACGATCAAGATCCCGGTGGACAAGATCGGAGAGGTCATCGGCCCGAAGGGCAAGATGATCAACCAGATCCAGGACGACACCGGCGCCGAGATCACCCTGGAAGACGACGGAACCATCTACATCGGCGCCACCGACGGCCCGTCCGCCGAGGCGGCCAGGTCGGCGATCAACGCCATCGCGAACCCGCACATGCCGGAGGTCGGCGAGCGCTACCTGGGCACGGTCGTCAAGATCGCCGCCTTCGGTGCCTTCATCTCCCTCATGCCGGGCAAGGACGGCCTCCTGCACGTCTCCCAGATCCGCAAGCTGCACGGCGGCAAGCGCATCGAGAACGTCGAGGACGTCATGAACGTCGGCGAGAAGGTCCAGGTGGAGATCGCCGAGATCGACTCGCGCGGCAAGCTCTCCCTGGTGCCCGTCGAGGTCATCGAGAAGGAGGCCGCGGCCAGGGCCGAGTCCGGTGACGCCGAGCCGTCGTCGGCCCCGGCCGCCGAGGCGTCCGCCGCCGCCGACGAGCGGCCCCGCGAGGAGCGGCCCCGCCGCACCCGCACCCGCAGCAGCAACGGCGGTGGCGGTGGCGGCAACCGTGGTGGCGGCGGAGGGGAAGACCGCAACTCGTGATCACCACCACTCTGCACCCCGGCAAGGACGGCGCCGGGGTCGTGAAGCGCACCGTCCTTCCCGGTGGGCTCCGGGTGGTGACCGAGTCCATGCCGACCGTGCGTTCCGTCGCGGTCGGCATGTGGGTCGGCATCGGATCGAGAGACGAGTCCCCCCAGCACATGGGCTCCTCCCACTTCCTCGAGCACCTGCTGTTCAAGGGCACGCCCACGCGGGACGCCCTGGAGATCTCCGCGGCCATCGAGGGCATCGGCGGCGAGATCAACGCGTTCACCGCCAAGGAGTACACCTGCTACTACGCGCGGGTCCTCGACGAGGACCTGCGGGTGGCGATCGACGTGCTCGCCGACGTGGTGACCTCCTCGCTCATCAGCGAGGAGGACGTCGAGGCCGAGCGTGGCGTGATCCTGGAGGAGATCGCCATGCACGACGACGATCCCTCGGACGTGGTGCACGAGCAGTTCTCCGCCGAGCTGTACGGTGACACGCCGGTCGGCAGGCCGATCCTCGGCACGGTCGACTCGATCACCGCGGTCACCCGCGACCGGATCGCCGAGTACTACCGGCGCTACTACCTGCCCACCCACACCGTGGTGTCGGTGGCGGGCAACGTCGATCACGAGCGGGTCGTGGCCCTGGTCGCCGCGGCCTACGAGCGGGCCGGGGCCCTGGGCGGGGACGCCTCGCCGGTGCCCCCGCGCGTGTCGGGTCCCGGCGTCGAGCTCCGCTCCGGCACGCGGGTGGTGCACCGGCCGACCGAGCAGGCCAACCTGGTCCTCGGCACGACGGCGCTGACCCGCACCGACGAGCGCCGCTTCGCGCTCGGCGTGCTCAACGCGGCGCTGGGCGGCGGCATGTCCTCACGGCTGTTCCAGGAGATCAGGGAGAAGAGGGGCCTGGCCTACTCGGCCTACTCCTACACCTCCGCCCTCGCCGACACCGGCCAGTTCGGCATCTACGTCGGCTGCCTGCCGTCGAAGATCGACGACGTGCTGAAGATCTGCCGCGAGGAGGTGCTCCGCGTGGTCGCCGACGGCATCACCGAGGAGGAGATCGTCCGCGGCAAGGGCCAGATGCGCGGCGGTCTCGTGCTCGGCCTGGAGGACACCGGTTCCCGGATGTCCAGGATCGGCAAGGGCGAGCTGGTCTTCGACGAGCTGCTCTCGGTCGACGACCTGCTCGCCAGGATCGACGCGGTGACCCCGGAGCAGATCGCCGAGGTCGCCTCGGAGGTCCTCACCCGCCCGATGACCCTCGCGGTCATCGGCCCCTACGAGGAGGACAGGGACTTCAGCGCGGCCGTCACCGGCTGACGGTTCCCTCACAGCTCCCTGTACGAGCGGCCCCGGCGTTCCGCGCCGGGGCCGTCCGTCGTCCCGGGGTCTTCGGTATAGCCTTGGGCCCGTGATCAGGGTTGGAGTTCTCGGCGCCCGAGGGCGCGTCGGTGTCGAAGTGTGCAGGGCCGTCGAGGCGGCGGACGATCTGGAGCTGGTCGCGGCCGTCGACCAGGGTGACCCGATCGAGGGGCTGGAAGGCGCCGAGGTGGTGGTCGACTTCACCCACCCCGACGTCGTCATGGGCAACCTCGAATGGTGCGTCTCCCACGGCATCCACCCGGTGGTCGGCACCACCGGCTTCGACGCGGGACGGCTGGCGACCGTCAGGGGCTGGCTGGACGCCAACCCCGGGGTCAACGCGCTGATCGCCCCCAACTTCGGCATCGCGGCCGTGCTCATGATGCACTTCGCCCAGCAGGCGGCCCGCTACTTCGAGTCGGCCGAGATCGTCGAGCTGCACCACCCCAACAAGGCCGACGCGCCCTCGGGCACCGCCCGCCGCACGGCCGAGCTGGTCGCCGAGGCCCGGCGCAAGGCGGGTTCTGCGCCGATGCCGGACGCCACCAGCACGGAGCTCGACGGGGCGCGCGGCGCCGACGTCGACGGGGTCCGCGTGCACGCGGTCCGGCTGGCCGGGCTCATCGCCCACCAGGAGGTCATCCTGGGCGGCGACGGCGAGATCCTCACCATCCGCCACGACACCATGAACCGCTCGTCGTTCACCCCGGGCGTGTTGCTGGGCGTGCGCCGGGTGCGCGAGCTCCCCGGCCTCACCGTCGGCCTGGAGCATCTTCTCGACCTCTAGCGCGTGACCCGCCGGGCCCGCCGGTTCCGCCGTCTCCGGAACCCCGGGCCTTGCGCCGCTCGTTGCTCGACCATGACACCTTCCGAGCTCGCCTGCCCGCTCTGTCACGGCACCGCGTTCCAGCAGGAGCAGGGCAGGCTCGACAGCCGCTGGGGTATCACGTCGCACCGGTTAACCCTGATGATCTGCGAACGGTGCCGCTATATCCTCCACTTCTATGACAAGCACTCCATCTTCGACTTCGACTGAGGTCCGCTGGGCGCGGCCGGAGGAGCTGGCCGGGCTGGTGGCGGTGGAGTTGGCGGCCGACGGGGTCTTCGCCCAGGTGGGGATCACCTTCCCGCCGGGGACCACGATGGTCGAGGAGGCCGGCGACCCCTCCCGGGTGCTCGTGGCCGGCGACCCGCCGATCGGGTTCGCCCTGTTCGGCCTGGTCGACGGGCAGGTCCACCTCGACCAGCTCGCCGTCCACCCCGACCACGGGCGCAGGGGGGCCGGTGGGCGCCTGCTGGAGGCCGTCTGCGAGCACGCGGCCTCGACCGGTTTCGCCGCCGTGACGCTGACGACCTACCGCGACGTGTCCTGGAACGCGCCCTGGTACGCCCGGCGCGGCTTCTCCGTGCTCGATCCGGCGGAGTGGGGGCCGGAGCTGGCCGAGCTGGTGCGCCACGAGCGCGAGCTGGGCATCGAGATCGTCCCCCGCGTCGTGATGCGCCGCATCCTGTGACGGGGCCGGTTCAGCGGGCCGCGAAGCCGGGCTTCGGCAGGGCCGGGTGGAGGGGCCTCGGGGGCCTCGGCGGGGCCGGCGAGCCGGTCCTTCGCGGGCTCAGAGGGCCAGGCCGATGGTGAGCAGCAGGCCGTACACGAGCTGGAAGCGGCCCGTCTGCTGGAGCGTGGCGATGAGCACGGAGCCGGTCGCGCCCGCCCGTACGGCCTTCACCGGGGCGACGGCGAGCGGGGCGGCGAGCAGCGCCAGGGCCGCGAACGGCCGCCACGGCGCCAGCGCGGGCGCGATCACCAGGGGCAGCAGCAGGCACAGGGTGTAGAGGACCCGGGTGCCGCGGTCACCGAGCACCACGGCCATGGTGCGCTTGCCCGCGGGCCCGTCGGTCACGATGTCGCGCAGGTTGTTGACCACGAGCATCGCGCAGGCCAGCAGGCCCGCCGGGACGGCCGCCGCCACCGCGAGCCAGGGCAGGTACTCGAGCTGGACGTACGTGGTGCCCGCCACCGCCACCAGGCCGAAGAACACGAAGACCGAGATCTCGCCGAGCGCCCGGTAGCCGTACGGGCTGGAGCCGCCGGTGTAGAACCAGGCCGCGGCGATCGCCAGCGCGCCGACCAGCAGCAGCCACCACGCCCCGGTGGCCACGACGAGCACCAGCCCGGCCACCGCGGCGGCCAGGAAGCAGGCGAGGGCCGCGGTGAGGACCTGGCGGGGCGAGGCGGCGCGGGAGCCGACCAGGCGCATCGGGCCGACCCGGTCGGAGTCGGTGCCGCGCACCCCGTCGCTGTAGTCGTTGGCGTAGTTGACGCCCACCTGGAGGGCGAGGGCCACGAACAGGGCCAGCAGGGCCCGCCACCACACCCCTCCGGAGTGCCCGATCGCGACTCCGGTGCCTATGGCGACGGGGACGACGGCGGCGGGAAGGGTGCGCGGACGTGCTCCGGCGATCCACTGGCTCGGGGTGGCCATGGGCGTGCGAGGTTCCTCTCCGGCTCTAGCTGATGTCGGTCGCCAGGCGGATCATCCGCACCGTACGGCCCATGTCGATGACCCGCTCGGCCCCGTCGGCGCCCCACCCGGCGGACTCCAGGAAGCCGAGCACCGCGTAGTTGTCGGCGAAGACCCAGGTCACGATGGTGTGGTAACCGTCGTCACGGAGGTAGTCGACCGTGGCGTTCAGCAGCCTGCTGCCGTGGCCGCGCCGGACGTGGTCGGGGTCGATCAGGAAGGTGAGCATCTCCCCGGCGGTGGTCGGGTCGAGGTCGGGATCCTCCGCCGGGGCGTGTGAGGCCAGACCGGCGACCTTCTCCGCGCCCTGCAGCGCGGCCATGGCCTCGATGCCGCCGGGACCGAGCGCCGGGAAGGCGTCGGTGTCGAGGACGACCTGCTCCACGGCCACCAGCACGCGGTGCCGGCGGCTGGGCGGCGAGGTGATCGCGTCCTCCCACTGCTGGCGCCACATCTTCTCGGCCGCCGGGCCGGTCATCTGCTCCAGCGGTCCTTCGGGAAGGAAGTCCCGGTAGCCGTACTTCCACGCGCGGATCTGGGTGCCCGTCACCGCGGCGACATCCTCGTGCCGAGCCGCCCGCACGCCTACGTCTGCCATCTCGGCCCGCTCCTTCTCTGCCGTCTGCCGTCGCCTCGAAACGCGCTGTCTCGTGGATCTCGTGCCACGCGAGCGGGCATCAGGCGGGTGGATCCGTGAGGCAGGCTCTTACACCGTATCGGGGAATCCGACTCAGAGATGACGTGAACCCGGCTCCGTCTGCCGTCGGGCCCGATATGCCCTTGTCTTCGTGCGGTTGCCGCAGACCCTCATGGAACACCACGAGCGTGAACGATTCTTGGACGAGTCGACGAACGCCCACTGGCAGGTGCTCTCGGTGCAGACCTTCAGACGGGGCCACATCCCGCCGGAGTGGGCGCCCATCACGGCGGCGACGATCCCGGCCAGGCCGCCGGGCACCCCCGTCGCGACCGGTTCGAGCACCGGCCCACCGGCGGTCAGGGCGACGCGCAGCGGGAGGGCGCCGAAGGGCCGCGACGGCCCGGGGTCGTGATCACCGCCGCCGGGGCGGTCGTGGTTGTGGCGGAGGGCCTCGCGGAGGGTCTCGCGGAGCTCGACGGCCGTCGCCAGATCGGTATCGGTGGCCGTGTCTCCCGGGCCGATCAGGCCTCGTCCGGCCAGCCAGGCGGTCAGCGCGGCCGGGGAGGGGATCGAGTCGGTCTCCTCCTCGACGTCGTACGTGTTCACGAAGTCGATCACCAGCTCGGAGGGATCGTCCATGTCGTCGCTTACCTCCTCCCTGTTCGCAACCACTGTACGCCATTAGGGGGTTGTGTTCCCTGCGACACCTCCATAGGGTCATAGATGGTGTTTTGAGGAGGTCGTCATGTGGTACCTGGCCTATCTCGCGTTCAAGGAGACCGTCCGGCGCGCGTCGTACCGGAGGAGAGACCATGATCATGAGGGTGTGGAGAGGCCGGACCAGCGCCGAGGACGCCGCCGGTGAGGGTGCTCCCGGTCAGAGGGTGTCCAGGGCCGTCGCCAGCCTGCGTACGCCCTCGACCAGCTCGGCCGTGTGGACGGCCGCCGAGTGGGTCACCCTGATGCGCGGGCCCGGCGGCTCGGCGGGGTAGTAGATGCGCCCGGGACTCACCAGGGCGCCCGCCCTCCTGGCGGTCTCCACCACGGTCTCCTCGTCCCGGTCCTCGGGGAGCCGTACCCACACGTGCAGACCGCCACGGGGGACGAGGTGGATCCCGGCGCCGGGCATCCGGGCGGTCAGGGCGGCGGCGAGGGTGTCCCTGCGAAGCGCCAGCTCGGTGCCCAGGGTGGCCAGGTGGCGACGCCAGGCGGGCGAGCCGACGAACTCCAGCGCCGTCTCCTGGAGCGGCCTGGCCACGAAGAACGACTCCACGAGCTGGTTCGCCCGGAGGCGCCGGGCGGCGGGGCCCCGGGCGACGACCCCGGCGACCCGCAGGCTCGGCGACAGGACCTTGGTCAGGGAGTTGATGTGCACGACCGTGCCGTGGGCGTCCAGCGCGACCAGCGGCGGCGGTACGGGGGAGGTGGTGAAGTAGCGGGCGTAGTCGTCCTCGATCACGAACGCCCCGGCGGCGCGGGCGATCGCCAGCACCTGCTCGCGGCGCTCCGGGGGCAGGGTCGCGCCGGTGGGGTTGTGCAGGGTCGGCTGGCACAGGAAGACCCGCGCGCCGGTCACGGCGAACGCCTCCGCGAGGAGCTCGGGCCGCACCCCGTCGCGGTCGACGGGCACGGCCGTCGCGCGGAGCCCGGCGGCCCGCGCCGCCGCGAGCGCGCCCGGGTAGGTGGGGGTCTCGACGAGGACGGGGGTGCCGGGGGCGGCGAGGGCGCGGAAGGCGTGGATGAGCGCCGCCTGCCCGCCGCTGACGATGAGCACGTCCGAGGGGGTGACGTCGCCGCCCAGCTCCTGGGCGAACCACCTGCGCAGCTCGGAGAGACCGGCCAGCGGCGGCATCGCCCAGACGTCGGGGCGGCGCAGCGCCCGGGAGGCGGCGGCCGACAGGGCCCTGGAGGGGCGCAGGACCGGGTTGAGGTAGCCGCCGGTGAGCGGGATGACCCCCTCGGGCGGGGCGGTGAGCAGGCCGCTGACCTCGCTGTCGTCCACCACCCTGTCACCGAGCGCCACCGTCTGCCACGACATGTCGGCGTTGTCGCCGCCCCGCGTGATCGCCGGGGCCACGTAGGCGCCGCTGCCGGGCTTGGTGATCACCCTTCCCTCGGCGGCGAGCCTGCCGATCGCGCGCGACACGGTCACCGGGCTCACGTTGTGCAGCCGGACCAGCTCCCGGCTCGACGGCAGCCGGTCGCCCGGACGGAGCCGCGACACCTCCTCACGGAGCGTGGCGGTGAGCCGGACGATACTGCTATCGTCATTCATGAGTGAAAAGAGTAGCGCTATCGTGCCAAATCGGATAGCGGCGGGTACGGTCTCGCCGGTCTCGCCCGGAGAGGTGCTGCCCGGTGTGGTGCCTCCACGGGAGGCACGCCACGATCGGCGGACGGCCGGCGCTGTGCCGCCCGGGGCGCCGGGCAGAGCCTGGCGGGGAACCCTGCTGGCCGGGCTCGGGGTGCTGGCGTTCTCGGGGTCGTTCCCGGCGACCGTCTTCGCGATGGAGGGCTTCGACCCCTACCTGGTGGCGGTCGGCCGGGCCGCCGTCGCCGCCGTCGCGGCCGCCGCGTTCCTGCTCGTGGCCGGGGTGCCGCTGCTGCCGCCCAGGTCCCAGCTCCGGTCGTACGGCGTCATCGTGGCGGGCGTGGTGTTCGGCTTCCCCCTCTTCAGCGGCCTGGCGCTCTACGCCGGGGCCTCCACCTCGCACGCCGCCGTGGTGATCGGGCTGCTGCCCGCGGCCACCGCCGCCTGCGCGGTGCTGCGGGCGGGGGAGTGGCCCAGGGCGCTGTTCTGGGTGTCCTGCGGCCTCGGGGCCGTGTCGATCACCGCCTTCACCCTCAGCATGGGCGGCGGCCACGTCACCGGGGCCGACCTGCTGCTCGTCGGCGCGCTGCTGTCGGCCGCCGTCGGCTACACCGAGGGCGGGCGCCTGGCCCGCGCGACCCCCGGCTGGCGGGTGATCTCCCACACCCTCGTCCTCGCCACCCCGCTGACCGTGCCGATCACCGTCGCGCTCGCGCTCACCACCGACGTGCGGCCCACCGCCGCCTCGCTGGCCGGATTCGCGTACGTCGGCCTGGTCTCGATGTTCCTCGGCTTCATCCCCTGGTACGCGGGCCTGGCCATGGGCGGCATCGCCCGCGCCGGGCAGACCCAGCTCGCCCAGCCGCTGCTGACGCTGCTGTGGGCCTGGTTGCTGCTCGGCGAGCTCTTCGGCCCGGTCACGATCGCGGCGGCGCTGGCCGTCCTCGCGTGCGTCGCCCTGACCCAGCGGGCCCGCTCCTGAAAATCTTCGGGGTCGGGACGGATCCTGTGCCGGGTCCCGAGGTGGGGCGCGCCGGGCCGGACCCCGGGGCGTCCTTGAAAGACGTGACATACAGGCGCAAGATGTGAGACGAAGCCGTCACAGGGGGTGTGGCCATGGCGGACCTGACGATTCCCGAGGGCGGTTTCTGGCCCGCTCCCGAGATCCCTCAGCCGAATATCTACCCGATGGAGTGGCGGGTCGAGACCGAGAAGCTCGCCGCCATCTACGAGAAGTCCAAGCGGACGGTCTGGAACCCGGCCGACCTGCCCTGGGAGGATCTCAGGCCGAGCGACTTCACCCACGAGCAGCGCCTCGGGATCATGTACTGGTTCTCCGTGCTCGCCAACTTCGACGCCTCGGGCCCGGCCGTCTTCGCCCGCGCCACCATCCAGGCGTTCGAGAAGCATGAGGAGGACCCGGTCAGGAAGTGCTTCTTCTCGATCACGCGTGACGAGATGAACCACGAGGAGTGCTGTCAGCGCACCATCGCCAGGCTCTGGCCGGGCGGGCCGCTCGACTGGACCCCCGTCACCGACCTGGAGAAGGCCGCCCACAACAACATCGGCTGGCTCTATCACAACGGTGGCCGCTACTGGACGGGCTACAGCGGCGCCGTCGGCAGGTACAGCCTGCCGGTGCTGTTCACCAGCTTCATGATGGGGGAGATGGCCGCGTCCACCCTGTTCCGGGGCATGGCGACCGGGACCAGGCATCCCGTCTTCGGTGACATGTTCCACCGCATCGGCCGCGACGAGTCGCGCCACCTGCAGATCTGCATGACCATCCTGGAGAACGAGTGGCCGGGCCTCACCGACGACACCCGTTCCCTGATCACCCGCCAGCTGCGCGCGGGCTTCGTCTTCCTCTCGATGATCCTCTGGGAGCCTCCCGGCGGCTTCTGGGAGCTCCCGCCGTACTTCCTGCCCAACCACCGCGTCCTGATGGACCACGCCCGCGACGCGGGCCTCGGCGTGCTCTCCTACGAGGAACAGGCGGACAACTGGCGCGTGGCCATGGCCAGGATCCGCGCCATCGTCGAACGCTGGGGCATCGAGTTCCCCGCCATCCCCGAACTCGACATCGACGGCGTCCAGGTCGAAGCCCTCGACCCCGAGGACATCATCCCGGTGTTCTAGAGCCCGTACGGACTCCGGACCCCTCCCGCGTCGCGCGGTCAGACCGACGCCGTGATCCCGGCCTTTGCGGCGTTCCCGGCATTCTCGGTGTTCCCCGCGGCCGACTGCTCGCGCAGTGCCGGGCAGTGCTCCGGATCCGGGCGCACGGCGAGCTCGATCACCTGATCCAGCCTCCGCCCCGCCCCCTCCAGCTCGGCGATGCTCGCGGTGATGCGGGCACGCTCGGCGCGCAGGATCTCGATCACCTCAGGTTCCGCGTGCCCGGCATCGACGCAGGGCAGGATGGTCGCGATCGTGCGGCTGCCGAGCCCGGCGGCGTACAACTGCCGGATGAGCCGCACCCGGTCGATCGCCGAATCCGCGTAGAGCCGCTGACCGCTCGGCGTGCGCTCGGAGCTGAGGATGCCCTGCTCCTCGTAGTAGCGCAGCGCGCGCGTGCTCACCTTCGACCTGCCGGCCAGCTCGCCGATCCGCATGTGCGCACCCTTCGATCTCGTCTTTCGTCTCTCGTCTCGACCGGTGACACCCGCCGGCGCGTACGACTTGCCCTTGACGTCAACGTCAAGTCTTAACGTACTCGACAGCGGGCGGACGCGACCGCGTCCGTCACGGATCGAAAGGAACCCCCATGGATGTCACCGGCTCGATCGCACTCGTCACCGGGGCCAACCGCGGCATCGGCCGCCGCTTCGTCGACGAGCTGCTCGCGCGCGGCGCCGCGAAGGTCTACGCCACGGCCCGCCGCCCCGAGCTGATCGAGGTGTCCGACCCGCGGGTCGAGGTGCTGCGCCTCGACCTCCTCGACGCGCGGTCGGTGGCGGACGCGGCCGCCGCGGCCCCCGATGTCACCCTGCTGGTCAACAACGCCGGCATCACGACTGGCACGAACCTTCTGACCGGCGACCTCGACGCGATCCGGCTCGAGCTCGACACGCACCTCTTCGGGACCCTCGGCGTGATCCGCGCGTTCGCGCCGGTTCTCGCGTCGAACGGCGGCGGGGCGATCGTGAACATCCTGTCGGCGCTGTCGTGGTTCGCCTCCGACGGAGCGGGCGCCTACTCGGTGGCCAAGGCCGCCGAGTGGAACATGACGAACGGCCTGCGCCTCGAACTCGCCGGTCAGAAGACCCTGGTGCAGGGCGTGCACCTCGGAGCCGCCGACACCGACATGATGGCCGGCTACGACATCCCGAAGATCGACCCGCTGGACGTCGCCCGAGCGAGCCTCGACGGCGTGCGGTCAGGTGCGATCGAGGTGCTGGTCGATGACACGAGCCGTTACGTGAAGGCCTCGCTCGCGGCGGACCCCGCGCAGTTCTACGCCGGGTCACTGGTGAGTTGACCCGGACCCCGCCGAGCCGGCGCGACGGGCCGGCCGGCCACCTGGCCGCTCCTCTCGGCGATGGCGGCCTTGATGTGGCGTCGGCGCGGGCGGGTGCGGACATACGAAAGCCCCGGCCTTCCCCGGGCCGGGGCTCGCTGCTGCCCGGGTCTCGTACGGGCTACGAGGCCACGCCCTCCAGCCGCACGACGACGCGAGCGAGCAGGTCGCGGATCCCGATCTGCCCGGCTTTGAGCTCGGCGACGTCCTGGGACACGCGGTTGAGCTTCAGCTCCATACCGCTCTGCCCGGCTTTGATCGCTGCGATGTCGCTTTTGATCTCAGCGATGTCGGATTCGACGGTGTCGATCCGATCCTCGATGTACGGCGTGCGGCCAGGATAGGACGATTCCCCGCAAACGTGAGGCCGATTCGGAAGGAAGCATCGCGTCACCCGCTTTCGAAGGCGGAAAGCCGGGTGAAACCGCTCCGAGCTGGGAAAATTCATCGTGCGCGCAACCGCATGACTACGGAGGACGGCAGATGGCCGATCAGCCCCATGACTCGCCGTGAGGGAGAAGACCCCTCGTTACCTTTCGGTCCGTCTTCCGTGCCCATTCCCAATCCGTCTTCCGCGTCCGGTTCGACACGGACGCTTGGGACGAGGTCCGTCCAGCGGCGGAGTCATGTCGCTCTCGTGCTGCTGACGCTGGCGTCGGGGGCGACGGACGCGATCGCCTTCCTCGGGCTCGGCGGTGTCTTCACCGCGAACATGACCGGCAATCTCATCCTTTTCGCCCTCGCGGGCCGCGAGGACTGGGCGCTCCACGCACTGCGCTCCGGACTCGCCTGCGCGGGGTTCTGCGCGGGACTTCTCATCGGCTTCACAATGCCGGGGCGTCGCGAGGGGCACGCGTTGTGGCCGTTGGCCGCCGTCAGGCTCCTGTGGGCCGATCTGGCCCTCCAGATCGCCTTCCTCACCGGTTGGGCGCTCATCGCGGGAGCCCCCAGCCCTGTCGCGATCCTCGCGCTGATCGGGGCGGGATCCTGCGCCATGGGCATGCAGGCCGCCGCGGCCCGCCGCGTCAACCTCGCCGGCATCACGGCCACGTTCGTCACGGGCACCCTCACCTCGCTGTTCGAGACCTCGGCGTCAGGCTGGTCCACCGACAACCGGCGTCGCGCCGCCATCGTGATCGCCCTCGTCCTCGGCGCCCTCTGCGCGTCCCTGCTCCTGCGTTTCGTGCCGCCCTGGGCCGGTGTGGTCGCCCCGTTCTGCACGTTCCTCGCGCTCGCCGTCGTACATCCGTACATGCGGGGGCGCATCCCCAGGACCGCTGAGGGGCAGCGGTGATTCGCAGCCGGTTCACGGGGTTTTCGCGGGATGAGAACGGATATTCCAGGGTGGGTCGGTTATGGGCCTGTCGCTCGGCCGGTGAATCGCTTAGAAATGAGGCTGGGACTCCGACTTCCACTCTCGCCCGATCACGACGGCCAGGGGCGAGCGGAGATCCTCCGATGACATAAGGAGATGACTCGTGGGCGTGGGCCTCTCGGTGGGAGATGTGGTCGAGGACTTCGAGCTTCTTGACGAGACGGGCACGCGGCGGCGGCTCAGCGAGTTCCTGGCGAAGGGGCCGGTGGTGCTCTTCTTCTATCCGGCGGCCATGACCTCCGGATGCACGGCCGAGAGCTGCCACTTCCGTGACCTGGCGGCCGACTTCGCCGCCGAGGGGGCGACCAGGATCGGGATCAGCCGCGACCAGGTGGACAGGCAGGCGAGGTTCGCCCAGGCCAACCAGCTGGGCTTCCCGCTGCTCTCCGACCCCGACGGCACCGTCGCCCGGCGCCTCGGCGCCCGCCGCACCGTCGCGGTGGGCCCCTTCCTCACCCGCCGGATGACCTTCGTCATCGACGTGGACCACCGCCTCCTGGAAGTGATCCACAGCGAGAGCTCCATGGAGGCCCACGCCGACCGCGCCCTCGAAGCCCTCCGCTCTCGTCCTCACCCCTGACCCTCATCCACTCGAAGAGTCGCGCTCCTGGGTCTGTGTCGGCCAATCCTCCGGTGGCAACACGTAGGTGCCGCGATAGGGCACTGTGAAAACCCAGCCTTGACTGCGCAGGAACGCGACGGCATGCCGGACGGTGGCCTTGGCGACGCCGTACTCGCACATGAGTAGTTTCTCGCTGGGAATTCGGCGATTGACCTTGATCTTGCCTCGCTGGATCATGTCGGCAACTTGGTTGGCGATCTCCTCGTAGATGGGGGTTTTCCGTCGCCGAAGCGGAACCCCCGCAGGACCTACGAAAGTCCCCTTGCCTTGGATGGTGTGTGCGAGACCCCGGGCGCGAAGTTCCCGAGTCACGCGGCGGGCAGTGGTGCGTGCGATGCCGTAGTCGACTTCGAGGTCGGCCTCGCTAGGGATGGGGTCACCAGGGACAAGATCGCTCTCATCAATGTGACCCTGCACAATGTCGGCTACCTGCTTGTACAGGGGAACCGGTCCATCTCTGTCGAGCACGGCCACGCATTAGACGTATCGATACGGCTGACCAGGATGAATCCATAAACGTCTTCGCTACTCCTGCGGCCATTTCTCCTCAGGAGAGACATAACTCCCGCGCTGAGGCACGGTGTAGATCCATCCTCGCTCACGGAGGAGTCCCACCGCGCGACGCGCGGTCTCTCGTGCCACGTCGTATTGCTGCATCAGTGTCGTCTCGCTTGGGATGGGGCGGCGCTGTTGCAGGGAGCCGTTGCGAATACGCTCGGCGATCTCATCCGCGATCTGCTGATACATGGGTGTTCTGCGAGGTTGGCGAACTCCTTCGTCGGGCGGACCCACGAACGTTCCCTCACCCTGAACGGTGTAGACGAGTCCCTCGTCCCGCAGTGTTTGAACCGCTCGTCTCGCGGTTGTTCGTGCGACACCGAATTCGCTCCTGATGTCGGTCTCGCTTGGAACGGCATGCCCTGACGGAAGGTTCGCCTCCGTGATCCGCTGGCGGATGATCTCTGCGATCTGGAGGTAGAGGTGGGTGTCTCCATCATGATCGAGCACATTCAAAATATAGACGAACGCCTACGGAGGTAGTCATAACGGTACCTCTGATTTCCCGAAGCTCAATATCAATTTTGACGAGACGATACGACTAGACGTACTGTCATCACATGGGCGCGTGGGGGATGGGAGTCCTCGTGGTGGCGGGGGTGCCGGTCGGGCGGCATCACGGGCATCACGTGGCGCCGTTGCAGGTGGGTTACGAGCCGATCGACTGGAGGCCCGAGCGGCCGAGGGCCGACCGGTTGCGGATCAAGGAGCACACCTGTGACTGCCTCCCCACCTTCTACGAGCTCTGTCAGGCGGGTGGGCTGATGTTCGTACGGCGAACGGAACGGGCGAGAAAGGGAGTGGTCGTGCACGAGTCGCCCTGGGTGGTCGCCAGGCGGACACAGGAGCTGTGGCTTCGGCTCCTGATGGGCGCCGCCCACTGACGATCGGGCGCCGGGAGGAGGACGACTCCGGACCGGCGCCCACAAAAGCCCCCGAGCTCCCTGAAGGAGGCCATGTCGTCCGGGGAGGTCGGGCGGCGGTCCCGCATCGGTCGGAGGGTCCGGTGCGGGACCGCCGGACAGCGGCCCGGCAGGCGTCCCTTCCCACACTCACCTGCCGGGCCCCCTTCTCCTGTCACGGAGGGACGCGACGCCAGGCGGTGTCGGTGACGACGAGGTGGTCGAGGAAGCGCAGGCCGACGGTCTCGGCGGCGTCGCGCAGGCGGGCGGTGACCTCCAGGTCGGCGAGGCTGGGGTCGAGGGAGCCGCTGGGGTGGTTGTGGGCCAGGCCGAAGGAGGAGCCGCCGGAGGTGAGGACGGTGCTCATGATCTCGCGGACCGGGGCGGGCGCGTGGTCGCTGCCGCCCTCGCTCACGATCGCCTTGCGGGTCACCGCGCCGCTCGGGTCGCAGACCACGACGACCACCCGCTCGTGGCTGAGGCCGCGCAGGAGCGGGGCCGCCACGGCGGCCAGATCCCCGGAGCAGGTGACGCGGCGGCGCTCGGGCTCCGCCTGCGCCTGCCGTACGAGATGGAAGGCGGCGATGACCCGGGCGGCCTTCGCGGGGCCGATGCCCGGCACCCGCATCAGGCGGTGGGCGTCGGAGCGGGCCAGGCCGTGCAGGTCGCCGCAGTGGGCGATCAGGTGGGAGGCCAGCTCCATCGCGTTGGTGCCCCGGCTGCCGGAGCCGATCAGCAGGGCGAGCAGCTCCCGGTCGGCCAGCGCGGTCGCCCCGCCGGCCAGGAGGCGCTCGCGCGGCTGGTCGTTGGCGGGCATGTCCTTGACGCGCAATCGGCACCTCCGGCTCGGGAAACTAGGTCGGTTCTACCAGGTGGCGCCGACATTCCGGCCGGATGGGGAACCGGATGGAGAGAGGCCGGGCGGCGGTCCCGCATCGGTCGGAGGGTCCGGTGCGGGACCGCCGTACAGCGGCCAGGCGGTCCTGTGTGGGACCGCCGGACAGCGGCCAGGCCGGCGTCCCTTCCCGCCCTCACTCCAGGGCGGGCGCGTGGTCGCCGGGCCAGGGCGGTGAGCTCGGCGCGGTCGCGAAACCGGCGCGGGAACCCCGGTCGGGACTACCTGAGGGAGTACTGCCGGGGAAGCTCGAACCCGCGGTCGGACATCACCTTCCGCAGGCGGTCGGGGTAGTCGGTGATGATGCCGTCGACGCCGTCGTCGATGAGCTTGTTCAGCGTGGGCTCGTCGTCGACGGTCCACGGGATCACCTTGATGCCGAGGCGGTGCGCCTGGTCGACCATCTCCTTGGTGACGTAGGGCTGGTAGCCGGGGTCGGTGATCTTCCCGTTCTGCGGGGTGCCGTGCACGGGGGAGAAGGCGGTCGCGCCGAAGGACTTGATCGCCTTGAGCGGGTCGCCGCCGAAGTCGTCGATGTCGATCCCGCCGAGCCAGGGGGACGCGCCGGGCTGTCCGGTCTGCAGGAAGTCCCGGTTGGTCAGGGCCACGAGAGGCAGCTTCCGGTCGACCTGGCGCATCCGCATCAGGGCGCCCCAGTCGAAGCTCTGGACGGTGACCTGGCGCCGCATCCCGGCCTTGCGGATCTCGGCCGCCGTGACCTGGACGAACTGCTCCCTGGGGGCCGTCTGCTGCGGCGCCCCGGCCTCGACCTTGGTCTCGACGTTGAGCATGACGTCGTGCGCGCGGTAGCGCTTGACCAGGTCGAACACCTCGCTCAGCAGGGGCATCCGGGCTCCGGGGTCCGGCCGCTGGCCGGGGAACTCCGCCAGCGTCTGGCTGCCGCAGTCCATGGTCCTGACCTGCGCCAGGGTCAGCGTGTTGATGAACTTGCCGACGTAGGGGAACTCGGGGTCGCCGTCGAACGCGGGGGCGGTGTCCCGGCACTTCCTGCCGTTGATCTGCCGGTCATGGGTCACGACCGCCTTGCCGTCCTCGGTGATCTGCACGTCGAGTTCGAGCGTGCTGACCCCGAGTTCCAGACCGTTGGCGAACGAGGCGAGAGTGCTCTCCACGACCAGCCCCAGCCCACCCCGGTGGGCCTGCAGGTCGAAGGTGCGGCGGTGGTGCCTGTCGTCGTCGCCGTGCCCGTCGGCCGTCGCCGTCCCGGACAGCGCCCCCATCGCGACACCGATCGTCGCGATCACTGCGGCCGCACGCCATCTACGCATCTGTTGTCCCTCTTCGTGGCTGATCTGTCAGGTGACCGGATCATGGTTGGACGATCCGTTCCGTTCGAGAGTCAGCCACATGTGCGGCCAGAGGGGATATTGGGGCTGAAGGGAATTTTAAGGCTTTATGACCGTTTCCCTGTCCGGCGTGGTGTCGCAGGCCGGCGGACGTCCTCGCGGCTTCCGGGGCCTGTGGGGCTTCCACGGCGGGCGACAGGCGGGTGCCGCGACACGAGACGGTGAGGACCCGCCCCCGGTCGCACGGAAACGCCCTCGCCCGCCGCGCCGGCCTTCGGGACGAGGCGTCAGGGGTGCAGGGGGTGGGTGTAGACGAGGCGGAAGCGGTCGCCGGGGACGACGATGTCGCTGGTCTCCACCGGGCGGTCTCCGGCCCAGTGGGTGCGCTCGACGTGCAGGACCTGGACGCCCGCGGGCAGGGCGAGGGCGTCGCTCTCGGCCGGTTGCGGGACGCGGGTGTAGACCTGCTCGACGATCTCGGTGACCTTGACGCCGATGGCCGACAGACGGGCGATCAGGCTCCGGGGGCTCTCCTCCGCGGTCTCGCCGAACTCGGCGGGCTCGTAGGAGGTGGCCAGCTGGATCGGCTTGCCGTCGCCGCGGAAGACGTAGTGGGTGCGGGTGACCGGGGCCGACTCGTCCAGCCGGAGGCGGTGGGCGATGTCCGGGGTGGCGCCGGCGGGCTCGGCCCGCCAGTCCCAGGTGGCCCGGGTGCCCTGTGACTGGATGTCCGCGCCGAAGGGGGCGTGGTGGTCGTGGAAACGCCATCGGTGCAGGGGGAGCAGCACCGGCTGTTCTCGTACGTAGTGACCCGAGCCGACGCGGCCGACGATCAGGCCCTCGGCGACGAGCACGCGCAGCGCGTGCCGGGCGGCGGTCTCGCCCACGCCGTACTTCCTGGTCAGCTGGGCGCGCGAGGGGATCGGGGCGCCGGGGGGAAGGGAGCCGTCGACGATCTGGCGCCGGATGTCGGCGACGACGCGCAGGTAGACAGGATCGGAGCTTGCCACGTGTCCATCCCTGGGGGTCTGGGGCGTTGTCCCATCCTGTCGTATTCAATGCGCAACACAGGGTAATGGCTCCGATTTGGAGCTCCAACTTTACCGCCGCTCCCAGAAGTGGCCAAAAATATCTCAGAGACCCTGTAACGCCCGCGTAAGGATCGCCGATTCAACGGTAGAGGTCGTCGATGTGTGTACCCCCGAGCACATATCGGCGGCCTCTTTCTCGTTCAAGGATGTCCCCGCCGCCGTCAAAGCGGACAAAGTTCTCGTTATTTCACATAATCGGGCGCGAGGCCTGCGGAAGCCGTTTTCTGGCCGCCTTCCTTCCGCTCTTCGGCGGTGACCGGCCTCATCCGCACCGAACCCGCACTGAACCCGCACCGAACCCGCACCGACGGAGACCGTCCGGATCCGCGTCCCGATCACCCCGGCCCTCCCGCCGCCCGGGACGCCCGGCCCGGTCGCCGTTCCGCCCCGTACGGCAAGGCCGGAACGGCCCGCGGGGAGCGTCGGCCGGGGTCCGTCGCCGCGGCGGTGTATATCCGCGTGTACGGTGTGCAGCGGGCACCTCGGGGGGATGTTCGCTCTTAGGCCCATCGGTGGACGGAGGTTAGGCGGGGTGGCGGGGTCCACCGTTTCAGCGGATCCAGGTAGCGTTCGGTCTATGGCAGCGCCAACTGGAACCTCCGACGCCCCCTTCGGCCGCATGCTGACCGCGATGGTCACACCGTTCACGAGTGACGGAGCGGTCGACTACGAGACAGCGGGGCGCCTCGCCACCTACCTGGTGGACGAGCAGCGTAACGACGGCATCGTCGTGAGCGGCACGACGGGGGAGTCCCCGACGACCACGGACGACGAGAAGGAGCGCCTGCTGCGCGCCGTCGTCGAGGCGGTCGGCGACCGCGCCACGGTCGTCGCCGGAGCCGGGACCAACGACACCCACCACAGCGTGGGGCTGGCCAAAGCCGCCGAGCGCGCCGGGGCGCACGGTCTCCTGCTGGTGACGCCGTACTACAGCAAGCCCCCCCAGGAGGGGATCTACCGCCACTTCACCACCGTGGCGGACGCGACGGCCCTGCCTGCCATGCTCTACGACATCCCTGGCCGGAGCGGCGTGCCGATCCGGCGTGAGACGCTGGCGCGGCTCGCCAGGCACGAGCGGATCGTCGCGGTGAAGGACGCCAAGGCCGACCTGTTCGAGGGATCGCAGATCATCGCGTCCACCGGTCTGGCCTACTACTCGGGTGACGACACGCTCAACCTGCCGTGGCTGTCGGTGGGAGCCGCGGGGTGCGTCAGCGTGATCGGCCACGTCGCGGGCGCGGAGATCGCCGCGATGATCGAGGCGTACCGCTCCGGGGACGTCGCGGGCGCGCTCGCCATCCACCGCAGGCTGCTTCCCGTGGTCTCCGCGATCATGATGCAGGCCGGTGGTGCGATCATGGCGAAGGCGGCGTTGTCCCTGGTCGGGCAGCCCGCGGGACCGATGAGGTTGCCCCTGGTGGAGGCGACCCGGGAGCAGCTCGCGAGGCTGCGCGAAGACTTGATCGCGGGCGGTGTGAAGCTGTCCGACGAAGTTGTGACATGAGATAAAACACCGCGGCCCTCACCGGCCGCATTCGGGAGGAACGAGAGTTTGCGAGAAAGAAGACACAACGGTCCGCTGGGGGACGGAGTGCTCGGCGAGGGAGTAGTCCTGCTGCCTACCGGGGCCTCCGTCGCATGTGAGACCTCTGAGAGAGGTGTGGCCGGATGAGTCACCCCCATCCCGAACTCGGGCTGCCGCCCGCGCTGCCCGAGGGTGCCCTGCGCATCGTCGCGCTGGGCGGTCTCGGCGAGATCGGCCGCAACATGGCCGTGTTCGAGTACGAAGGCCGTCTGCTGATCGTCGACTGCGGGGTGCTGTTCCCCGAGCCCGACCAGCCCGGCATCGACCTGATCCTGCCCGACTTCGAATACATCCGGGGCCGCCTGGACGACATCGAGGCCGTGGTCCTGACCCACGCGCACGAGGACCACATCGGTGCCGTGCCCTACCTGCTGCGCGAGCGCCGCGACATCCCGATCGTGGGATCCAGGCTGACGCTGGCGCTGATCGAGGCCAAGCTCACCGAGCACCGCATCCAGCCGACCAAGCGCGAGGTCGTGGAGGGGGAGCGGCACCGGTTCGGGCCGTTCGAGTGCGAGTTCCTCGCCGTCAACCACTCCATCCCCGACGCGCTGGCCGTCGCGATCAGGACGCCCGCGGGCATCGTCCTGCACACCGGCGACTTCCGGATGGACCAGCTGCCCAGCGACGGGCGGCTGACCGACCTGGGCGGGTTCGCCAGGCTCGGCGCCGAGGGCGTCGACCTGCTGATGTCCGACTCGACCAACGCCGAGGTGCCGGGCTTCGTCACCAGCGAGCGGGAGATCGCGCCGGTCATCGACGAGGTCATCCGCACCGCGGGCAAGCGTGTGATCGTGGCGAGCTTCGCCTCCCACATCCACCGCGTCCAGCAGGTCATCGACTCGGCGGAGAAGCACGGCCGCAAGGTCGCGCTGGTCGGCCGCTCGATGGTGCGCAACATGGGCGTCGCCCGCGACCTGGGCTACCTGCGGGTCTCGCCGGGTCTGATCGTCGACTCCAAGGAGATCGAGGGCTGGCCGCCGGAGGACGTGGTGCTGATCTGCACCGGGTCCCAGGGCGAGCCGATGGCGGCGCTGTCGCGCATGGCCAACCGCGACCACCCGATCCGCATCGCCGAGGGCGACACGGTCCTGCTGGCCTCCTCGCTGGTGCCGGGCAACGAGACCGCGGTCAACAACGTGATCAACGGGCTGTCGCGCTGGGGCGCCCGCGTGGTGCACAAGGGCAACGCGAAGGTGCACGTCTCCGGGCACGCCGCCGCCGGTGAGCTGCTGTACGTGCTCAACCTGACGCGGCCGTCCAACTTCATGCCGGTGCACGGCGAGTGGCGCCACCTGCGGGCGCACGCCAAGCTCGCCGCGCTGACCGGGGTGCCCGACGACCACATCGTGATCGCCGAGGACGGCGTCGTGGTGGACCTGGTCGACGGCCGGGCCAAGATCGTGGGCGCGGTTCCCGCCGGTTACGTCTACGTGGACGGCACCTCGGTGGGCGACGTCACCGACTTCGCGCTGAAGGACCGCCGCATCCTGGGCGAGGAGGGCTTCATCTCCATCGTCATCGTGGTCGACACCGCCACCGGCAAGCTCGCCGGGGGCCCGGAGATCCACGCCAGGGGATCGGGCATCGACCCGGCCATGTTCGACGACATCCTGCCGCAGGTCGAGAGGGCCCTGCAGGAGAACGCGGCCGACGGGGTGGTGGACATCCAGCAGGTCCGCCGCGTGGTCCGCAGGACCGTGGGGCGCTGGGTGAGCGACACCTACCGCCGCCGCCCGATGATCATCCCCGTGGTGGTCGAGGTCTGACCCTCGCACCGTACGGCGGCCGCACCGGCCGCCGTACGGGCCATCGGGCCGCCCGGATCGGCGGTCCCCGTCCCGCGTGGCCCTGTCGCGGGCCCGTCCCGCCCGGCCCTGCCGCGCCCGCCCGTCGTGCGGGCGGGCGCGCCGGTTCTGTGGGCCTTTCCCGTGCCGGTCAGCAGACGCCGCGCAGGGAGCAGACCTTGGCCGCCATCTTCCTGGCGTCCTTCAGCTGCCGGGTGAAGTCGGAGCCGCGTACCTTGCCGTACTCGCCCGCCAGCAGGTAGATCGCGACGGCCCGGCCCTCGCGGACGACGACGGCCCGCTGCCCGCCGATGATCGGACGCACGCCCCTGGCGTCGTAGCCCTGGAGGGTGATCCGTACGGCCCGGTCCCCGGCCCGGACGGGTTCGGCCCAGGTCCTGGTGACCGTGCCCTCGGACTTGACGCGGGCGCACCTGTCGACCTGCCCGAGGAGCCCGGTCAGCGCCCTGCGCGCGGCGGCCGTGGAGCGGTAGATCACCAGCTGCTCGCCGGAGTGGTACTCGGGGGCCTGGTAGACGACGGTCCGCATGGCCACCCGGTCGCGATCGGCGGGGCGGCGCAGGCCGCACGGGTTCGTCTCCAGGTTCCCTCCCAGCCTGTCGCTGATGGTCCACTTCTCCTCGCCCGGATACCTCACCGGCTTGCGGGCCTGGGGCTCGTGCAGGAGGAAGTTTCTCGGGATCCCCGCGGCGGTCCTTCCCGTCTCGCCCGTTCCGCCCGGTTCGCCTGTCTCGGCGAGGGCGGTGCCGCCCGCGAGGGCGGTCGCGAGGACCGTGCCCGCGACCGCGCCGGCCGCCGCCAGCCGGATCGTCGTCCGTGCCATGCCAGTCGTCATCGGTCTCTCCCGTGTGCTCGGTGGTCCGTTCGGTGGCGATTCCCTATGTGGGACCCGGTCGCGGCGGGAAAAGTTCTCGTTTCCGGGATCGTTTTCCGGGCGCCCGCGCGTGGTGGGAATCGCGGTGAGTGCGCGGGGAAGAGGGCCGTTGTATGCTCACAATGTTCTATGTAGCAGCTTCTAATTTCATGTAATAGAACAATGGAGGGGCGATGGAGGTACGGCACGCCACGGCACCCGACCAGATCACCGGGGCGACCACCGACTGGCTGCGCCGCCGGTTCCTGGTGGAACAGCTCTTCGTGCCAGGGGAGGTCCGGCTGCTCTACTCCCACGAGGATCGCATCGTGGTCGGCGGGGCCCTGCCGGACGACGGGCCACTGAGACTGCACTGCCCCGACCCGCTCAGGTCGGAGTACTTCCTGGAGCGCCGCGAGCTCGGCGTGGTCAACATCGGCGGGCCCGGCACGGTGACCGTCGACGGCACCGCGTACCCCCTGGCCGCCAAGGAGTGCCTCTACGTCGGCAGGGGAGCCCGCGAGGTGGTCTTCGAGGGCGGCGCGTTCTATCTGGTCTCCACCCCCGCGCACGCGACCCTCCCGACGACCGCCGCGACCCTGGAGGACGCCGAGCCGGTACGGCTGGGCGGCCAAGATGGCTCCAACGACCGGACGATCTACAAGTACATCCACGCCAAGGGCATCCGGAGCTGCCAGCTCGTACTCGGCGTGACGGTGCTGGAGCCCGGCAGCATGTGGAACACCATGCCCTGCCACACCCACGAGCGCAGGACCGAGGTATACCTCTACTTCGACCTGCCACCCGGCGAGCGGGTGATCCATCTGATGGGACGGCCGGACGAGACGCGCAACCTCGTCGTCGCCGACCGTCAGGCGGTCGTCTCCCCGCCCTGGTCGGTGCACTGCGGCTTCGGCACGAGAAGTTACTCCTTCGTCTGGGCGATGGGCGGGGAGAACCAGGCCTTCGAGGACATGGAGCAGGTCGAGATCGGCGAGCTGCGCTGATGTTCTCGCTGGAGGGCAGGACCGCGCTCGTCACCGGCGCGCGGACCGGGATCGGCCGGGCCCTCGCCGTGGGCCTGGCGGCGGCCGGGGCCGACATCGTGCTGCACGGCCGCGACGACGACCTGGACGAGGTCGAGACGGAGGTCCGCAAGACCGGCAGGCAGGCCTCCCGGTGGGTCCTGGACCTGTCGGACCCGCGGGCCGTCCCCGAGGCGGCCGGGCGGCTGGGCCCGGTCGACGTGCTGGTCAACAACGCCGGGATCATCCGCAGGGCCCCGGCCGCCGAGCACTCCCACGAGTCCTTCCGCGAGGTGCTCGACGTCAACCTGGACGCGGTCTTCCTGCTCAGCCAGGTCCTCGGGGCGCGGATGCTCGCCCGGGGCTCCGGGAAGATCATCATGATCGCCTCCATGCTGTCCTTCCAGGGCGGCGTCAACGTCGTCGGCTACACCGCGGCCAAGCACGGTGTCGCCGGTCTCACGCGGGCGCTGGCCTGCGAGTGGGCGGGCTCGGGGGTGCAGGTCAACGCGATCGCCCCCGGCTACATCAGGACCGGCAACACCGAGCGGCTCTGGGACGACCCCGAGCGGGAGGCCGAGATCAGGGGCCGCATCCCGGCGGGGCGCTGGGGCACCCCCGAGGACCTCGTGGGCGCCGCCGTCTTCCTGGCGTCCGGCGCCTCCGATTACGTCAACGGGCATCTGCTGGCCGTCGACGGAGGTTGGTTGGCACGCTGACCAGTAGGCTCACGATCGTGGTCAGGGAAGGTAGTTCCATCGACAAGGCGCTGGCGGTGCTGGAGGCGATCGCCGAGCACCACCGCGTGACCGACATAGCCGCCGCGACGGGCGTGTCCAAGTCGACCGTCCATCGCATCCTCCAGTCGCTCGTCGAGTGGGGGTTCGCGCGGGCCGACGGCCGCGGCGGCTACGAGCCGGGCCCCCGGATCCTCACGCTGGCGGGCCGGGTCATGAACCGCTTCGACCCGGCCCGCCAGGCCTCCGGCGCGCTCCACGCGCTGCACGAGCGGATCGGCTACACCACGCACTTCGCGATCCGCAGCGGGGACGAGGCCGTCTACGTCGACAAGCTGGAGGGCCGGCGGCCCTACCAGATGCCCTCCCGCGTCGGGATGAGCCTGCGCCTGCACTGCACCGCGATCGGCAAGGCGGTCCTCGCCCAGCTCGGTGCCGACGAGGTCCGCGCCATCTGCGCCCGTACGGGCATGCCCGCCCCGACCCCCACCACGCTGGCGACGCCGGAGGACCTGCTGGCCGACCTGGCGTTGGTACGGTCCCGCGGCTACTCGCTCGACAACGAGGAGAACCTGCCCGGCATCCTCTGCGTCGGCGCCCCGGTCTTCGACCACACCGGTCAGGTGCTCGGCGGCATCTCCATCTCCGCCCTCGCGATGGACATGGGCCGCGACGACCTGGAGCGGTTCGCGCCCGACGTCGTCGCCGCGGCCCGCGAGGTCTCCGCGGCCCTCGGCGCGCCCGGTGCTCCCGCCGCCCCGGCGCTCAACGGCTGAGCCGATCCGCCCGCGTCCCGATTGCTAAGACGGTTACGCCCTTCAGTTGTTCCATGTAATGGAATGTGATCTCATGTTATGCAACAACCTGACCTGGAGGATTCAGCATGCCGAACATCACCGTGGAACTCCTGTCCGGCAGGACCCTCGACCAGCGCCGCGAGTTCGTGGCGGCGCTGACCGAGGCGGCCGTGGACATCCTGAAGGCGCGCCGCGAGGCGGTGCGCATCGTCTTCACCGAGATCGAGAAGTCGGACGTGGCCAACGGCGGCGTCCTGGAGTCCGACAAGTAGTTCACGTAGCCGGAGTCCGGCGGGTGGCCCGGATCCGGGGAGTGGTCCGGCAAGGGGGTCGGCGGGGCCCCGGTTCCCGGACCCGCCGAATTCCCGGTCCGCGTGTTTTCCCTTCCCCTCCCGGTGGAAGGAGCATGTTCCCGGGCGGGCGGGTCCTGGAGCCCGCCGCGCCCGGGAACAGTCGCGCGGCCGCCGCGCCGCGCCGTGGAGGCCCTCGCCGAAGCCCCACGAGGTCGTGGAGGTCCGCCCCTGCCGCGCGGGCCCGGCGCGCCGTGGGGCACTCCACGCCGTGAAGGCCCCCACCACGCTGTGGGGGCCCACGCCGTACCGGAGGGGGCGTCAGCCGACCGCTCCGGCCCGCTGATGCTGCTCCGGGTCGGTGGACCCGGGCTCGGTGGACAGGGAGTCGACGAGCGCGTCGCGGTCCTCGCGGTTCTCCGGCCTCAGGAAGCCGATCGCCACGTACAGGACCAGCGAGGTCACCAGCGGCACGCCGACGACCATCGCCGTGTCCTTGGACTCGATGATCCACTTGACGTACGCCCAGACGCCCAGGCCGGCGGCCCAGGAGACGATGGCCGCGGTCGGGCCGCTCCGCTTGAACCACGGCAGCATGCCCAGCATCAGCGGGATCGAGATCGGTCCCATCGTCGCGGCGACCAGGTCGACGACGATCTTCAGGACCACGCCCTGACCCTCGGTCGAGATCGCGATCGCCATGCTGATCAGGACGAAGGTGAACGTGGTCACCCGGGCGAAGGTCAGTTCGGCCCGCGCCGACAGCTCGCGCACCTTGCGGACGATCACCGGGGCGATGTCCCTGGTGATGACCGAGGAGATCACGTTGGCGTCGGAGGCGACCATGGCCATGGTGTGCGAGAAGAAGCCCGCGAGCACCAGCCCGATCACGCCCTGCGGCAGCAGGGTCTGCGCCAGCCGTACGTACGCCTCCTCGGCGTTGGCCAGGCCCGGCACGATGAGCGGCGCGGCGAACATCGGGATGAACAGGATCAGCGGCCAGACCAGCCACAGCGCGCTGGACAGCAGTGCCGAACGCTTCGCGGCCGAGCCCGAGGGCGAGGCCATGTAGCGCTGGGCCAGGTTCCACATGCCGCCGTTGTACTCGAAGGTCTTGATGAAGAGCAGGGCGAGGAAGAACGTCGTGGTGTACGGCCCGGCGAACGGGTCGCCGTGGCCCGGGGGCAGCTTGTCCCACATGGTCCACAGGGTGGCGACGCCGTCCAGCTGGACCATGATGGCGACGAACATGGCGATGCCCGCGACGCCCTGGATGACGAACTGGCCGAAGTCGGTGAGCACGTCCGCCCACAGCCCCCCGGCGGTGATGTAGACCAGCGTGACGGCCCCGGTGACCAGGATGCCCCACTGAATCGGGATGCCCGCGAAGCCCCGGAGCAGGATGGCGATCGCCACCCACTTGGCCGCGATGTCCACGACCTTCAGCAGCGCGCCACTGTAGGCCAGCACCTGCTGGGTCGGCAGGTTGTAGCGCCGGGCGAGGTATTCCAGCGGGGAGACCACGCCGTGTTTGGAACGCAGCCGGTTCCATCGGGCCGCCCACACGAAGGCGCCGATCCCGACGCCGATGCCGATGGTCAGCGCCCACCAGACGTACATCGCGAGCCCGTAGTTGTAGGCCACGGCCGCGAACGCCACGAACATGATCGCGCTGTATCCCGACATGTGGTGCGAGATGCCGGACAGCCACCAGGGGATACGGCCCCCGGCGGTGAAGAAGTCGATCACGGTTTTGACGCGGCGCTTCGACCACACGCCGATACCGATCATGACAAGGAAGTACGCGCCCAGAACGGACCAGTCGAGTGCGGACATATGTCTCCTCCCAACGCCCTGTTGGTGAGGAGGTTCTACTACATGAAACGCAATGTCAATACATGGAATGGAAGACGCTTTCCAGCAGGCCAATGGGACCTTTAGCACCCCTCATCACTGTTCACGAAGTATCGACCGATCTTGTGAAACGTCGGCGAGGGTCGGGCGGCTGCGGCGAGTCGGCGCGCAATCCACCACCCGTCTCGTTAACCTCCCTAACATGGCCACCCGTACGTCTAAAGGCTCCTCAGGAAAGCCCCCCGGCAAGGGGTCCTCCGGCCGTTCGGGCGCCTCCCAGGCCCGTACGGCCCCCGCGAGGCGGGCGCCCGCCGGCCGGGGGAGGAGCACGAGCCAGGCCCGCAGGCCCTCACCCCAGCACGACCCGATCAGCTGGGTGCTCATCATGATCGGCAAGCTGTTCATGGGCATCTGGATGCTCCTCGCCGGGGGCATCGGCAGCGCCGCGCGGGCCCTGGGGCAGAACGCGCGCGAGCTCGACCCCGTGCACCGCCGCGACGGGCTCGGCCTGGCGGTCTTCGCCGGGGCGGTCGTGCTGGCCGCGATGACCTGGCGGAAGAACACCGGCACGGTCTCCACCGTGGTCGACGGGGTGATGCGCGGCGTCTTCGGCTCGCTGACCTGGGTGATCCCGATCCTGCTCGTGCTGCTGGCCTGGCGGCTGCTGCGCCACCCCGACCAGAACGCCGACACCGGCCGGATGATCATCGGCTGGTCCGCCCTGACCATCGGCGTGCTCGGCGTCGTGCACGTCGTCCACGACACGCCGTACCCCTCGGGGGGCAGTTCCGACGGCATGGACAAGGTGGCGGCCGCCGGAGGCATGATCGGCTTCATCGTCTCGGCGCCCCCGGCGAGCATCCTGCCGTCCTTCATCACCATCCCGCTGCTGCTGATCCTGTCGGGCTTCGGCATCCTGGTGATCACCGCGACGCCGGTGCACCGGGTACCCGAGCGGCTGGCCGAGATCCGGCACATGCTCTTCAACCGCGACCTGCCCCCCACGCCGCGCGCGTCCAGGAAGAAGCCCTCCACCCGCAAGAAGCCGGAGCCCGAGGGCACCGAGCTGGGCGACCACGTCAAGCCCTACGACACGCCCCTGATCGCCGAGACCCCCGGCCGCCCCTCCGGGCACTCCCCGGAGATCGTGCCCGGCCTGGTGGACGAGGAGGCGGCCGAGGCCGTGGCCGGGGTCGAGTCGTCGGCGCCTCCGGAGCCGACCCCGGCGCCGCGCAAGGTCGAGCAGCTCGTGCTGTCCCCCCAGGCGGGCCCGTACACCCTGCCCGAGTCGCAGCTGCTGCGCCCGGGCACCGCGCCCAAGCCGCAGACGAAGGCCAACACCGTCGTCGTCAACGCGCTGACCAGCGTGATGGAGCAGTTCGCCATCGACGCCCAGGTGATCGGTTTCACCCGGGGGCCGACGGTGACGCGCTACGAGATCGAACTCGGCCCGGCGGTCAAGGTCGAGAAGGTCACCGCGCTCACCAAGAACATCGCGTACGCGGTCAAGTCGGCCGATGTCCGGATCCTGTCCCCGATCCCCGGCAAGTCGGCGATCGGGGTCGAGATCCCCAACACCGACAAGGACCTCGTCTCGCTGGGCGACATCCTGCGCTCCCCGGTCGCCCAGGCCGACCACCACCCGATGATCGTCGGGCTCGGCAAGGACGTCGAGGGACGCACGATAGTGGCCAACCTGGCCAAGATGCCGCACCTGCTCATCGCGGGCGCCACCGGCGCGGGAAAGTCGGTCTGCGTCAACGGGCTGATCACCTCGATCCTGATGCGGGCCACCCCCGACGAGGTCCGCATGGTCCTGGTCGACCCCAAGCGGGTCGAGCTCAGCGTCTACGAGGGCATCCCGCACCTGATCACGCCGATCATCACCAACCCCAAGAAGGCCGCCGAGGCCCTGGAGTGGGTCGTCGGGGAGATGGACCGCCGCTACGACGACCTGGCCGCCAGCGGCTTCCGGCACGTCGACGACTTCAACAAGGCGGTCCGCGCCGGCAAGCTGGTGCCGCCGCCGGGCAGCGAGCGGGTCTACCAGCCCTACCCGTACCTGCTGGTGATCGTCGACGAGCTCGCCGACCTGATGATGGTCGCCCCGCGCGACGTCGAGGACTCCATCGTCCGCATCACCCAGCTCGCCCGCGCCGCCGGGATCCACCTGGTCATCGCCACCCAGCGCCCCAGCGTGGACGTGGTCACCGGCCTGATCAAGGCCAACGTGCCCTCCCGGCTCGCCTTCGCCACCTCCTCGCTGGCCGACTCCCGGGTCATCCTGGACCAGCCGGGCGCCGAGAAGCTCGTCGGGCAGGGTGACTCGCTCTTCCTGCCGATGGGTGCCAGCAAGCCCATGCGGCTGCAGAACGCCTTCGTCTCCGAGAAGGAGATCGGCGAGATCGTCGGGCACTGCAAGGTCCAGATGGCGGTCGAGTACCGCGACGACGTGGCCGCCGTGGCGACCGCCAAGAAGGAGATCGACGAGGACATCGGCGACGATCTCGACCTGCTGGTCCAGGCGGCCGAGCTCATCGTGACCACCCAGTTCGGCTCGACCTCGATGCTCCAGCGCAAGCTGCGGGTCGGTTTCGCCAAGGCGGGTCGCCTGATGGACCTGCTGGAGAGCAGGAACGTCGTCGGGCCCAGCGAGGGGTCGAAGGCGCGAGAGGTCATGGTCAAGCCGGACGAGCTTCCCGGCCTGCTGGCCGACCTGCGCGGGGGCTGACGGCGCCGTACGGGGGCTCCGGCCCGACCTGCGCGGTGGGCCGGCGGCGCGGTGCGGGGGGCTCCGGCCGCCCGCACCGGGAAGTGCCGGTACATATCAGGGAATACCGCCCCCCAACCGGCTCGCCCGGGGATGACGGCGCCGTGCGGGAATGGGACCCCCGCCGCGCATCCTCCACGCGGTTACTGATTGAATAGGTATCGCTACGCAACGTCGGGGGCTGAGAGGCGTGCGCCATGGGCATTGGAAGCGATCTGGCGGATGCCCGGCGGTCAAAGGGGATGACCGTCGGGCAGTTGAGCGCGCGGACACGCATTCGCGAGGTGCTCATCCAGGCAATCGAGAGGAATGATTTCTCCCAATGCGGGGGAGATTTCTACGCGCGGGGCCATATAAGAAACATCGCCAAGATCGTTGACCTCGATCCCGAGACGCTGGTGCACCGCTACGACGAGCAGCACGGGGGCGTGCCGCTGCCGGTGCGGGCCTCCAGCGTCTTCCAGGCCGACATGCCGCTGAAGATCCGCGAGCGTCGTTCGCCCAACTGGACGACGGCGATGGCGGTGGCTCTGGGCATCGTGGTCATCTTCGGCGTGGTGCGGACCATGGGCGGGGGTGACACTCCCGTGGCGGACCCGCGCCCGATGCCGGTGCCCGCCGCGCCGCCGCCCACGACCGGTTCCGGCCCCGACTCGCCGCGCCGGGCCTCGTCGCTGGCCGAGGAGAGACGGCGTGACATCGTCGTCCTCCAGGTCAGGGCGAAGCGCACCTCCTGGCTCGACGTGCAGGACGCGGGCGGCCGGCGCCTCTTCTCGGGAACGCTAGCGGCGGGCAAGACCTCGACCTGGAAGGCGAAGACCGGGATGCGGGTCACCTTCGGCGACGGGGGAGCCGTCTCGCTGAAGGTGAACGGCAAGAACCTGGGCGCCCCCGGCCGCCGGGGGCAGGTCGTGAACCGCTCCTACGAGGCCCCCGCCACCAAGAAGCGCTAGGTCACACCGTACGGAGCACTTCTCCGCGCACTCTCCGGGCGCCCCCGGGCGTCCGTGCCGCCGCTGTCCGGCCGGGCGTCCGGGCCGTCCCGGCGGCGGGACGTCCGGGGCGGGGCGGGGGGTGCGGCGGTGCCTGAATGGGGGGAGGTGCATCGGGTAGTGGCCAACTCCCGATACCGTAGTGTTCACCATGTCATCCCGCCGAACCGCATCGCTGATCACGCTTGGTTGCGCACGCAACGAGGTCGACTCCGAGGAACTCGCCGCCCGTCTCGAGGCTGCCGGTTGGCAGCTGGGCGACGACGACCCCGATGTCGTCGTCGTCAACACGTGTGGCTTCATCGACTCGGCGAAAAAGGACTCCATCGACACGCTGCTCGCCGCGGCCGACTCCGGTGCCAAGGTGGTCGCCGCGGGCTGCATGGCGGAGCGGTACGGTGACCAGCTCGCCGACGCGCTGCCCGAGGCCGCCGCCGTCATCTCCTTCGACGACTACACCGACATCGGCACGCGCCTCGACGACGTGCTGGCGGGCAAATCGCTCGTCCCGCACAGTCCTCGCGACCGCAGGACCCTGCTGCCCATCTCGCCGGTGGAACGCGCCGCCGCCCCCAAGACCGCCATTCCCGGCCACGGAGAGCTGCCCGAGGGTCTGGCCCCCGCCAGCGGCCCCCGGCCGCTCCGCAAGCGCCTGGGCGACGGCCCGGTGGCCTCGCTGAAGCTGGCCTCCGGCTGCGACCGCCGCTGCACGTTCTGCGCCATCCCCGCCTTCCGTGGGGCGTACGTCTCGCGCCGCGCCGAGGAGCTGCTCGGCGAGGCCGCCTGGCTGGCCGAGCAGGGCGTCAAGGAGCTGGTGCTGGTCAGCGAGAACTCCACCTCCTACGGCAAGGACCTGGGCGATCTGAGGGCGCTGGAGAAGCTGCTGCCCTCCCTCGCCGCGACCGAGGGCGTCGAGCGGGTGCGCGTCAGCTACCTGCAGCCCGCCGAGCTCCGCCCGGGGCTGCTGGAGATCATCGCCTCGACCGAGGGCGTGGCCCCCTACTTCGACCTGTCCTTCCAGCACGCCAGCGGGACGGTGCTGCGCCGGATGCGGCGCTTCGGCGACCCCCGGCGCTTCCTGGACCTCCTGGAGTCGATCCGTGCCCACGCCCCCGAGGCGGGGGTGCGCTCCAACTTCATCGTGGGCTTCCCCGGCGAGACCGAGGAGGAGTTCGGCGAGCTGGTGGGCTTCCTGGAGGAGGCCAGGCTCGACGTGATCGGCATCTTCGGTTACTCCGACGAGGACGGCACCGAGGCGGCCTCGCTGCCCGGCAAGCTCGACCAGGAGGTCGTCGACGCCCGCGTGTCCGCGCTCAGCGAGCTGGCCGAGGAGCTCATGGCCCAGCGGGCCGAGGAGCGGATCGGCACCGAGGTCGACGTCCTGATCGAGGAGGACCTGGGCGACGGCGGTTACGAGGGCCGTGCCGCCCACCAGGGGCCCGAGGTCGACGGTTCTGTAACGGTCCAGGGCATCGGGCTGGTCCCCGGCCAGATCGTCCGGGCCGTCGTGGTCGACTCGGAGGGGGTCGACCTGATCGCCCGCATCAAGGCGGCCCCATGAGCGCGCCGCCGGGCCGGGAGAGCGTATGACCAACACGCCAGAGACCGGCACCGACTCGACCTCGGCATCCGCGCGCCCCAAGGTGAGCGCCTGGAACATCGCCAACGTCGTGACGGTGATACGGCTGGCGATGGTTCCGTTCTTCGTGGCCTGCCTCTTCCTGCCGGGGTCCGGCTGGCGGGCCGCGGCGCTGGTGGTCTTCATGGTGGCCTCGCTCACCGACCTGCTCGACGGCGAACTGGCCCGCCGCTACGGCCTGATCACCGACTTCGGGAAGATCGCCGACCCGATCGCCGACAAGGCCCTCATCGGCGCCGCCCTGATCAGCCTCTCGGTGCTGGAGGAGCTGCCCTGGTGGGTCACCGTCGTGATCCTGGGCAGGGAACTGGGCGTCACCGCGCTGAGGTTCGCCGTCATCCGGCACGGCGTCATCCCGGCCAGCTACGGCGGCAAGGTGAAGACCGTCCTGCAGATCGCCGCGATCGTCTCCTACATCTGGCCGGGCGTGCCCGACCTGATCCGCTGGATCGTGATGGGCGCGGCGGCGCTGGTCACCGTCGCCACCGGTCTCGACTACGTGATCCGGGCGATCAAGCTGCGGCAGGTCGCGAAGCGGGCGCGGGCCATATGAAGGCGGGCCGTATGAAGGCGGGCGGCGTGGGCCGCGACACGAGGCGGGTCACATGAGCCGGCACCTGCTCGCGGCCACCGAGGTCCTCTCCCTTCTCGTCCGCAGGGGCGAGACGGTGGCGGTGGCCGAGTCGCTGACCGCCGGGCTCGTCTGCGCGTCCCTCACCGGCCCCCCGGGGGCCTCCGCGGCCTTCCTGGGCGGGGTCGTCTCCTACGCCACCGAGCTCAAGCACCGGCTGCTGAACGTCCCCGCGGACCTGCTCGCCCGCGAGGGGGCGGTGCACCCGGAGGTCGCCGCCGCCATGGCCGACGGGGTGCGCCTTCTCGCCGGTGCCACGTACGGGCTGGCGGCCACCGGAGTGGCCGGCCCGGACCCCCAGGACGGTAAACCGGTGGGCACCGTGCATCTCGCCGTTAGCGGACCGGACGGGCGGGTATGGCACCGGGATCCGCGGCTCGCCGGGACGCGTGACCAGATCCGGGAGATGACCGTGAACGAGGCCGTGGACCTCCTCCGAGGTGTGCTGGAGACGAACGTGAGGGAACATTCAGGATGATTACCGCGTTACGTCCCCAGCGAACATGCTCCACATGGTCTGCCGCGTTGTCGGTCCATACAGGTACGGTGGAACGGTGAGTGAGGTAAAGGTCAAGCGATGATGACGGCGAGGAGTATGTACCAAGGGTCGCGTTCGAAGAACGGGCGGCACGAACCGATAGCGCGGAGTGTCGTGAAGACATCCGCGCCGGGGAGGGAGCGACAGATGGTCCTGCTGCGTCAGCTGCTCGGTGACGTGCTGCGGCGGCTGAGGGTGCGGCAGAGTCGCACCCTGCGTGAGGTGTCCACACTGGCTCGGGTTTCTCTTGGCTATTTGTCCGAGGTTGAGCGTGGTCAGAAGGAGGCCTCTTCAGAGCTGCTCGCGTCGATCTGCGGTGCCTTGGGCGTGCCGCTTTCACAGGTTCTCCGTGAGGTTTCCGATCAGTTCGCCCTGGCCGAGCTGCAGCATGCTCCGGTGCTGGCGGGAGACGTCCCCGAACGGGAGCGTCTACCGATTCCCGAAACCGTGCCTGATTCCGTGTTTCCCGAAGTCAACGACATGGTCGCCGCCTAGCCGGTCGGTTCTTCCGGCTGGCAGTGACGGCACCAGACGATCAGCCGTTCCTGCGGCTGTGCGCCCATCTCCCCACGACTGATCCGACGCCCGCAGCGCAGGCAAGGCCGCCCGGCCCTGCCGTAGACCCAGGTGCTCCGTCCCGGACGGAGGTCGCCTGTCGTCGTCCTGCTCGGGCGTTCCTTGTTGGCGTCCAGCAGCCGCCACGCGATCGACACGATCGTTCTCAGGTCCTCAACCGCCTCCACGGGTCGCCACGGCGACACTCCGGCGAGGAAAAGCGTCTCGGCGCGATAGATGGTGCCGATTCCCGCCAGGTTGCGCTGATCGAGCAGCGCGACCCCGATGCTCGTCTCAGGCCGTCCTGCCAGCCGTCGCACGGCCTCCGCCTCGTCCCAGTCCTCTCCGAGCAGATCGGGGCCGAGATGCCCGACGAGCCGCCCCTCCTCCGCGGTCGAGACCAGGTCGACCATGCCCAGCCGCACCCCGGCCGCCTGCCATCGCTCGTTGGCCAGCACCAGGCGGACGACGTCGCCCCCGGGCAGCCTCCGCCCCGCGGGTGAGATCTGCCAGCTGCCCTCCATCCGCAGGTGGGTGTGGACGGTCAGCCCGCCCTCGACCCTGGTGAGCAGGTGCTTGCCGCGCGAGACGGTCTCCAGCACCGCGCGCCCGGTCAGGTCGGCCGTGGAGTGACGCGGCACGCGAAAGTCCGAGCGGGTCAGCACCCGCCCGTCGAGCGCCCGGCCGAGACGCAGGGCGGAGAGATGGATGACGTCACCCTCGGGCACGGCGCCCCTCCCGGGGCGCGGGCCGGTTCCGGGGCGCGGGCCGGTCCTGTGCGGCGAGCCGGTTCCCGGACATGAGCCGGTTCCGGGGCGCGGGCCGGTCCTGTACGGTCAGTCGGCTCCGGGGCGCGGGCCGCTCCCGGGAGGTGAGCCGGTGCCGTGCGGGCCGGGCCGGCCGGACCCCGGTGGGTGGCCACACCGGCATGGTCAGTCCCAGGCCGCGGGGTCGGCCGACAGGCTGCGGACCCGGTCGGGAAGGGCTCCGGTGGCCACGTTCTCGAGGGTGACCTCCTCCAGGATCGCCCGCTCGCTGGCGCGCAGCGCGATCCAGACCTGCTGCAGCGACTCGGCGGGACCCCGGTAGCCGACATGCTCGGGCCGTTCCCCCCTGACGTTGGCGAGCGGGCCGTCAACGGCGCGGATCACGTCGGCGAGGCTGATCTCGGCGGGCGGGCGGGCCAGCACGTAGCCCCCCTCGGGGCCGCGCTGGCCGCGTACCAGCCCGGCGCGGCGCATCTGGAGCAGGATGTTCTCAAGATACTTGGGAGGCATGTCCTGCTCCTTGGCCAGCTCACCCACCGTGGTAGGGCCGTCACCCGCGGCGGCGAGTTCGGCGGCGGCACGGAGGGCATAGTCGACACGAGCGGATAGGCGCATGTAACCGATTATCCCGCCTGCTATTGGTTACTTACGCGCGCGGGGCCGACGGAGATGGAGTGGCGTCCGTCCCCCTCGGTGACGACGGGCCCGTAGAGCGACGCGCCGGTGGGCTCCGGCGCGTGCACGACGTAGTGGTGAGGCGCCATCGCGGAGGTGCGGCCCGGCAGCAGGGCGAGGCAGGCGGCGCGGATCTCCTCGGGGGTTCCTGAGGTGACGTGGCAGGTCAGACGCCCTTCCGGGTCGTGCGTCACCAGGTGGGGACGTCCCTGGACCGCCTCGCCGACGAGCCGTTCCACCGCGCCGAGGTTCACCCAGCAGAAGTCGGTGTAGATCCATTCCGGGCCGCGCTCGATAGGTGAAATTCCCGACATATACGAAATGTCGGCAGCCTGGACGTCTCCGTCTCCGGCCGCGATCAGCAGCCGGATGATCCCGATCCCGAAGCCCTCCGCCTCCGCCCGGCTCATCACCCGTGGATCGATCCAGAGTGTCAGGTCGACCACGTCCTCCAGCCGGTTGGCCCAGAGCGCGAGGTGTGCGGGGAGCGAGGCCGCCGGAAGCCAGTCGCACTCGACCTCGGCGGACGGCTCGGGTTCGGGCTCGGGGACGGTGACGCCGCTCATGTCGTTGAAGACGCAGTCACGGGCGAAGTCCACCCCCCGTTCGGCGTTGACGGCCTCGATCACCTCCCACAGGGCGGTGGAGTCGAAACGGCTGTGCTGGTATCCGGACAGGGACGCGGCGCGGAAGCGGCGGATCGCCTCGTCGAAGGTGGAGACGTCGAGATCCGCGGTCATCAGCGCGTCCTGGGCCAGTGGCCCGACGTAGTCACGCAGCTCGGGTCGCACCCGGTTGCTCGCCAGCGACGCGATCACGCAGGACCGCTGGGTGGTGCGCAGGCCGATGAGGACCCCCAGGGCGGCGAGCGTGATCGCCGAGCGGCTGGCGCCCGTGCGGCTCGCGACGGCGTCCAGCGCCCTGGCCGCCACCGCCGAGCGGACCCGCAGCCGGGACCGGATCGCGTCGGCGTCGGTCCCGGCCGCCTCGGCGATCGCGAACATCGACTGCGGTGCCCGCCTGAGCCCGTTCTCCCAGTGCCGCAGGGCGGCCTCGGTCCGGCGCAGGGCGGCCGGGGTGCCCTCCGCGGTCGCGAGGTCCAGCGGCTGCATCGGGCACGGCGACGGGACGGCGATCCCCCGGATCAGTCGCTCCCACTCCCTCATGACGGTGGCCAGCCCGATGGCGTCGACCGAGGTGTGGGGCAGGACGAAGGTCACCAGACGGGGCGCCTCCCCATCGGTGATCACGGCGACCCTGATCGGGAGCTCGGTCCGCAGGTCGAACCGGGTGCCCTGCATGCGCAGGCCCACCTCCTCGGCGACCTCGTCGAGGAGCCCGGTCTCCGCGCCGTGCACCTCGACGGGCAGGAAGCCGGAACCGGCCACGACCTGGACGTCCGAGTGGATGGTGGCTCGCAGTCCCTCGTGCCGGGAGAGCAGGCGCCCGATCGCCTCGGTGACGGCGGACAGGGGCGTTCCCCCGGGGAGGCGCTTGGTGACGCGGAAGTTCATGTGGAGCGGCGGGTCGCGGAGCACGCAACGCGCCATGTTGGCCTGGCCCATGGTCATGGGCCCCTGCCGGGCCCGCAGACCCGTGTATTCGGCTGGGATCGTGATGACGGTGTCCATGTCGAAACCTGCCTCGCCACCCGACGGCAAGGGTCTTACTGAAAAGAACCTTTACCGTTTTCGGGAGTGTTCCACGTGCCGGGCCGACGTCGCAAGCCCTTGGTTTCCGGGCATCGTGGTGGTGGGCGGGAGAGCGGTGCCGGCGAAACGGCGATGAGCAGGGACGCGACGCGGCCGGGAGGCCCCCGGTAGCCCTCCGTGGCGTCCGGGCGGCGCTAAACTATCAGGAAGCCTTATTAAGAATAGAACCGTTATTCTTGATCGAAAGTAATCGCGACGGGGAAGCGGCGAACAAGAGAGCATGCGTATGGAGCGACGTCCTGGCGTGCCCAGGCTATTGAGGGAGATCAACGACAGGGCCGCCCTGGAGCTGCTGCTCGCCTCCGGGCCACTGACGCGGGGGCAGATCGGCGAGCTCACCGGCCTGTCCAAGGTGACGGCGTCGCAGACGCTCGCCCGGCTGGAGGGGCGCGGACTGGTCGAGGTGGCGGGGGAGCAGGCGGGGGGCCGCGGGCCCAATGCCGCGCTTTATGGAATTATTTCCTCCTCGGCCTATGTGGCGGGTCTGGACGTCGGCCCGGAATTCGTGACGACCGCCATCGCCGATATCCACGGAGAGATCGTGGCCGAGGTGCGGGTGGCGCCGAGCGGGCACGACGATCCGGTGGCCCTCGTGCACAACGCGGTGGTCAAGGCGTGCCGGTCGGCCAAGGTCGCGCTCTCCAAGCTGCGCTCGGTCGTCATCGGCACCCCGGGCGTGGTCGACCCCCGCACCGGCGACGTGCGGTTCTCCTTCGACCTGCCCGGCTGGCACGAGGGCATCCACGAGGCGCTCGCGCGTGACCTGCGACGCGACGTCAGGATAGAGAACGACGTGAACCTCGTCGCCATCGCCGAGCGCACGTTGGGTGCCGCCCGCGAGGTCGACGACTTCGTGCTGCTCTGGGTGGGCCGCGGTATCGGCCTCGGCGTCGTGCTCGGAGGGCGGCTGCACCGGGGCCGGTCCGGCAGCGCGGGCGAGATCGGCTACCTGCCGGTGCCGGGGGTGCCGCTGGCCGAGGACGTACGGGCCGTGCCCGGCAGGCTGCCGTCGCTCGCCGGGGGCCTGCAGTCCCTGGTCAGCGCCGAGGCGGTCGCCGAGCTCGCCGCGACGTACGGCTTCGAGGGGGAAAGCGCCGCCGAGTGCGTCGCGGCGGCGGTCGCGGCGGGCAAGCGGGGAGAACCTTTGATCGACGACATCGCGGGGCGGCTGGCGCTGGGGGTGGCGTCGGTGTGCGTCGTGCTCGATCCGGGGCTCGTGGTGCTCGCGGGGGAGGTCAGCAGGGCCGGGGGTGACGAGCTCACCTCCAGGATCGAGGAGGCGGTGGCCAGGAGCTGCCCGGTCCGGCCGCAGGTGGTGGCGAGCGAGGTGGGCGGCAATCCGGTGCTGCGCGGGGCCGTCATCGCCGCCCTGGACCAGGCCAGGGAGGAGATCTTCGCCTCCTGAGCCCCGGATCCGGGATGTCCGGCGGGTGGGAGCCCTTCTCGGCGAACGGCCGTCGCGCGACGGGTAAGACCCCCTATGCTGGCGCGGAAATGTCATGAAAAAGACATCTTTCCGTGATCGGGGATGGGAACAAATGACGGCTGTCATCGCCGTGCTGCATGCCGAGGACGTCGCCCTGGAGTTCGTCTCCGTCCTGCGGGACCACGCCGACCAGGACGTCCTGGTGGTCGTCGGGCAGGCGAGGGCGAGCGTGACCCTGCCGGGAGGGCTGTCCCTGCGGGAGCGCCTGGAGCTGCTCGGGCCCCTGGTGGAGCCCGGGGGCAACACCGCGGAGCTGCCCGTCCCCGCCGACGTCGCCGCCCTGCTCGGCGAGGCGCCGGCGCCGGCGCCCGATGAGATCTGGACCCACTCGCCCGCCGACCACCGCATCCGCCGGGCACGGTTCGGCTGGATCGTCTCCCGCGCCGTGTCGCCGTTCCCGGGGTCCTCGGCGTCCTCGGCGTCCTCGGCGTCTTCGCCCTCCTCGCTGTCCTTACCGGCCGTGACCTGCTCGGTCGGTGACAATCCCTTCCTGCAGACGATCGCCGGCACGGCGACCGCGATCACCGGCGCCGAGGCGGAGGCGAAGATCGGTTTCATCAACCGGCGCGCCGGTGAGCTGCTGCGTAGCCGGGTGGCCGACCGGCTCGTCACCACCGACCGGGTGCCGGCCGTCGAGAGGTTCTTCACCGCGAGCGCCGCGCAGGCCAACCGCCTGTATGCGCTGATCTCCAGCCTCGGGGACGACGCCGCGGTGGCCGACGACCCGTGGGAGTTCGGGCGCTCGGCGTACGAGGCCGCCCGGCTGGACGCGACCGCCGCGTGGACCGCCCGCTGGTGCTCCCCCCAGGACGGGCCGATCGTGGAGGTCGGGGCGTGCCAGGGCGAGCTCACCCGGCGGCTGTCGGGGAAGGGTTACCGGGTCCAGGCGACCGAGCCCAACGCGGGGTTCCGCGCCCGCCTGGCCGAGCGGGCGGAGCCGGGCGTGGAGGTGCTCCCGGACAGCCTGGAGGATCTCGCCGACCACGGTGAGCGCCAGGCGGCGGCGTACCTGCTCGTCGAGATGCTCTACCACGACCAGGATCTGGCGCTCCTCGACCGGCTGCCGACCGATCTGCTCCTCGTCGCGCTGGAGAGCGGTCAGCTCAACGAGCGGATCTGGCCCTGGCTGCGCGAGCAGTCCACCTGGCGGGTCGCCGAGCGCGTCGAGCTCGCTCCGCCGACCCTGGAGTCCGTCTGCGACGGGCTCGCCTACCTGCGCAAGCGGGGCAGCCGCGGTCTCGTCCTGGCCAGGGCCGGGTGGCGGCGATGAGCCGGGAGACGGTCGTGGCCTCGCCGCGCGTCACGTCTCATCGTGAGACGCGCGGCAGGTCCAGCCCGATCTCGCGGGCGGCCCGCTCGGCCGGCACGGGGTCGTCCACCGCGCCGAGCGCGAGGTTGCCGGGACCGGGCTGCCGGTGCGCGCCTCCAGCCGGGTGACGTCGCCCGCCTCCTCGTCGGTGGCGATCACCAGGTCCGGGTTCTCCGCGTGCGGCGCGGCGGTCAGCGCCCTGATCTGCTCGCTGTCCACAAGATTCCGGGAGTAGAGCGCAACCCCGCCGGGTCCTTCGGCGAGCCGCCTGCGTAGCCGGTCGGGCACTTCCACGCCCACGAACCCGGGTTGCGACACGGTGTCGGCAAGCCCGGCCGGTTCGGGGCTCGCGCCGCTCGTCCGGCCACCGTGAACGATCATCAAATCCTCCAGGTCGGTTCGTGGCAAGCCGCTTGTCTCGGGCGTACCGCATGTGTAGCATTCGGTTGCGTAAATAGACAGGAAAGTTTCCTAATAATTCCTTGTCGGGACCGCATGTCAGGGGCGACGCAGCCCCGGCGCCTGCCCGAAGCGAGTCACCCACGAGGGAGACGGACAGGATGTCGCACGCCCCCTTCGACCTGCGGGGAATCCCGCTGGCGCTTCACCTGAACGGTCCCGTCGACGTTCCGGCGCTGGTGGGCGCGTGCGCCGCCGTGGCCGGCAGGCATCCGGTGCTCGGCCGCGTCAGGGTCACCCGCACGGAGTCGACCCCGGAGCGCTATCCCGGGATCGCCGCGGCCGAGGCCGCCCGCCCGTTCGACCTGGAGCGCGGCCCGCTCGCCCGGTTCACGCTCGTCACGGTGGGTCCCGAGCGCGTCAGGCTGCTCTTCACGGCGCACGGGCGGGTGTTCGACGGGGACTCCAAGGACGTCCTGATCCGCGATCTGGCCGACGCCTACTTCGCGCGGGCCGCCCTGCCGGGGCCGGCGTCGCCGTCCTGCCCGGTCCCGCGGCCGTACGGGCCGTCACCGGGCCCGCCGTCCGGGCGGGCGGACCGGCCCGGCGGTTCCGGGGTGGACGGCTGGGCCTCCCCGGCACCGCCCGACGGCGCCGAGGAGTTCTGGAAGGAGCGTGACCGCGCCCCCTGGGAGCTGGTCCTGCCCGGCCTGCGCGCCGTCCCGCACGGCATCGGTCCCGGGGAGATCGTCGAGATGGTGCTCGGCGGCACGGAGTCCGGAGCCCTCACCGAGGCCGCCGCGGCGCTCGGCGCCACCAGGTTCGAGCTGCTGCTGGCGGCCGTGGGCGTGCTGCTGCGACGGTACGGCACCTCCGCGTCGCCGCTCGCCCTCGACCTCGGCACCCGCACCCGCGAGACGCGCGACCGCATCGGGCCGTTCGTGGCGCGGGTGCCGTTCGTCCCGCACCCCGACCTCGGCGAGGGGTTTCCCGACCACCTGCGCACGGTCCGGGCCGAGCTGCGCGCCATGTACCGGTTCCGGCACGCGCCGCCGGACCCGCCCTCCTCGCCGGTCCTGCTCAGCTACCGCAGGAGGGCGGCCGTCCCGGAGTTCCCCGGTGTCGGGGTGGGTGTGGAGTGGACGGTCTTCAACGGGGCCGCCCGCGGCGCGCTGCACATCCAGGCCGTGGACGCCGGCCCGAGTCTCACCCTGGGCCTCCGCTTCAACCCCGCCGCGATCGGCCACGACGACGTGTCCGGGATCGCGGGTCACCTGCGCGCGCTGCTGCGCGCCATCTCCGTGGAACCCCGCGCGAAGGTCGCGGATCTGGCGGAGCCACCCCACCCCACGCTCCATGAGGAGCCTTCCGTGACCGACCTGTTCGTCCCGGCCGCCGACGACGTGACGGAACCTCCCGCCGGGGAGGATCCGGTCACCGTGTAGGTGCGGAGATCTGGCGGGAGGTACTCCGCCTCGACGACATGAGGTGTCGCCCGCGAGCGGAGCAACCGGCCGTTCGGCCTGGCCGACGGGCCGCCGCCGCGGGCGGCCCCGGTACGTACCGGGGCCGACGAGCGCGTCCTGCGCGCCGTCCCTGACGGCGTCCTGATCGTCCTCGGCGCCTTGACGGGGAGTACGCGTCTTGAAGGGGGGTACGCGACGCGCGAGGAAAGACGAGGAAAGGCACGGCCCGCCCCCGCGGTTCTCGCGGGGGCGGGCCGTGCCGTCGCCGGTACGTCTCGTCGGCCCGGTGTTTCCGGTCGACGGGACGAGCCGGTGGGATGTGGCCGGTTCCGTCAGACGCCGAGGAGCTCGGCGGCGGCCTGGGCGTTGGCGCGGGCGGCGCCGTAGGTGGCCAGGTAGGTGACGCCCTCCGGGCGCCAGATCGGCAGGCCCATCTCGACCACCGTGGCGTCGGGACGGGCGGCCAGCAGCGCGGAGACCACCGACTGGCTGGCCTCGTAGCGGTGGGCGTCCTTGACGACGACGATCAGGGAGCGGCCCGAGGCGCGTTCCAGGATGTCCGGCACGTCGGCCGCCTCCGGCTTGACCCGCAGCACCTCCGCCTGCGGCAGCAGCGGCGTGAAACCCCACGGCACGTCGCCGACCGCGATGGTCGGCGGGGTGTCCACCTCGACCACCAGCGGGTCGACCAGGGGAGACGCCGAGCCGGTGAGGCTGACCGCGCGGCGGGCGGCGGTGAGGCCGATCACGTCCCGCTCGGCCTCACCGGTGCGGGGCGTGCCGAACCAGCCGCGCAGGGCGGCGACCCGCTCGGCCGCCGCCTCCAGGCGGGCCGCGGGAAGCCGTCCGTCGTGGACGGCCGCGACGATCTCGTCCACGATGCGGCGGACGTCGTCCTCGGTGGGGATCGGGCCGAGGCAGAGCAGATCGGCTCCGGCGGCGAGGGAGAGCACCGAGCCCCCGGCGAGACCGTACGCGGCGGTGACGGCCTTCATGTCGAGGGCGTCGGTGACGATCACACCTTCGTAGCCCATCTCGCCGCGGAGCAGGCCGGTCAGGGCGGCGGGGGAGAGCGTCGCGGGAAGCGCGCCGGTGACGGCGGGCACGCGTACGTGCGCGGTCATGATGGATCTGGTCCCGGCGTCGATCGCGGCGCGGAAGGGCACCAGCTCGCGCTCGCGCAGCAGTTCCACGGAGGCGTCGACGAGCGGGACCTCCAGGTGGGAGTCCTGCCGGGTCGCGCCGTGGCCGGGGAAGTGCTTGACGCAGGCGGCCACCCCCGCCGACTGCAGGCCGTGGACCGCGGCGACGGTGTGCCGGGCGACGAGCGCGCTCTCCGCCCCGAACGAGCGGGTGCCGATCACCGGGTTGTCCGCGGCGGTGTTGACGTCCGCGGACGGGGCCATGTCCAGGTTGACGCCGCAGCGGGCCAGGTCGTCGCCGATGGACCGGTAGACCCGCCGGGTGAGCTCGACGTCGTCCACGGCGCCGAGGGCGGCGTTGCCGGGGTACGGGCTGCCGACGTGGTAGGCGAGCCGGGTGACGTCACCCCCCTCCTCGTCCAGCGATATGACCGGATCGGCGGCCTCGCGCAGGCGGGAGGTGAGAGCGGACAGCTGTGCGGCGTCGGCGACGTTGAAACCGAAGAGGGTGACGCCGCCGAGACCGTTCTCCAGCTCCCGCAGGACCCACTCGGGTGCCTCGGTGCCCTGGAACGCGGCGAGCAGCGTGCCGGCCGCGAGACGACGCAGCCCCTGATCGCCGCGATCCGCGATGAACTCAGACATGGCGGTAGGTGTTCCTTACCTGAGATGTAGGGGGGTGTCGGACATGGATGTAAGCAAAGAAAACAGAACAGTGCCGGTACGGCCCGCGCCTTGTGGGTGCGTGCCGTACCGGCACCAGTGGGATCAGCCCTTGACGGCACCCGCGACGAGGCCGGAGACCATCCGCCGCTGCACCAGAAGGAAGAAGACGATGACCGGGATGGTCATCAAGGTGGAGGCGGCCATGATGGCGCCCCAGTCGACCGACCGCTGGCTGACGAAGTAGCGCAGCGCCACGGGCATGGTGTAGCTGCCCTGGTCGCTGATGAGCGTCAGCGCGAACACGAACTCGTTCCACGCGGTGATGAACGAGAAGATGCTGGTCGCCACCAGCCCGGGGGCCACCAGAGGGAACAGCACCTTCCAGAAGGTGGCGAACCGGCTGGCGCCGTCGATCCAGGCGGCCTCCTCCAGTTCCTTGGGCACCGCCGCGACGAAGGTACGCAGCATCCAGATGGCGAACGGCAGCGTCATCGCGACGTTCACCACGATGAGGCCGAGAAGCTGGTCGTACAACCCGGCCCGCCTGACCATGATGAACAGCGGGATGAGCAGCGCCTCGCCGGGGACCATCTGCACGATGAGCAGCAGGATCAGGAACGAGGTGCGGAAGCGGAACCGGAAGCGGGCCACCGCGGTCGCCGCCAGCAGGGAGAACACCGCGCCGATGAGCACGGTGCCGAGGGCCACGATGGAGCTGTTGAGCAGGTAGCGCCAGATGGAGTGGCCGGCGACGCCCTCGGTGAAGACTCGCGTCACGTGTTCGAGCGTGGGGTCGGTGGGGAAGGGGATGAAGTCCGTCGTGAAGATCTGCTCGCTGCTCTTGAAGGCCGTGGTCACCATCCAGTAGACGGGGAACACCGCGAACAGGAACACCACGACGGCCAGGGTGTTCAGGCCGATCTTGCCGAGCCGCTTGCGCCTGCCCGGGTTTCCCCTGGGCGCGCGGGCGGGCGCCCTGCGGGGTGCCCGTGTGTCGTAGGTGGTCATCGCACGTCCTCCGTCTTCACGATCTGGCGGACGTAGAAGAAGGTGATGACGAGCAGGATCAGCGTCAGCACCACCGCGATGGCCGCGCCCATGCCCATCTTGGGCGGCGCGCTGAAGGCCTGGGTGAAGGCGAACAGCGACAGGTTGAACGCCTCCCGGTTGGACGTGCCGCCCGCCAGCACGAACAGCTGGGTGAAGACCTTGAAGTCCCAGATCACCGAGAGCACCGTCAGCACCGCGAAGACCGGCTTCAGCAGCGGGAAGGTGATCTTCCAGAAGATCCGCCACGCGGAGGCGCCGTCCACCCTGGCGGCCTCGTACAGCTCCTGGGAGATGCTCTTCAGCCCGGCCAGGATCGAGACGGCGATGAACGGGAACGACGCCCAGACCACCGCGAGGATCAGCACGACGTAGATGGTGAACGCGTCGTTCAGCCACGGTTCGCCGGTCCAGTCGGAACGGCCGAACAGCAGCGAGGAGAACCAGTCGGGCAGCGCGTTCAGCAGCCAGTTGATGACGCCCGACTCCGCGTCGAACAGCCAGCGCCAGATGATCGCGGTGGCGATCTGCGGGGTGGCCCAGGCGGCCATGATGCCGACGATCAGGAAGGTCGACATCTTCTTGCCCAGCTTGTGCAGGAGCAGGCCGACCAGCGTGCCGAGGATCAGGGTGCCCGCCACCGTGACGACGGCGAAGACGACGGTGTTGCGCAGCGACGTCCAGAACAGTTCGGACTCGACCAGCTTCTGGTAGTTCTCGAAGCCGACGGACTCGGCCGGCGCTCCCCGGACCTGTCGCAGTCCCACGTTGTGGAAGGACATGACGACCATCTGGTACAGCGGGTAGAGCAGCAGGCCGGCGATGACGAGCAGGCCGGGGACGAGCAGCGCGTAGGGGACCACCCAGGCGGGCAGTCCGCCGGACCTGCGCGGGGGCGTGGCGCCTCGGTGCCCCCGCGCCGGGACGGAGGGGGTGCCCCCGTCCCGGGCGATGGTTGAGGTGTTGGCCATGGTTACTGGTTCAGGATCTCTTCGAGTTCCTTGTTGGCGTCGGCCAGCGCGGTGTCGACGTCCTTCTTGCCCTCGATGACCGAGCGGGCCGCGCTCTGCAGGACCGCCTTGGTGTCGTTCGCCTCGGCCCAGTTGGTGTCGTTCGGGAAGCCCTTGGCGACCTTGAAGGTCTCGGCGAACGGCGCCTGCACCGGGTCGGCCGCGTACTCGGTCAGAGCCTCCGGGTAGAGCGGGAGCAGGCCGCCCTCCTTGGCGTAGCGGGTGCCGAACTCCTTGCCGGCGGCCAGCTTGACGTACTCGGCGGACAGCTCGACGTTCTTGGTGTCCTTCCAGATGGCGATGTCGTTGCCGCCCTGGAAGGCCGGGGCCGGGCCGCTGCCGTCCTTGGCCGGGAGCGAGAAGAAGGCCATCTTCGCGTCGTCGACCTTGCCGCCGCTCTGCTCCTTGATGGTGGTGATGTCCCAGCCGCCGGTCACGTACATGCCGACCTTGCCGTTGGCGAAGCGGGTCGCGATGTCCACCGAGTTCTGGGTCAGGGCGGACTTGCGCGAGACGCCGTGCTTGGTCACCAGGTCGGTGTAGTACTGGAAGCCCTCCTTGAAGCCGGGCTCCGTCAGCTTGCCGACCCACTTGCCGCCCTCGAACGCGGCGAAGTCGCCACCGGCCGACCAGACGAACGGCGACAGCGACATGTTGGCGTCGGAGCCGCCGTTGAAGGCGAAGCCGTCGACGTCCTTGCCCTTCTCGGCGACGATCTTCTTGCCCGCCGCGACGAGGTCCTCCCAGGTCTTGGGCACCTCGATCTTCAGGTCCTCGAACCAGTCCTTGCGGTAGAGGACGGCGCGGGTGCCGCCGCCCCACGGGGCGGCGTAGATCTTGCCGTCCACCGTCTCGTAGCCCCACAGGTTCTGCGGGATCTGCTGGAAGTCGGGCGTGGCCTTGACGACGTCGGTGATGTCGGTCAGCGCGTCCTGCGCGACCCACGCGGCCACCTGGTCGTTGCCGAACTCGGTGACGTCGGGGCCCTCGCCGCCGGCGAGCGCGGCGGTCCACTTGGCCTGCGCGTCGGGCCAGGGCACCCACTGGAGCTTGACGTCGGCGCCGGTGGTCTCCTTGAACTTGGCGTTCAGGTCGGCCATCAGCTTGTTCTGCTTCTCGTCGGGAGCGCCGAGGCGCCAGACGGTCAGCGTCTGACCTGCGAACTTGGGGCCGGACGCGGCGGGCGCCGACGCCTGGTTGTCGGCGGCCGGTGCGGGCTCGCTGCTTCCACACGCGGCGAGACCCAGGGCGAGGGCGGCGGTGGTTGCCGTCGTGGTGGCGATTCTCGCGAACTTCACTGGAGTTCTCCCTTTCAGGCTTTCGCCGGGGTTTGCGCTCTGCTATGGCCGGGGTCCCCCGCGACCCTCTGCACTCACTGGGAGCGGTCGGAACTACCGCAACCCGCGGTTCCGATCGCTTGCCTGCGGGCTGACTAGGGTTAAACTAACAAGAAACTTTCTTAAAAGAAACGATCGTTAGCGGATCGTGACGGGGAGGACGACCTTGCCCACACGCCCGGGGACCCCCCGGTTGTTGCGCCGGCTCAACGATCGCGCGGCGCTGGAACTCCTGCTGTCCAGCGGCCCTCTCACCCGGGCTGAGCTGGGAGAACATACCGGGCTGTCCAAGGTGACCGCGGGTCAGCTGCTCTCCAGGCTCCAGGAGCGCGACCTCGTCGCCGTGGTCGGCGAGCAGGCGGGCGGCCGCGGTCCCAACGCCGCCCTCTACGGGGTGGTGCCCTCCTGCGCGTACGTGGTCGGGCTCGACGTGCTGCCCGACAGGATCAGCGCCGGGGTCGCCGACATCACCGGCACCCTCGTCGCCGAGGTCTCCGCCGACCCCAGCGGGCACGAGGACCCGGCACGGCTGGTGCGGAGCGCGGTGAGCCAGGTGTGCGCGTCGGCGGGCATCGGCGTCGACCGGCTGCGCGCCTTCGTGATCGGCACCAGGGGCGTCGTCGACCCCCGCACCGGTGACGTGCGCTTCTCCTTCGACCTGCCCTCCTGGCACAACGGCGTGCTCGCCGAACTCCGCCGTGACCTGGGTGTCCCGGTGACGATAGAGAACGACGTGAACCTGGCCGCGCTGGCCGAGCGCGCGTACGGGGCCGCGCTGGGCGTCGACGACTTCGTGCTCGTCTGGGCGGGGGTCGGGCAGGGGCTCGGCGTCATGCTGGGCGGGCGGCTGCACCGCGGCTTCACCGGCGGCGCGGGCGAGATCGGCTGGCTCCCCGTGCCCGGCGAGCCGCTCCCCACCGACGTGAGCGAGCCCCAGTCGGGCTCGTTCCAGCGCCTGGTAGGCGGCGACGCCGTGACCGGGCTCGCGAACGCCCACGGCATCGGCTCCTCCGTCTCCGGGAACTCGGGGGCCTCCGGGGCCGGTTCCGTGGGAGAACACGTCCGCACGGCCGTCGCGGAGGGCGCCGAGGCGTTCCTGGACGAGCTGGCCGGGCGGCTGGCCGTCGGCGTCGCCGCCGTCGCGGTGGTCCTGGACCCCGGACTCATCGTGCTCAGCGGCGACGTCGGCAGGGCCGGCGGCGACGCGCTCGCCGCCAGGGTGCAGGACGCCGTCGCCCGGGTCTGCCCGAGCCAGCCCCGGGTCGTGGTCTCGCGGGTCCAGGGCAACCCCGTGCTGCGCGGCGCCCTGGTGTCGGCGCTGCAGCAGGCCCGGGAGCAGGTGTTCTCGGACACGATCTGACGTCCCGCGCGACGGATCGCACCGGGGTCCGCGCACTGTGGCGCTTGGGGAAGAATTGCCACCATGCCTGACATCGTTCTGATCTCCGATGCCCGAGTCGCCGCGATCCCCGTCGAGGAGTCAGGGGAGCGGCTGGTCGACGTCCGGGGGCGGCTGCGGACGGACGGGCGGCTCGCCGACCCCCAGGGGGCCTTCGCCCACCTCAGGCTCGGGCTGCTGACCAGGCTGGAGGAGGCGCAGGCGCAGCTTCCCGGGGGATACCGGCTGCTGGTCGTGGAGGGGTACCGGCCACCGGCGACGCAGAAGGAGATCTTCGACGGATACTCGGCGGAACTCCGTGCGCTGTATCCGGATATGTCGCCCGCGGAGCTGCGAGCCGCGGCGAGCCGCTACGTGTCGCCCGTCGAGATCGCCCCGCACACCGCGGGAGCGGCGGTCGACCTGACCCTGTCCACCGAGGACGGGACCGAACTCGACATGGGCACCCGGCTCAACGCCACCCCCGAGGAGAGCGGCGGCGCCTGCTACACCGACGCCCCCGGACTGTCGCCCGAGGCCCGCCACCACCGCAAGCTCCTCGGCGTCGCCCTGGAGGCGGCCGGCCTGGTCAACTACCCCACCGAGTGGTGGCACTGGTCCTACGGCGACCGCTACTGGGCCCTGACCACCGGCGCCCCCGCCGCCCTCTACGGCCCCCGCGCCTTCTGACCTTTCCGTACGGCGGTTGAGAAGCGGTACTTCGCGATCGTGGGGTTGTACTGATCAATGAACGCGGAGCAGGTCGGTTCTACTCGCCGAACGTGAGCGGTGGGACGTCGTACCTGCTCAGGATCTTGGGTCGGGGTTAACCGTGCGCAGAACGCTTCGCCTTCTACGACTCGGTGAGGACGTAGAGCAGCGCGGCCATGCTGGTGCCGCTCACGATGTCACCCTTGCCGACCAGCTCGTGGATGTCGGCGAGGGGCACCCACTCGACGCGCTCGGCCTCCCATGTCTCGGTCGGCGGGCCGATGTGGGTGGAGCTGTCGGCGCGGAAGATGTGGTGGACCGAGTCCGAGATCCCGTTGGTCGGCTGGATGCACAGCAGCGGGCGCAGCGCTCCGGGTCGCCATCCGGTCTCCTCCTCGACCTCCCGGGCGGCGGCGGCGATCGGCTCCTCGCCGTCTTCGATCTTGCCGATGGGGATCTCCCAGCCCCACGAGTCGGTGATGAAGCGATGCCGCCAGATCAGCAACACCCGGTGCCGATCGTCGGTGACGACGGCCCCGGCCCCGGGCGCGGTACGGATCAGCCGGTGGTCCAGATGCCTGCCGTCGGGAAGCTCCACATCCGCCACCCGGACATCGAGCCACCGGTCGGTGTAGAGCGGTTCTTCGGAGTGAACCTGCCAGCGCATGCGGCGTACTCCCAGCGTGGGTGTCTGATCTCGGCACCACGCTACAAGGACACGCGTGCCTGCCGGTGTGCACGCGTCAGAAACTCTTCGACCACGCGGGCATCGAAGGGCCGTAGCGCGTCGGATCGTCGATCACCAGAAGCTGACGACGAGGTGCTTGGGCGGGGCCGTGATCCTGACGGGGGTTCCCCACCCTCGATAGATGAAGTTCATCGTCATGGTCTCGACCTCATCGCCGGCGTACTTCGAGGTGAACCTCATGATGGCGTGGAAACGTCTCGGCAGGTCGTCCGGGCCCACCCAGAGTTTCCAGGTGATCGGCTCGTTCCACGACGCTCCCTCTTCCTCCTCGGTCCTGAAGTACATTCCGGCCTGTCTCTCGTCCAGGCCGGGAACCGTCACCGTGCCGCTGTGGAGGGTCGTCCTCACCCCCTCGAAGGTTCCGCCGTCGGAGCTGGTCGCACCGTGGGAGGCGACCAGCTTGAGGAAGCCCGGGTTGATCCCGTTGATCAGGTCCTCTCCCCAAATGACCCCGGCGAAATTCCGCCCGGACTCCCATTTCCCCACTGTCGACGGTGACTTCCAGACGTACTTGCCGTCCTTGGAACGCACGTAGGCCTGTGAGTAGAAGTCCCGGCCGATGCTGATTCCCCGGGACCGGCCTGTCCCCTCTGGTTCCTGGGAGATCGTCGTGGTGTCGGCGGCGTACACGCCCGAAGCTTTGAAGCGGTACGCGCCGGACGCCTTCATATCCGAGGTGGGTGGGGGTCCGCCACGTCGCTTGACGGAGAAGCGCACGCCGCTCTGCTTCGCGAACTGCTTCTTGATCGCTTTGACGACGGAGTCGAGGGACTTCGCTTCGGGAGCCGCGTGCACGGCGCCGCCGGGAATCGCGACGCTCAGCAGGCCGGCCACCACCAGGGCGACGCTCATGCGTTTCATGCGCCGATCATCACGGGTGATCATCTCGATCTCGTCACGGCAGGTCCTTACTCGATCGGCCGGATCGGGAAGAAGTCGGTGACGGTCTATCCGACTCCATGGAGGCGTGGGACACGGAGAACCGACGGTGAACCGGCCTGGCCGAACCGGTCGAGTTCGGTGCGGCGGTGTGGGATTCAGGGGGCCTGCGCCGCCGCGCTTACGGACGCAGGTGAGCCAGAAGCTCGTCCCCGGCGGGGTAGGGACGTTCCTCGGGCAGGAGCCGGGCCGCGGTACCCGGTTCGCCCTCGCGCAGGAGAGCGTGGATCTCGCGGACGAGTGGAGTGACGTCGGTAATGGCGACCGTCCACTCGTCCGAGTACCGGCGCGCGCTCTCACCCGAGAGGCCGAGTTGCAACGAGCGGTAGGGCAGCGGCCGCAGGTGGAGATCGCGTTCGGGGTCCCACTGCACCCGGACCGGCGCGTGCTTCAGCCGCCGCCTCCAGGCGGTCCGGTCGAGGTGAAGCCCGGACTCGTAGTGCGACAGGCACGCGTGGCGCAGGGCCCATTCGAACCCCTCGCGGGTGATCTCGATGGCCAGGACGGTTTCCTGTTTCTCCTTGGTGCCCCAGCCGCAGCGGTACATCATCCATAGGAACGATGGTTTGACCCACGTCATCCTGTCTCGCTTCCAGGTGGCCGGGAAGCGGCCGCAACGAGCGGCGGGGAGACCGATCTCCGGAGTGTAGGCCTGGTAGACGGTGATCGTGGACGCGCTGTGGACCGCCCGGATCCCGTGCTTCGGTTCTTCCATGGTGGACAGGATGGGCCCGGCCACACGGGAGAAGCCATCCGTTTACCGTCATGATCGATCGGTGGCGCAATCCGTGTGATCCGGCCGGCGGCCGGAGCGGCGTCAGGCGGTGTGCTGGTACGTCGAGTAGGTCAGGTAGCCCGCGTCACCGCCCTGGTAGTACGTCGCCTCGTCGACGGGAGCGATCGGCAGGCCGGTACGCAGCCGCTCGACCAGGTCGGGGTTGGCGAGGAACCCGCGGCCGAAGCTGATGAGGTCGGCGCCCAGCCCGAGCCAGTGGTCGGCCTCGGCCCGTCCGGTCTGTTTGGGGCCCATCGGCAGCACCGGGTTCAGGATGAGGGTGCCCGGCCACGCGCGGCGCAGCCCGATCAGCACGTCCTCGTCGGTGGTGGCCTCGAGATGGACGTAGGCCAGGTCGAGGTGGGACAGCTCGGTCAGCAGCGCGGTGTACAGCTTCGGAACATCGGTCTCCCGCACCCCCCAGAACGTCCCGCCCGGGGAGAGGCGGATCCCGGTCCTGGCCCCGCCGACGGCTTCGGCGGTCGCGGACACCGCTTCGACGACGAATCGGATCCGGTTGGTCACCGAGCCTCCGTAGCGATCCGTGCGCAGGTTGGCGTTCGACGAGAGGAACTGCGAGATCAGGTAGCCGTTCGCGCCGTGCAACTCCACGCCGTCGAAGCCGGCCTCGACGGCCCGGCGGGCGGCCCGGCCGTAGGACTCGGCGTGCTCGGGCACCTCGGCGGTGTCCAGGGCGCGCGGTGTCGGCGCGGGCCGGGGCCCGGATGGTGTGAACACGTCGCCGACGGCCGGGACCGCCGAGGGCCCGACCGGCCGCATGCCGGTGGTGGCGGGATGGGAGACCCGTCCGCCGTGCATGAGCTGGGCGAAGATCCGCCCGCCGCTGGAGTGCACGGCGGCGGTCACCGGGCGCCACGCGGAGACCTGCTCATCGGTGTGCAGTCCCGGCGTGCCCGGGTTGGACTGCCCGATCAGGCTCGGCTGCACGCCCTCGGAGATGATCAGCCCGGCCGTCGCGCGCTGGGCGTAGTACGTCGCCATCGACGGTGTCGCCAGCCCGCCGGCGGCGGCCCGGACTCGCGTCATCGGGGCCATCACCATCCGGTTGGGTAGCGTCAGGTCGCCGAGCCGATAGCTGTCGAAAAGGGTCGTCACGTCTTCCTCCATGGTCGTCGATCCCGGATTGCGGGTACGGCGAGTACGCTAGAAGCTCACATCCATGTCAGGGGCAAGTCCTGTGCCGCAGATCACAGTGGGAGGGCGACGTGCGCATCGGTGAACTCGCGTCACGGACCGGGGTCAGTGTCCGGTCGCTGCGCTACTACGAGGAGCAGGGACTGCTCACCAGCACCCGCAGCGCCAGCGGACAGCGGCACTACACGGACGACGAGGTCGAACGGGTCGCGTTCATCCAGCGCCTGTACACCGCGGGCCTGTCGAGCCGCACCATCGCCGAACTGCTCCCGTGCACCGAATCGCCCAGCACGGAGAACTCCGACGCCGCCCTGGAACGGATGGCGCAGGAGCGCGACCGGCTCTCCGCGCACATCGCCGATCTCATCCGCACCCGCGACGCGCTCGACGGGCTGATGGCCACGAACCGAGCACATCGTGAGCAGCTGCGGGCACCGCTGGCCGGCTGACCACCGCCGACGGCCCAGCGGGCGGCCGAGGGTGTCATGGACGGGCCACGCCCGGGTTCGCCGGCGCGGTGCCGGGGACGGGCTCGGCGGTCTACTCGGTAAGCCCTTCGGGAGTGTTCTGGCCGTGGTCGGCAGGACGCACCGAGTGCCTGAGGTCTCCACGGCCGACCGGCTCCTACCGGTACGCCGGGCGCGAATCCCGGCGTCGGCGGCGGCCATCGCGGTGTCGAACCCGGACCGGTCCTCGGTGGCCTTCCGCATCGGAGGCGTGGGAGACAATCGGGGCCATGCGGTTCGGCGTCCTCGGTCCCCTGGAGGTGCGGTCCCCCACCGGTGAGGAGATCTCCGTGGGCGGGCCCAGGCCGCGTGCCCTGCTCGTGATGCTGCTGCTGGACGCGGGCAGGGTGGTCGGCGTCCAGCGCCTGATCGACGGCCAGTACGGTGACGATCCCCCCGCCGGTGCCGCCAACGCGGTACAGGCCCAGGTCTCCCGGCTGCGCCGGAGCCTGCCCGGCGAGGTGATCGAGTTTCACGGGACCGGCTACCGGCTCGTGGCCGACCCCGACGACGTCGACGCCCACCGGTTCGAACGGCTGGCCCGCGATGGCCGGCGGCTGCTGGCGGAGGGGCGTCCCGCGGTCGCCGCCGGTCCGCTGCGGGAGGCGCTCGGCCTGTGGCGCGGGCCCGCGCTGGCCGACCTGCCCTTCGGGCGGACGTGGGCGGCCCGGCTGGAGGAACTCCGGCTGACCGCGACGGAGGATCTCGCGGAGGCGGAGTCGGCCCTCCCCGAGGGCGGCTCGGTGGTCTCGGTGGCCGAACTGCGGCGGCTGGTGGCCGAGCATCCGCTGCGGGAGCGGCTGCGGGGCCGGCTGATGCTCGCCCTGCGGGCGGCGGGGCGGCAGGCCGAGGCGCTGGCGGTGTTCGAGGAGGCCAGGCGGCTGCTCACCGAGGAACTCGGCACCGATCCCTCACCCGAGCTCGCCGCGATCCATCTGGACGTCCTGCGCGCCGGGCGACCCGCGCCGCCGCCACGGCGGAGGCTCGCGGCCCAGCTCACCAGCTTCGTGGGACGCGAGCGGGAGCTGGAGCGGATCGGCGCGCTGCGCGACTCACGGCTGATCACGATCACCGGACCCGGCGGCACCGGCAAGACCCGGCTGGCGATCGAGGCGGCCGGACGCGGACGGCGCGAGGTGTGCTTCGTCGACCTCTCCCCGCTCGACGGGCCGGGCGGCGGTGACCAGGCGGCGCGGGCGGTGCTGGGCGCGCTCGGGCTGCGTGAGCCCGGGTTCCACACGCCGCGCCCGGCCGACCCCGTGGAGCACCTGGTGGCGGCACTGGCCGAGCGCGAACTGCTGCTGGTCCTCGACAACTGCGAGCACGTGAACGCCGCCGTCGCCACGCTGGCCCGCAGGCTGCTGGGAGAGTGCCCCGGGCTGGCCGTCCTGGCCACCGGGCGCGAGCCGCTCGGCATCACCGGCGAGACGCTGGTGCCGCTGGCACCGCTGGAGACCCCGCCGCCGGACTCCTCGCCGCCCGCCGCCCTGGCCTCTCCGGCCGTGAAGCTGTTCGCCGACCGGGCGGCGGCCGTACGGCCGGGATTCGAGGTGCGGCAGGCCAACGTGGAGACGGTCATCCGGATCTGCGCGGCGCTGGACGGGCTGCCGCTGGCCGTCGAGCTGGCGGCCGCGCGGCTGCGCTCCTTCACCGTCGAGGAGATCGCCACGCGCCTGGCGGAGCACGGCCGGTTCCGGCTGCTGTCGCGCGGCGACCCCACGGCGGCGGCCCGTCACCGGACCCTGCGCGCGGTGGTGGAGTGGAGCTGGGACCTGCTCTCGCCCGCCGAGCAGGTGCTGGCCAGGCGGTTCTCCGTGTTCGCGGGAAGCGCGTCCCTGGAGGCGGCCGAGGTGGTCTGCGGGGTGGAGGACGCGGCCGGGCTGCTGGCCGACCTGGTCGACAGGTCGCTGGTCGTGGCGGACGGCGACCGCTACCGGATGCTCGACACGATCAGGCTGTTCTGCGCGGAACGGCTGGCCGAGGCGGGGGAGGAGGACCGCCTGCGCCGTGTCCACGCCCGCCACTTCCTCGACCTGGCGCGGCGCGCCGACCCCCACCTGCGCCGGGCCGAGCAGCTCCGGTGGCTGGCCAGGCTCTCCGCCGAGCACGGCAACCTGACGGCCGCGCTGCGCTGGGCCGTGCGCGACGACAGGGAGACGGGGCTGCGGCTGGTCGCCGCGCTGGCGGCGTACTGGTGGCTGGGAGGCCGGCGCGATCAGGCGGGGGAGGCGGCGGCCGAGCTGCTCGAGGCGACCGGTCGTCCCATCGCCGGGCTGGAGGAGGAGTACGTCATGTGCGTGGCGCACGCCGTACCCCGGGCGCTGCCCGACCACTGGGAACGGGCCGAGACGATCATGAGGTCGCGGGACCGGCCGCTGCGGTACCCCTTCGCCGAAGCGTTGTGGGGCATGTCCGCCGGGCCGCCTGAGCCGGCGCCGCCCGCCGGGCCCGAGACCGACCGGTTGTTCGGGTCCGATCCGTGGAGCCTGGCCCTGGTCGGGCTGGGTCGCGCCCTGCTGAAGGTGTTCGGCGGCGATCCGGCCGGGGGCGAGCGGGAGCTGGAGGAGGCGCTGGCCCGCTTCAGGTCCCTGGGGGAGCGCTGGGGGACGGCTCAGGGACTCGACTGGCTGGCCCTCGTCGCGGGCCGGCGCGGGGAGTGGGCGTGCGCCCGGGACATGTGGCGGGAGGCTCTGGAGCTGCTGGAGGAGCTCGGTGCCCTGGAGGAGACCGCGGACGTGCTGGGGCACCGGGCCGAGGCGCTGGCGCGCGAGGGCGACCTCGCCGCCGCGGCGGCCGACCGCCGGCGCGCCGGGGAACTCGCCAGGAAGGCGGGCGCGCCGGGCGTGCCCGCCGCGACGCATCTGGGGCTGGGGGAGATCGCGCGGCTCGAAGGCGATCTCCCCGGGGCCCGTCGCCGGATCGGCCTGGCGCTCCGGGAGGCGGAGGCCGGGGCCTTCGGCATGGAGTCGGTGCGGACGCGCGCGTTCACCGCGCTCGGACGGCTGGCCGAGGCCGAGGGCGATCTCGCCGGGGCCCTGCTCCACCATCGCCGGGCGCAGGCCCGCGCGCGCAGGTCGCCGCTGGGGATGGACCTCGCCGACGCCGTCGAGGGCCGGGCGGGGGCCGCCCTGCTCGAAGGGGCGGGGAGCCGGGCGGCGCTGCTGCTCGGTATGGCGGTGGCGCTGCGCGGGACGGCCGTGGCCGGTGACCGCGACGTCGCCCGGGTCGCCGCGGGCGCCCGCGATCTCATCGGCGCGGAGGCGTTCGCGTCGGCGTACGCCCGAGGGGCCGCGATGCGCCGCGACGAGGTGTTCACGGCGCTCGACGCGCTCGACGTGGACGGTGCGGGTGACGGCTGACGGCGCTCGACGCGGGCGACGGCTGACGGCGCCCGGCGCCGGGGAGACCCGGCTGTCAGCCGATGGTCGGCGAACTGTCAGCGCCCCCCTCGACGCTCGTGAGCATGAAGAACACCACCGTCCTCATCTCCGGTGCGAGCATCGCGGGACCCGCGCTCGCGTACTGGCTGAGCCGTTCCGGCCACACCGTCACCGTCGTCGAGAGGGCGCCCGCGCTCCGTCCCGGCGGCCAGGCCGTCGACTTCAAGGGCGAGACCCACCGTGTCGTGCTGGAGCGGATGGGAATCCTCGACGAGGTGCGGCGGCGCCAGACCGGCGGTACCGACCAGACCATCGTCGACGCGGACGGCAGGCGGCTGGCGGTCATGCCCGGCGAGTTCACCGGCGGCGACATCGAGATCCTCCGCGGCGATCTCTCCGCCCTGCTGTACGAGAGGACCGCGGGGGAATGCGAGTACGTCTTCGGTGACTCCCTCACCTCGCTGACCGACACGGCGGGCGGCGTGCACGTCACCTTCGAGCGCGGCGCGCCGCGTACCTTCGACCTCGTGGTGGGTGCCGACGGCATCCACTCCAACGTGCGGCGGCTGGCCTTCGGCCCCGAGTCCGACTACGTGCGCTTCCTCGGCCACTACTACGCGCTGGCCGACCTCGGCGCGGATTCCGGCAACGTGATGTACAACGAACCCGGCCGGATGGTGGCGATCGGCGGCCCCAAGTCCCCCGCGTTCTTCGTCTTCGCCTCCGAGCGGCTCGACTACGACCGCTACGACGTGGAGCGGCACAGGCGCATCCTGGCCGACGCCTACCGGGGCATGGGCTGGCGGGTTCCCGAGCTCGTCGCCAGGCTGCCCGAGGCGCGCGACCTCTACCTCGACTCGATCAGCCGGGTCGAGGTCGACCACTACGCCAGGGGCCGGGTGGTGCTGCTCGGCGACGCCGCCTACGGCAACACCCTGGGCGGGTTCGGCACCGGCCTGGCGATCGTGGGCGCGTACGTGCTGGCCGGGGAGCTGACGGCGGCCGGTGGCGACCACCGGGCGGCGTTCCGCGAGTACGAGGAGGCCTTCCGCGGCTACGCCAGGGTGGCCAGGCAGGGCGGCGCCGGCCCCTTTCTCGCCCCGGCGACGTGGCGAGGGATCAGGATGCGGAACCGGCTCTTCAAGCGCCGGGTCCTGCTGCGGGCGATGCTCTGGATGACGGACAGGTTCGCCACGGACATCAGGCTCAAGGACTATCCGGCGCTCACCGGAACCTCCACCGCGACCTGAGAGGCGGCTTCGGACAGGAAGCTCGCGCGCCGGAGCAGGGGCCGGTCGCGGGCGGTGCCGATCAGGGTGCCCGCGTGCCCGGTCAGCACGGTGCAGCCGCCCGCGTCGCACAGGTCGGTCCATCCGGCGGGGGTCGCCACCGGCAGCCGCGTGCGGATCCGGCCGTCCGCGTCGGCCATGTACAGCCGGCCGTTCATCGCGGTCAGCGCCACGGCCTCGGCACCGGCACCGGCCTCGACCAGGCTCCAGCCGGAGGTCTCCGGGTCGAACAGCCACAGGCCCTCCGCGGCGGCGGCGAACAGCTCGCCGTTCACCATGCCCAGGCCGACCCCGCCGCGGGGTCCGTCGGCGAGGGTGATCCAGCCGTGCTCGGGGTCGCGGTAGACGAGCCGGTCGTCGGCGGTGAGACCGTACAGGCCGATCGGGTGGACGGCGGTGGCCTCCCTGGGGGTGGCCAGGGCGACCAGCGCGGGGGCGGTCCCCGCGGGGCGCCAGCGCAGGTTCTGGTCCGAGACCTCGCGGGTGAGCAGCGAGCCGCCGGAGGTGGCGCCGTACAGCAGGGAGTCGAACACGGTCAGCGCGCCGACCTCGTCCGCGCCGCCGATGGTCTCCCAGCCGCCCGCGCGCACCGACAGCCGGTCCAGCACGTTGCGGGTGATCCGGTCCACCGCCGGGTCGTGCAGGGTGTTGCCCCAGTTCACGGTGGAGGCGGTGAACACCGTCCCCGCGCCGAGGCCGAAGACGCCCATGGTGGCCATGCCGCCCTGGCCGTACCGGTGCCAGTGCCGCAGGTCGGCGGTGGCGAGGATGACGAAGGACGGCGGGGTGCCGTCGCGCCCGGTGGCCACCGGCACGCCGTCCTCCTCGACGAAGTCGCAGGCGTCCGTCTCGTAGCCGATGGCGCCCTTGCCGAACGTGTCGCCCTCACCCAGCTTGGTGCCCTCGAACACCCAGTGCTCGGGGAACCGGACGGTGTAGGACTCCTCGTGCATGAGCTGCATGTACGGCCCCCAGGTCCCGGCGCCGCGCCGGAAGCTGACCCCGGTCAGGCCGTTCTCCGGGCGGTTCACCGGCGCGCTGGACCACTCGACCGTGGTGAGGGCCGGATCCACGGCGGCCATCGGGTCGGCGATCGCGTCGCGGTAGCAGACCATGGTGCGCCCGTCGTCCTCGAGCCGGAACTGCCACCAGCAGGTGTTGCCGGAGAAGACGGCCAGGTTGCCGCCCCGGCGCACGAACTCCTCGACGCTGTCGCGCATCCCCGCCGACCAGTACTCGTCGTGCCCGCTGACCATCAGCAGCCGGTAGCCGGAGAGCAGCTCACGCCCCTCGTGCAGGTCCAGGGCCGAGCAGTGGTCGACGTCGTACCCGGCGGGCCCCAGCCAGCGGATCATGCCCTCCTCCCAGCGCTCGGGCGGCGGCCCGCCGCCGGGCCGGTCGAAGGACACCCGCGAGGCGCGGGTCGGCTGCTCGCTCCAGTAGATGGACTCGCCGGGGATGCCCGCCCGGTTGTAGGCCTGCCAGGTCGGGAACGGGATCGACAGCAGGATCGGTGAGCGGGGACGGGCGGCCCGTACGACGAAGTAGACCTCGCTGCTCTCCTCGTCGGCGGTGAAGACCGCGCGGTAGAGCGAGCTGGGCCAGCCGGCGGAGACGTCGAGCGTCCACACCGGGCCGGTGAACTCCCCGTCGAGTACGGCCAGGTCGGTGGCCACGTCCTCGACCAGCACCGAGCCGCGCAGCGGGGCGCGGGAGGCGCGGGCGAGGTGGAAGCGGAGCGCGCCGCCCTGGACGCAGGACGTCGACTCCGCGTAGGCGTGGACCGTCATCGGACCCCTCCGGCGTGCGTCCCTCGGGATCCGGCCGCGGGAAGGGCGTTCGGCCGGGCGGCTCCGGTCCTGGGGAGAGTGCTCGACCGGCCGGTTCCGGGCTTGGGCGGGACGCTCAACCGACCGGCTCCAGCACCTCGCGGAACGCGGCCTCGACCAGCAGCGACTCCAGGTCGAGCAGGTAGCGTTCCATGGCGGGACGGGGAAGGTGGCCGGTGTCGGCGGTGAGCGAGACGCCCAGCCCGCCGGGCTCGCCGGTCACGTGCAGGCAGAACCGGCAGTTGAGCCGCTCCTGGCTGAGCGGCCAGGTGAGCGTCGTCTCGTCCAGGGTCCGCCGCACGCTCGGCTCGTCGGGGGAGGCGTCCACCCGGTCGGTGAAGCGCATGTCGTTGAAGCAGCAGTACGGGTGGATTCTCACGCCCCGCTCCCGGCCGGCCCGCTCGGTGATCCGGTCCCGGTCGTCCGGGTCGTGGTAGGCGGACCGGTAGGCGCGCAGCGCGGCGGGTTTGGCCGCGCGCAGCAGCTCGGTGAAGCCGCCCCCGCGCAGGTCCAGCACGAACAGGCCCTCCTGGGAGAGCGTGGTGACCGCGTTGACGGTGCCGCCGCGGAAGCGGTTGCCCACGATCGGCAGCATCGCGCTCACGTCGTGCCCGGTCACCCTTCCGGCCAGCGTGGCCGCGGCGGCCAGCAGGACGGTCGAGGTGCTCGTGCCGCTCAGCGCGGCGATCCGCCGCACGGCCAGGTCCATCGCCCGGGAGACGAGGTGCGCCCGCCAGATCGGCGGATCCGCGGGGACGCCCGCCCGCCGGTCGAACATGGTCGGGGGGATGCGCCGGTACTCGCTCTCCCAGTGTTCCGCGGCCACCGCCGCGACCTTCAGACCCTGCTCGGAGCCCTGCCAGCGGGCCAGCTCCAGCGGGGAGGGCGGGGGCGGTCCGGGTACGGAGCCGCGCAGCAGGAGCAGCCGCAGCTCCGTGACCGCGACCTCGGCTCCGAGACCGTCGGCGGCCAGGTGGCAGAAGACGAGCACGATGTGGGTGACCTCGTCGCGGTCGACGACGAGCCCGATCCTGAGCGGCCACTCGTTCCCGTAGTCGAACGCGGTCTCCGCCAGCGTGTCCCGCAGCCGCTCGGGGTCGCCCTCCGACACGGTGACCGGGATGGAGCCGCCAGTCGCGAGCACCTGCCACGGCTCCGCGCCGTCGCCCTCCCCGGCGCCGCCTCCGTACGGTTCCGCGCCGTCGCCCTCCCCGGCGCCGCCTCCGTACGGTTCCGCGCCGCTCGCGCGGACGGCCCTCCCGCGCGGCGCCTCGCCCAGCCTGGTGCGCAGGGACTCGTGCCGTTCCACCAGCGCGCGCAGGACCTCGGCGGCCCCCGCCACGGTGAGCGGCCTGGCCCGTCCGGGCACGGCGAGCACGCGGCCGAAGTTGAAGTAGTGGTCGTCCGGCGCCGTCTTCCGGATCGTGTCCCAGATGGCCCGCTGCCCCCAGGTCAGCGGTGCCGTCTCCGACCGGCTCCCCGAGAACCGGATGTCCATGTGCTTCCCCCGTTCGGAAATGCGTTCAGGAGTGCGCGCGTCGCGCCTCGTTGATGTGGCGTTCCAGCGCGTCGAGGTCTTCCAGCAGGTCGAGCCCGTCGCCCGACAGGTCGATCTCCACCCCGAACTCGGTCTCCACCGCGTCGATCAGCCGCATCTGCGCCAGGGAGGTGACTCCCAGCGCGGACAGCGGGACCGTGGCGGTGAGCGCCTCCCTGGCCGTGACGGCTCCGTCGGAGGCCGAGGCCACCATCGCCGCCAGCCGTTCCCTAACCATTGCCAGCCCCTCTCGTACGGTCTCCGGCGCCGCTCGCCGGGATCCGGGTCCAGTCGCCGTGCATCTCACGCCCCTCTCGCGCTGAGGGGGCGCAGGTCGGTCCAGACACGGTCGATGTGGGCGAGACACTCCTCCTTGGTGCCGGAGACGCCCTCCTCGCGCCAGCCGTCCGGGAGGTCCCGGCCGTCCGGCCAGATCGAGTACTGCTCCTCGTGGTTGACCACGACGCGGTGACCCATCTCAGCTCCCGGTTTCCATGAGGCGCTCGGCCTCCTCGTCGGACATCTCGGCCAGCTCCGCGACGAGCAGTTCCTCCACCGCCGCCGCGAGGTCGGCCACGGTGCTGCGCGCGAACAGGGTGCGGATCGGCACGTCCACCTCGATGGCGGCGCGGAGCCTGGCGACGGCGCGGGTGGCGAGCAGCGAGTGCCCGCCCAGCGCGAAGAAGTCGTCGAAGGCGCCGATCTCCTCGATGCCCAGCACCTCGCCGAAGATCTCGGCCACCAGCTCCTCGGCGTCGCCGCGCGGGGCGGTCCTCGTCCGGGGCCCGGCCTCGGGCGCGGGCAGCGCGGCCCGGTCGAGCTTGCCGTTCGCGGTCAGTGGCAGCGCGGTGAGGCTCACCCAGAGCGCGGGGACCATGTAGGCGGGCAGCGTCCCGGCCAGGTACCCGGCCAGCTCGTCTCCCGTGGCCGTGCCGACGACGTAGCCGACCAGCGTCTCCCTGTGCACGGCCACCGCCGCCTGGCCGACGCCGGGGTGGGCCAGCAGCCGCGCCTCGATCTCGCCGGGCTCGATCCGGAAGCCGCGGACCTTGACCTGGTCGTCAAGGCGGCCGAGGAACTCCAGCTGCCCGTCGGCCCGCCAGCGCGCCAGGTCACCGGTCCGGTAGATCCGCTCCCCGCCGGGAACACCGGGAACACCGGGAACACCGAAAGCGCTGGGAACGCCGGAGCCGCCAAGGAGGTTGTCGTCAAGAGTGCGGAAGCGCTCGGCCGTGAGGTCCGGCCTGCCCAGGTAGCCGACGGCCACCCCGGCCCCGCCGACGCACAGCTCGCCCGGCGCCCCCGGCGGCACGGCCTCGCCCGAGCCGTCCAGGATCAGGATCGAGGTGTCGGCGATCGGGACGCCGATGGGCGGGCGCCCGGGGGAGCCGTCCAGCTCGGCGGCGGTGGCGATGATCGTCGCCTCGGTCGGGCCGTAGGTGTTGACCAGCCGCACCCGGTCGCCGAAGCGCTCACGCCAGCGGGTCACGGCCGCCTCGTGCACCTGCTCGCCGCCGAGGATCACCAGCCGCAGGGTCGGCGGCCAGGCGATCTCGCCGATGTCGTCGACGAGCGCGTGCCAGTACGCCGTGGGCAGGTCGAGCACGGTGACCCGGTCGAGGTGGTCGGGCAGGGTGACGCCGCCCTCGGGCAGCAGCTCCAGCCGGGCCCCGGCGGCCAGCGCCGGATAGATCTCCTCGGCGTGGGTGTCGAAGCTCAGCGAGGCGAACTGGACCACCCGGTCGTCGGGCCGCAGCCCGTACGCCTCGCGCATCCACCCGACGCGGGCGGCCAGGTTGCGGTGCGAGACCACGACCCCCTTGGGCGTTCCCGTGGACCCGGAGGTGTAGATCACGTAGGCGGCCGAGCCGGGCACCGGGGCGCTCACCGGGACGAGGGGGCTCTCGTCCGCGTGCGCGCGTGGCGTGCCGGGAGGCAGCCGGTCGCCCAGGCTCGCCGTGGTGAGGACGAGGGAGGCGCCGCTGTCGTCCAGCATGAAGGCGAGCCGCTCGGCGGGGTGGTCCGGGTCGAGCGGCAGGTAGGCCGCCCCCGCCCGCCAGACGGCGAGCAGGGCCGCGACGGCGTCGGGCGACCTGTCCAGGCAGACGCCGACCACGTCGCCGGGCGCGACGCCCCGCCCGCGCAGCAGCGCCGCCAGCTCGTCCGCGCGGGCGTCCAGCTCGGCGTAGGTGAGCGTGGTGTCCCCGCATCCGATCGCCACCGCGCCCGGCGTGGCCCGTACGGTCGCCGCGAACAGGTCCGGCACCGGGGGAGCGGGCGGTCGCGCGGGTCCCCGCGAGAGGCGCCGCAGCAGGGCGTCGTCGTCCCCGGTGCGCAGCGGCAGCTCGGAGACCCGGTCGCCGGACGCGTCCGGCAGCGCGGTGAGCAGCAGGCGGAACCGCGCGGCCATCGCCTCGACCGTGGCCCGGTCGAACAGCTCGGCGTCGTAGACGAAGCCGAGCGTCAGCTCGTGCTCGTCCTGCCAGGCCTCCAGCATCAGCTCGAGCTTGGCCTGCCGCATGCCGTGCTCGAACCCCGTGGTGGTCAGCCCCGCGAAGGCGTCGCGAGCCTGCGCGACGTCCTGCGTGTGCAGGATGAGCATGGTCTGGAACAACGGCGTGCGGGTCAGGTCGCGCTCGACCCTCAGCGCCGCCACCAGCTCCTCGAACGGCACGCCCTGGTGGGAGAAGGCGTCCAGGACGCCGATCTGGGTCTCGCGGAGCAGGTCCGCGAAGGTGGGATCGGCCGACAGGTCGCCGCGCATGACCAGGGTGTCGCTGAGGTAACCGACGACCGGTTCGAGCTGGACCCGGTCCCGGCCCGCGGTGGCCGTGCCGACCAGGATGTCGTCGCGCCCGGTGTGCCGCGACAGCAGGACCTGGTAGGCGGCGAGCAGGACCATGAACACGGTGGCGCCGTGCTCCCTGCCCAGCCGGGCCAGGGCGGCGGCCTCCGCCGCGTCCAGCCGGACGCTCGCCACGTCGCCGCGCCTGGCGGCCCCGGCGGTGCGCGGACGGTCGACCGGCAGGTCCAGCGGGGTGGGGTCGGCGAGCCTGTCCCGCCAGTAGCCGAGCAGGTCGCCGAGGTCGCGCCCGCGCTGCCAGAGGGCGACGTCACCGAACTGGAGCGGGACCGGCGGCAGGGCGGTGGCACCGGAGTACAGCCGCGACACCTCGTCGAAGATGAGGTTGAGCGACCAGCCGTCGCCGAGGATGTGGTGGAGCACGACGCACAGGACGTGGTCGTCCTCGGCGATCCTGATCAGGGTGACGCGCAGCGGCGGCCTGGCGCCCAGCTCGAAGGGCGCGTTGGTCAGGGCCGCGACCAGTTCCAGCGCCCCGGCCTCGCCCGCGGCGTCCGTCTCCTCGACGGTCACGGGACCCGGCGGGTCGACGACCACGACCGGCACGCCGTCCACCTCGGGGAAACGGGTGCGCAGGCTCTCGTGCCTGGCGACCGTCCCGGTCAGCGCCCCGGCGAGCGCGTCCCGGTCCAGCGGCCCGCGCAGCCGCCTGACCAGGCACATGTTGTACGACGCGTCGTCCGGGTCGAGCCGGTTGAGGAACCAGAGCCGCTCCTGGCCGAAGGAGAGCGGCGGTACGGTTCCCTCGGGCCTCGGCCGCGGCCCGTCGCTCCTCCCGCCGGACGCGGTGGCGATCAGTTCCGCCAGCCCGGCGACCGTCGGCCGGGTGAACACCTCCCGGACCGGCACCTCCGTCCCGGACAGCGCCGCCAGCCGCGCGGTGACCATGGTGGCGAGCAGCGAGTGCCCGCCGAGGGCGAAGAAGTCGTCGTACGCGCCCACCTCCGCCGTCCCGAGCACCTCGGCGAAGACCTGCGCGACCATCCGCTCGCCCGGGGTGCGGGGAGCGATCGCGTCCCGCGCGGGCGCCGCGTCCACGTCGGGAAGCGCGTTGCGGTCGATCTTCCCGTTGGGGGTGAGCGGCAACGCCTCCACCTCGACGAACACGCTGGGCACCATGTAGCCGGGCAGCTCGCGCGCGGCGCGCTCCCCGAGCCCGTCGAGCGCTCCCGCGCCGTCCGTCTCCACCCGTGATGACGAGGTGGGCGCGGTGGGCACGACGAAGGCCACCAGCCGGTCCCCGCGCACCGCGACGACCGCCTGCCGCACGCCGGGGCAGGCGTCCAGCACGGCCTCGATCTCGCCCAGCTCGATGCGGTGACCCCGGAGCTTGACCTGGTTGTCGGTCCGGCCGAGGAACTCCAGGGTGCCGTCGTTGCGGAGGCGGACGCGGTCTCCGGTCCGGTAGTGCCGCGAGCCGCCGGGACCGGGGACGAAGCGCTCCGCGGTCAGGGCCGGGCGGCCGAGGTAGCCGGTGGCGACCCCCTCGCCGCCGATGAGCAGCTCTCCGGCCACCCCGATCGGGCACGGCCCGCCGCCCGGGTCGGCGACGTGGACGACGGTGTTGGCGATCGGGCGGCCGATGACGATCTCGCCCGGGTCCTCCGGGACGTCCCAGGCCGTGGACCAGATGGTGGTCTCGGTCGGGCCGTAGACGTTGACGAGCCGGTCCACCCGGGGACGCAGCTCGCGGGCGAGCCGGGGGGCGAGCGGCTCGCCGCCGGTCAGCCCCACCACGCGCGGCAGGTCCCCGGCGAGCAGGACCCGCCACCCCGAGGGCGTCGCCTGGACGTGCGTCACGCCCTCGTCCCCGACGAGGCGCGCGAGCCGCACCCCGTCGCGGGCCGTCTCCGCGTCGGCGACGACCACCCGCCCGCCCGTCACCAGCGGCAGGTAGAGCTCCAGGGCGGAGATGTCGAACGACAGCGAGGTCAGCGCCAGCCACACGTCCCGCGGCGAGGACCGCACCAGGTCGCGCATCGCCAGCAGGAAGTTGGTCAGCGCCCGGTGAGGCACCACCACTCCCTTCGGCCGTCCGGTGGACCCCGAGGTGTAGAGCACGTACGCGGTGTCGCCGGGAAGCGGCCGCGCGGGCGCGGCGGTCGCAGTGCCGGTCGCAGTGCCGGTCGTCGCGCCGGTCACCGGGGGGAGGTCGTCGAGGCCGGTCAGCACCAGCGCCGCCGCGGAGTCCTCGATCACGTACGCGACGCGCGCCTCGGGGTAGTCGGGGTCGACGGGGAGGTAGGCCGCGCCGCTCATCGCCACGCCGAGCAGGGCGACGAGCATGTCGATGCCGCGTTCCATCCGGACCGCGACCAGCGAGCCGCGCCCGATCCCGGCCGCGCCCAGCCGCCCGGCCAGCTCCGCCGACCGCCCGGCCAGCTCCGCGTACGTCAGCTCCCGCGCGCCGGCCCCGTCCACCGGTCTGTCCATCGGCCCGCCGGCCGGCGCGCTCACCGGTGTGGTCGCGGGCGTGGAGGTGTGAGCGGACGTGGCGCGTACCGCGACCGCGTCGGGGGTCGCCGCGGCCTGTTCGAGCAGCAGGTCGACGAGGGTGACCTCGGGCGGCTCGGCCGCGGTGTCGTTCCACCCCTCCAACCGGGCGAGCTCCGCGTCCGGCAGCATCCGCAGCGAGCCCACGGGGGAGCCGGGATCCGCCACGACGGCCGTGAGCAGCTCCTGGAAGCGGGCGACCATCCGTTCCACGGTCTCGCGGTCGAACAGCTCGGTGCTGTAGATGGCGGTGCCGTGCAGGGCGCCGTCGCCGCCGGGGTAGATGTCCACCGACAGGTCGAGCCTGGCGCGGGCCCAGCCGTTGGGGAAGTAGGTGGCGTCGAGGCCGGGCAGCGGATCGGCCGGCTCGCCGTGGGTGTGCAGGGCGAACAGGGTCTGGAACAGGGGCGTGCGGCTCAGGTCCCGCTCCACGTCGAGTTCCACCACGAGGCGCTCGAAGGGGACGTCCTGCCGCGAGAGCCCGTCCAGTACGACCCTGCGGGTGCGCCGGAGCAGCTCCTCGAAGGTGGGGTCGCCGGAGACGTCGCAGCGCAGGGCCAGCGTGGTCGAGAGGAAACCGATCATGGTCTCCAGCTCGGTGCTGCCGCGACCGGCCGAGGGGGTGCCCACGCAGAAGTCGGTCTGGCCGGTGTGCCGGTGCAGCAGCACCTGGTAGGCGGAGAGCAGCACCATGAACGGCGTGCACCGGGTGCGGCGGGCGAGGTCGCCGATCGAGGCGGCCACGTCGGAGGCGATCCGGAACTCGACCTCGGCGCCCGCGCCGGTCCGCCGGGCGGGACGCGGCCGGTCTGCCGGGAGCTCCAGGGGAGGCACTCCGGCCAGCCGTTCGGTCCACCAGCGGAGCTCGGAGTCCGCGGGGCGCAGGGCGCGCGCGTACTCGCCGTACTGCAGCGGCAGCTCGGGCAGCGGGGCGGTGCCCCGGCTCCCGTAGTGGGTGGCCACCTCGGAGCGGAGCACGTTCAGCGACCAGCCGTCGCCGTTGATGTGGTGCAGGACGACGCAGAGCACGTGGTCGGCGGGGCCGAGCTCGATCAGCGAGACGCGGAACGGCGGTGCGGCGGCCAGGTCGAAGGCCGTGTTGGTGAGCGCCGAGACCAGGGCCGCGACCTCCTGCTCGCCCTGGACGGTGAGCCGATGGACCGTCACCGGTGACGGCGGCTCGACGATCGCCACGGGCTCCCCGGCGATCTCGCGGAACCGGGTCCGCAGGCTCTCGTGCCGTGCCGCCACCGCGGTGAAGGCGGCCTCTAGGGCGATCTTGTCAAGGCGACCTTTCAACCTGTAAACATAGGAGGTGTTGTAAGCAGAGTCGCCTGGATCGAGCCGATGGAGAAACCAAAGCCGCTGCTGGCCATACGACAGGGGGTATTCCGTCCCTGATTGGCCGGTCGAAACGGTCTCCGGTGGGAACACGCAGGGCTCCTTTTTCGGCCGCGGGCCCGGTAGTTCACGCAATCGCGTTGGAGGTTAGTACGCAAAAGACCCGCTCTGTGCACATATGACCAGCTTGGGCGGGCATCGGGAAGGGTCTCTTTCTGGAAAGAAACCTTTCAGTTAGTTCTGCGGTCGTCAGTGTTACACCTTCGTCCCAAGGGCGCAAGGGTCACTTTCGTGTGGTTTTTGTTGCCTCTGTGAACCTCTCCCCAAAGTCTTGCGCACCCCTTACGATCATGTAAGACTGACGCTCGATTTTAAATAGTAAAGATTCTTTCCTGTAGTGCCCCCGGTGCCCGCACACACCGAGTGCATATACATCCGATCTTTAGTGGGAGGTTCACTTGGTGAACCTGACCGTCCCCCAGCTGCTCGGAGACCGGGCCCTCACCGACCCCGACGGGGTCGCGCTGATCGTGCACGGCTCGGCTCAGCTCACCTACCGCCAGTGGCACGAGCGCTCCACCGCGCTCGCGAACAGCCTGGTCACGCGAGGTGTCGTCCGGGGCGACCGGGTGGGCCTCGTGTTCGGGGCCGCGGACTGGGCCGACTACGCCGTGGCGTTCTGCGGGGTCCTGGCGGCCGGAGCGGTGGCCGTACCGCTCTCCGACCGCCTCACCCTCGACGACCTGCGCTTCATGCTGGAGAACTGCCGGGCGACCGGCGTCGTCCACGCCACGGGCCTCGCCGTGCCCGAGATCGGCTGGAGCGCCACGGTCGACGGCCTGAACGTCGAAACGTCCTATGAGAAGGCCGATATCGCGCCTCCGGAGCCCGGGGATCTCGCCCAGATCCTCTACACCTCCGGTACGACCGGCCGTCCGAAGGGCGTCTCGGCGACCCATGCCAATCTGGCCTACGGCTGCGGTGGCAAGCGCCGCCCGTTCGCGCACTCCAGGCACCTCGTCCACGCCTTCCCGATCGGGACCAACGCCGGGCAGGCGATGCTGATCAACGCGCTCGACGCCCAGCCGGCCGTCGTGACGCTGCCGCGCTTCACCCCGGCCCGCTTCGCCTCGCTGATCGAGTCCTACCGCGCGGGGACGGTCTTCCTGGTCCCCGCGATGGCCATCGAGCTGATCAACGCGGGGGTGGCCGAACGGCACGACCTGTCCAGCGTGCTGCTGCTCGGCTCGGCCGCCGCGCCGCTGCCCTCGGCCGTCGCCCAGGCGCTGACCACGGCCTTCCCCAACGCGACGATCACCAACTACTACACCTCGACCGAGGCCGCCCCGGCTCAGACGATCATGATGTTCGACCCGGACCGGCCGGGAAGCGTCGGCCGCGCCATCGCCGGGGGACGGGTCAGGATCGCCACCGCGGAGGGGGAGCCGCTGGCGCCGGGGGAGACCGGGGAGGTCTGGATGCGATCCCCCGCGGCGCCGCGCGCCTACTACGGCGACCCCGACAGCGGGACCTTCCGCGACGGCTGGGTGCGGATGGGCGACCTCGGCTACATCGACGCCGACGGCTACCTCTATCTCGTCGACCGTGAGAGCGACGTGGTGAAGTCAGGGGCCTTCAAGGTCTCCACGATCCACGTCGAGGAGGTCGTCTACCGGCATCCGGCCGTGATCGAGGCCGCCGCGTTCGGGGTTCCGCACCCCGTGCTCGGAACCGTCGTCACCGTGGCCCTCGCCACCAGGGAACCCCTCACCCCCGAGGACCTGCGGATCTTCCTCAAGGACCGCCTGGCCCCGCACGAGCTGCCCGCGCACGTCATCACGGTCGACGCCCTGCCGCGCAACGCCGGCGGCAAGGTCGACAAGAAGGCCCTGCGCCGGACGATGGAGGGCGCGTGATGGCCGGGGTCCCGTCCGAGAACACCTCCGGGCCGCCGCGGGAAAGCACGTCCGGGCCTGGGCCCGCGAGCGCGTCCGAGCCCGCGCCCGCGGGCCTGCCGGAGGTGACGTTCACCCAGCAGGGGATGTGGGTGACCGAGCAGACCGTGGGCGGGGGCGCAGCCTATCACATGCCGATGCTCGTCCATCTGCGCGGCGACCTGGACACCGGCGCGCTCCTGGCGGCCTGCGCGGCGGTGGTCGCACGCCACCCGATGCTGGGCAGCGTGGTGGCGGAGGTGGACAACGAGCTGCGGCTGGTGCCCGGAGCCGGGGTTCCCGTACGCGAGGCGGTGATCTCTTCCGGCTCTGCCGACCCCGACGCCGTCACCGGTGGTTCCCCGCCGGACGCGCCGGACGCGCCGGATCCGTCGTCCGAGAACACCGAGAACGCCGAGAACGCCGAGAACCGCGGGAACCGCGGGAACGCCGAGGGCGGTGAGAGCGGCGAGCGGTACGGACGGGCCGTGCGGGCGGCGGTGCGGGAGGAGATCCTGCGCGAGTTCGACCTGGAGAAGGGCCCGCTGGCCAGGTTCACCCTGTTCGGGATCGGTCCCGGGCGGCACCTGCTCCTCTTCGTCGCCCACCACCTGATCTTCGACGGCCAGTCGAAGGACATCCTGGTGCGCGACCTGGCCGCCTTCTACAACGGCGAGCCGCCGCCCCCGCTGCCCGCGATCGACCACGGCCGGGCCGAGCGCGAGCGGGTGGCCGCCCTGCTTCCCGGCGCGCGGGAGTTCTGGAAGCCCCGCTGGCGCGATCCGGGCGAGACCGTCGTACTCGGCCGCGCGCTGCGATCCCGGCGGGCGGGCGAGGGCCGGGTGCTGCGGTTCACCGTCGATCCGTCGATCACGCCCCGCCCGTCCTCCGTTCCGTCTTCGGGCTCCTCTTCCGCGTCCGTTCCGTCTTCGGGCTCCTCCTCCGCGTCCGTTCCGTCTTCGGATTCCCTTTCCGCGTCCGGTCCGTCTTCCGCCCCCTCTTCGGGCACGCAGACCCCCGGCCTGACCCGGTTCGAGGTGCTGCTCGCCGCGCTGCACACCCTGCTCCTCGGCTACGGCAACACCGCGGTGACCACCGCCGTCGACCTGTCCACCCGGCCCCCCGAGGCCGCCGGCCACATCGGCCTGTTCGTCAACGAACTCCCGGTCGCCTCCAGCCCGTCCCCGGAGGCGACCTTCCGTGAGTTCGCCACCGCCCTGCGCGCCGAGCTGCGGGAGGTCTACCGGTTCCGCCAGGTGCCGCTCTCCCGGGCGATGCCCCGCCTCCGTCCGCACGCCGCGCTGGTCCCCGTCTCCGTCAGCTACCGCACCCGCCGCGACGCGGACCCGGTGTTCGCCGGGCTCGACACGTCGGTGGAGTGGACCGTCTTCAACCACGCGGTACGCGGCGCGCTGCACCTGCAGTGCGTGGACGGCCCCGGCGGGCTGCGGATCAGCCTGCGTCACGACCCCGAGACGGTGCCCGACGCCGACCGGTTCGCCGACGACCTGCGTCTCCTTCTGGAACGCGCCATGCATGACCCTGACCTGTCACTGCACGAAATTCTGGAGAACGAGATGGGTTCCGTCACCACGCTGACCGACCAGGTGCGCGAGATCTGGGAGGAAGTACTGGGCATCTCACCGATCGCCGACGACGACGACATCTTCGATCTGGGTGGCCACTCCCTGACCATCACGCAGATCATCGCCCGCATGCGCAAGCGCCTGGACATCGAGGTCTCCCTGGACGCCTTCTTCGACAACCCGACGATCGCCGGGATCGTAGATTCACTCGGCGATGACTGAGACCCTCGACGGGCTCCGTCTCTCCCCCCTCACCGACGACGACCTGAAGCTTCTGCTCCTGGTCAGGCACTTCGAGCTCAAGCTCCTGGAGCTGTACGGCAGAGGCGACCTCAACGGCACCACGCACACCTGCCTGGGCCAGGAGTACGTCCCGGTCGCGCTGCGGTCCCTGCTCGGCCCGGCCGACCACGTCTTCAGCAACCACCGGGGACACGGTCACTACCTGGCCAGGTTCCGCGACCCCCACGGCCTGCTCGCCGAGATCATGGGCAGGGAGGGCGCGGTCTGCGGAGGCGTCGGCGGCAGCCAGCACATCCACCGCGACCGCTACATGTCCACCGGCGTGCAGGGCGAGAGCATGCCGGTCGCCGCCGGGGTCGCGCTCCACCTCAAGCGCTCCGAGCCCGGCACCCTGGCCTGCGTGCACATCGGCGACGGCACCTGGGGCGAGGGCGCGGTCTACGAGGCGCTGAACCTCGCCGCCCTCTGGAAGCTCCCGCTGCTCGTCGTGGTGGAGAACAACGGCATCGCCCAGTCCACCCCGACCACCGCGCAGATGGCCGGCACGGTGGCCGGCCGGGCGGCGGCCTTCGGCATCCCGCACCGGCTGGTCCCCTCCACCGACGTCAACGAGATCCGCCTCTCGCTGGAACGCGAGATCGCGCGGGTGCGCGAGGGGCAGCCGCTGGTGGTCGAGTTCGTCACCCACCGCCTCGGGCCGCACAGCAAGGGCGACGACATCCGCCCGGCCGACGTCGTACGGGCCGCCAGGGACAACGACTGGTACGCCCGCTACGCCCACGACCATCCCGAGCACTTCCACCGGTTCGACGGCGTCGTCAAGGCCGAGGTCGAGGCCGTCGCCGACGAGGTGGCCGCGCGCCCGCCCTCCCGATGGGAGGGATCGTGCGCGTAGCGGAGAACCTCAACGCCGCCCTGCACGGGCTGCTGGACGACGATCCCACCGCCTACGTGCTCGGCGAGGACATCCTCGACCCGTACGGTGGCGCCTTCAAGGTCACCAAGGGGCTGTCCACCCGCTTTCCCGAGCGCGTGATCGGCACCCCGATCAGCGAGGGCGCGCTGACCGGCGTCGCGGCGGGACTGGCGCTCACCGGCAACACGGCCGTGGCCGAGATCATGTTCGGCGACTTCGTGGCGCTCGCCTTCGACCAGCTCTGCAATTTCGCGAGCAAGTCGGTGTCGATGTACGGCAGGCGGCTGCCGCTGCGGATGGTGGTGCGCTGCCCGACCGGTGGCGGCCGGGGCTACGGTCCCACGCACAGCCAGAGCCTGCAGAAGCACTTCGTCGGCATGCCGGGACTGTCGCTGTACGAGATGTCCCCCTTCCACGACAACCGCGCGGCGTTCGCGGCGATGCTGGAACGGGGCGAGCCGTGCGTGTTCTTCGAGGACAAGGTCCTCTACACCCGGCAGATGGAGCGGGTGGACCCGCTGTTCCTGATGAGCCGCGACGGGGACCTGGCGGTGGTGGACGTCCGCGACGCGGGCGGCCGCCCCGACTGCGTGGTCATCGCTCCCGGCGGGATGGTCCACCGGGTGCTGGGCGCGATGCGCTCCCTGATGATGGAGGAGGAGATCTCGGTCCGGCTGCTGGTCCCCTCCCGGCTCTACCCGCTGGACGCCGACGCGCTCCTGCCCCACCTCGGGGACGTCGTCCTGGTCGCGGAGGAGAGCACCGCCGGGGGCACCTGGGGCAGCGAGGTCGCCCACCTGCTGCACGCCCGCCTCTGGGGTCGCCTGCGCGGACCCGTCCGCCTCGTCCACTCGCGAGCCTCCGTCATCCCCACCGCCGCTCACCTGGAGAACGAGGTCCTGGTCGGGGAGTCCACGATCCACCACGCCGTACGGGAGGCCCTGCGTGGCTGACATCCACGTCCCCAAGCTCAACAACAACGACACCGAGTACCTGATCGTCGAGTGGCTGGTGGGGAACGGCAAGCCCGTCATCGCCGGGGAGCCGATCGCCGTCCTGGAGACCTCCAAGGCGGCCGACGAGCTGGAGGCGGAGGAGACCGGCTACCTGCACCACGCCGCCGCCCTCGGCACCTGGATCGCTCCCGGCGCGCTCCTCGCCCGCGTCACCGCCGAGGCGGCCCCGCAGTCCGCCTCTGTGCCCGCCCCTGGGCCCGCCTCCGTGCCCGATGACGCGCCCGAGGTCGTGGCCTCCGCGGACGCGGTGGGGCAGGAGGACGCGCCGGTGGCGGAGCCGGTCGTCACCGCTCCCGCCCGCGCCGCCATGGAGGAGCTCGGTGTCTCCCACGCCGAGGTCGCGTCCCTGGGACTGGCCGTCATCCGCAGGGCCGACGTGGAGGCCGTGGCCTCCCGCCGTACCGGACAGACGGCCTCCGACGTGCGTGAAGACGTGCGCGAGGACGTGAGGGAGGGCGCGCCGCAGGACACGCGGCAGGCCATGCGGGAAGTCGTGCCGGGAGACGTGCTGGAGGACGTGCCGGAACCGGTCGTGAACGCGGGGGCGCACCGCCTCTCGCGGGTACAGCGGGCCGTCGCGCGCGCCGTCACCACCTCGCACGGCACCATCCCCGCCGCGTACACCGTCGTGAGGTTCGAGGTGGGCCCGCTGCTGGAGCGGGCCAGGGGGCTGAGCAGGGAGGTGCGCAGGCCGGTCGGCCTGGCGGAGCTGTTCGTCCAGGCCGTGGCCGCGCTGCACCCCGCGTTCCCGCTGTTCTTCGCCTCGCTCGACGGGGACCGGGCGCATCCGGCCGACGCCCCGCGCGTCGGCGTCACGTTCGACATGGGCGAGGGCCTGTACGTGCCGGTCGTCCACGACACCGGCTCGCTCAAGGCCATCGCCGACGCGCTCATGCGCTACCGGCTCGCCGCCACCGAGGGCGACTTCCGCGAGAAGGACCTCACCGGTGCCAACATCGCCGTCACCCTGCACACCGACGCCGACGTCATCCTCGCGATCCCCCTCATCTTCCCCGGGACGGTCTGCGCTCTCGCGATCACCTCGCCGCAGCCCGAACTGACACTCGCCGAGGACGGCACGGTGACCTCGAGGACCGTCGCCAACATCGGCCTCGCCTACGACCATCGGCTGATCAACGGCAGGGACGCCGCGCTCTTCCTCGCGGCCCTCCGGACGGAGTTACAAGCGTGACCGAGACAACGCTGTCGGACGCCAAGAAGGCGCTGCTCGCCAGGCGGCTGAAGAGCAGGGGAGCGGCGCGGGCCGCCGTCGCCCGCCGCGCCCCCGGAACCGTCCCGCCCCTGTCCCACGCCCAGGAACGCCTGTGGTTCCTCGAGCAGTACCGGCCGGGCACCACCACCTACACCGTCCCCGTCGCGGTGCGCCTGCGCGGGGACCTGGACGCCGACGCGCTGCGCCGGGCGCTGGACGAGATCGTCGCGCGTCACGAGGCCCTGCGGACGCGGTTCCTCACCACCGACGACGGCACCCCCGAGCTGGTCATCGACGAACCGGGGCCCGCCGCGCTGCGCGTCGCCGAGGCGGACGACGTGGACGCCGCGATCGAGCTGCTCGACGCCGACCTCGCCGTCCCGTTCGACCTGGAGCGCGGCCCGCTCCTCCGCACCGTGCTGGTCAGGATCGCGCCCGACGACCACGTCCTCCTCATCGCCGCCCACCACACCGTCATCGACGGCTGGTCCAGCGACCTGCTCATCCGCGAGCTGCTCGCCCTGCACGACGGCGGGACCCCGCCGCCCGCGCCGGTCGGCTACGGCGACTACGCCCTCTGGCAGCGGGGCCGCGACCACCGCCGCGAGATCGACCACTGGCGCGACCGGCTCGCCGGGCTGCCCGCCATCGAGCTGCCCACCGACCGGCCGCGCCCCGCCGAGCAGCGCCACGAGGGAGCCGCCCTCGACGTCCGGGTGGGCGCCGATCTCACCCGGCGGCTCGCCGAGCTGGGCGCCGCGGCCGGTGCCACGCCGTACATGACGCTGCTCGCCGCCTTCCAGGTCCTGCTGGCCCGCTACTCGGGGCAGACGGACTTCGCGGTCGGCTCCCCGGTCGCCGGGCGCGGGCTGCCCGAGCTGGACGGGGTCGTCGGCATGTTCGTCAACACCCTGGTCATGCGCGCCGACCTGGCCGACGACCCGTCGTTCACCACCTTCCTGACCCGGACGCGCGAGACCGCGCTGGACGCCTACGCGCACCAGGAGCTCCCGTTCGACCAGCTGGTCAACGAGCTGAACGTGGTCCGCGACGTGAGCCGGTCGCCGCTCGCGCAGGTCACCTTCGCGCTGCAGAACTTCAAGGCGGGCGAGGAGGACGGGCGCGTCTCCTACCTCACGCTCCCGGCCAGGACCACCCGCTTCGACCTCGGCCTCTACCTGTTCGAGAGCCCCGACGGCGGGCTGGTCGGCCACATCGCCTACGGCACCGCGCTGTTCGACCCGGAGACCGTCGAGCTGCTGGCGGCGCGCTTCGAGACGCTGCTGCGCTCGATCGTGGCGGACCCGGACACGCGGGTGGGAGAGCTGTCGCTGCTCTCCGACGACGAGCGGGACCTGGTCCTGGGCTTCGGCTCGGGACCCACCCTGCGGCCGTCCGGCCACGACCTGCTGCACGACCTTGTCACCGCGCAGGCCGCGCTCACCCCCGGCGCGACGGCCGTGGTCCACGAGGGCTCGCCCGCCCCGGGCACGGTGCCCGCGGCGCGCGGCGTCTCCGGTCCGCGGAAGGCGTCCGCGGCGCGCGGCGGTTCGGGGACGGCGTCCGCGGCGGGCGGCGGCTCGCTGACGTACGCCGAGCTCGACGAGCGCTCCACCGGGATCGCCGCCCTGCTGAGGAACCGTCACGGCGTGGGCCCCGACACCAGGGTGGGCGTCTTCCTCGAACAGTCCACCGACCTGGCGGCGGCCGTCATCGGCGTGCTGAAGGCCGGTGGCGCCTACGTGCCCCTCGATCCCAAGCAGCCCCGCGACCGGCTGGCGTACATGCTCGCCGACGCCGGGGCCGTCGCCGTCCTGACCACCTCCGCGCTGCGCGACCTGCTCCCCGACGTCCCCGGCGCCCCGGTGATCTGCCTGGACTCCGAGGCGCTGGACGAAACCGGGTTCGAGCCCCCGGAGGTCTCGCCCGGCCACCTCGCGTACGTGATCTACACTTCGGGCACCACCGGGCGGCCGAAGGGCGTCGGGGTGCAGCACCGGCAGGTGCTCAACTACCTCGCCGGGGTCAGGGAGCGCTTCGAGGTCGAACCCGGCGCGGTCTACACGCTGCTGCAGTCGCTCTCGTTCGACTTCGGGGTGACTATCTTCTACCTGTCGCTCATGACCGGCGGAGAGCTGCACCTGGCCGACCCCCAGGCCCCCGCCGAGGAGCTCGCCGGGCTGCTGAGGGGCACCGACTACCTGAAGATGACCCCCTCCCACCTCGCCTCGCTGCTCGCCGCGGTCGACGACCCCGCCGAGCTGCTCCCGCGCAAACTCCTCGTCCTCGGCGGCGAGGCCTCCAGGTGGAGCTGGGCGCGCGAGCTGACCGCGCACACCACGGTGGTCAACCACTACGGCCCCACCGAGGCCACGGTCGGCATCTCCACCCACGCCGTCACCGGCGAGCACGAGCGGGCGCTGAACCTGCCGATCGGCAGGCCGCTGCCCGGCGCCGGGGTCTACGTGCTCGACGAGCACCTGCGGCTGGTCCCGCCCGGCATGACCGGCGAGATCTACCTCGGCGGCGACCGGCTCGCCCGCGGATACCTCGGACGCTCCGGCATGACGGCCGAGAGGTTCCTGCCCGACCCGTACGGCGGGCCCGGCGCCCGCATGTACCGGACCGGCGACCTCGGCCGGTGGCTGCCCTCCGGCGACCTGTGCTTCCTCGGCCGCCGCGACCTGCAGGTCAAGGTCAGGGGCTACCGGGTGGAGCTGTCGGAGATCGAGTCGGTGCTCGCCGGCGAGCCGGGGATCGCGCACGCCGTCGTCGAGCTGCGCGCGGACCGGCTGGTCGCGTACGTGGTCGGCGAGGTGGGCGGGGAGCAGATCAGCGTCAGCGAGCTGCGGGCGCGGCTGGGCGAGCGGCTTCCCGAGTACATGATCCCCGGGCGGTTCGTCTGGCTGGACGAGCTGCCCCTGAAGTCGCACGGCAAGGTCGACCGGGCCAGGCTGCCCGAACCCGACGAGGCGCGACCTGACCAGGAAGCCGGATTCGTCCCGCCGGAGACGCCCCTCGAAGAGGCGATCGCGGCGGTGTGGGCGAAGGTGCTCGGACTGGTCCAGGTCGGTGTGCTGGACGACTTCTTCGACCTGGGTGGTCATTCGCTGCTCGCCGCGCAGGTGGTCGCCCGCCTTCGGAAAGCCATTCCCGAAGGCGGGCGCCAGGTCACGATCCTGGACCTGTTCAAGCACCGGACCGTCCGCGAGCTGGCGCGGCTCGCCGAGACGGCCGACGACGGCCCGCGGATGCTCCTGCACCGGCTCACCCCGCCCCGCGCGGCCACCTCGACCCTGGTCTGCGTGCCGTACGGCGGCGGCAGCGCGGCCATCTACCAGCCGCTGGCCGACGCGCTGCCGCAGAACTGGGCGCTGCACGCGGTCGCCGTCCCCGGCCAGGAGATGGGGCTGATCGAGGCGACCCGGCCGGTGGGGGAGGTCGCGCGGGACTGCGTGGAGGAGATCCTCAAGGAGGTCCGCGGCCCGCTCGCGCTGTACGGGCACTGCGGGCTCGGCGTCATGCTGATCGTGGAGATCGCCCGCCGCCTGGAGGAGATGGGCCGCCCGATCGAGGCTCTCTACTTCGGCGGTGTCTTCCCCTTCGCCCGTCCCGCCTCGGTGCTGGCCAAGCTGTCGAACCTGACCGACCGCCTGCGCAGCGACCAGATCTGGGCCAACGCCCTGCGGGCCGCGGGTCTCGAAGTGGACGACCTGGAGCCCGACCAGCTCAAACTGGTGATCGACAACCGTCGCAAGGGCACCAGGGAGGCGGAACGCTACTTCACCCGCCTCTTCGAGGAGGGCGTCGAGCCGCTCGGGGCGCCGATCATCTCGGTGGTGGGCGACCGCGACCCGGTCACCGAGTTCCACCAGGAGCGCTACCGAGAGTGGCATCTCCTGAGCGACTCCACGGCCGTGGTCGTCCTCGACGAGGCCGGGCACTTTTTCCTGAAATATCGGGCGGAGGAGCTCGCCGCCGTCGTCACCGGCACCCACCGGGCCATCGCCTCCGGCGACACGGCGAAGCTGGCCCGTACCGACCGGTCCACCTGGTGGCTCGGCGGCGTCTCCACCCAGGACGCCCTCACGGAGATCGCCCCGGCGACGACGGCACCGGCGCTCATCGGTGCGGGACCGACCGCGTCCGCTTCCACCGGTCAGGGGACGTCCGCGCCCGCTCTTCCCGGCCCCGGCACGGGCGGGGCCCCACCGGGGACGGGACAGCCGGTCGCGACGGACCCCCCGGCGCGCTCCGGTCCGCCGCCCAGCATGAAGCGGTTCGCCACCGTGGCGGCCGGACAGCTCGTCTCGATCGTCGGGTCGTCGCTGACCGAGTTCGCCATCCCGCTGTGGATCTACATCACCACCGGCTCGCTCCCCATGATGGCCCTGTTCTCCGTCCTCGCGCTGGTCCCCGGCATGCTGGTGTCCCCCCTGGCCGGTGCCCTCGTCGACCGCCACGACCGGCGCAGGGTCATGCTCGCCGGAGACATCGGCGCGTTCGGCACCCAGCTGGCGCTGGGCGTCCTGCTGTGGACCGGCAACCTGCAGATCTGGCACATCTACCCGCTCCTGGTCCTGCTGTCGGTCGCGCTGACCTTCCAGCGCCTCGCCTACAACTCCGCCATCCCGCAGCTGGTCCCCAAGCGCTTCCTCGGCCACGCCAACGGCGTGGTCCAGATGGTCACCGGTACCGCCCAGCTGGTCGTCCCGCTGGCCGCGGTCGGCCTGATGGCCGTGATCGGGCTGGAGGGCATCCTCGTCCTGGACGTCGTCTCGTACGTCTTCGCGATCGGGGTGCTGCTCTTCGTCCGCTTCCCGAAGACCATGGCCTGGAAGCGCAGGGAGTCGCTGGTCGCCGAGATGGTCGAGGGCTGGAAGTTCTCCTGGGGCAACCGGGGCTTCCGCGGCATGCTGTTCTTCTTCGCGGTGCTGAACATCTTCCTGTCCCCGCTGTTCCTGCTCATCTCGCCGCTGGTCCTGGGCTTCGCCACGCTGGAGGACGTCGGCCGGATCTCCTTCTTCGGTGGCCTGGGTGTCTTCCTCGGCGGCCTGACCATGACCGTCTGGGGAGGCCCGCGACGGCACCGGCTGCGCGGCGTCATGCTCTCCACCCTCGTCCTGAGCCTCTTCTGCCTGGTCACCGGCCTGCAGCAGAACCTGGTCCTGATCGCGGTCGGCGCCTTCGGGATGTCGTTCTGGCTGACCATGCTCAACGGCGTCTACGCCACGATCATCCAGGTCAAGGTGCCGCAGCGCTTCCACGGCCGTGTCATCGCGCTCAACACGCTCATCGCCTGGTCCACCCTGCCGGTCGGCTTCGGCCTGGTCGCCCCGTACGGCAGCAAGCTGTTCGAACCGCTGCTGGTTCCCGGGGGGCCGCTGGCCGACACGGTCGGCCTCGTGCTCGGCACCGGCGAGGGCCGGGGCGTCGGCCTGATGTACGCGCTGTTCGCCGTCGCCATCGCGGTCACGGTGCTGGTCGCGATGCGGACCCGCACGCTGTCCAGGTTCGACATGGACGTCCCCGACGCGCTCCCTGACGACCTGGTCGGCTTCCAGGCCATCCAGAGGCGTCAGGAACGCGAGCGTGACGAGCCGGTCGCCGAGGTGATCTCGATCAGAAGGTGACCTCGCCCTGACCGGCGGAACACCGGTTCTCCCTGGCCCTTCCCGGCGATCCGCCCGGACGGGACCGGGAGAACCGGAGGACCTGGAAAGAACAGGTGGGAAAAGCGCGGACGGGGCGCGGCCGGTGGCCGCACCCCGTCCTCTCGCGTCTGCCCGGCTACGCTTCTCGCGTCCGCCCGGCTACGCGCGCGATGTCAGGGGCGGTACGCCCAGCCACCGGGAGCGAAGTCCTCCCAGTGGTACCAGTCCCAGTAGTAGCCACCGTTGACCTGCGCGAGCTGACTCTCGTCCAGCTCGGTGCCGATCCCGGACAGCGCGGACAGCTCCGGCTTGGCCTTGGCCATGTTGTTTCCCCTTTCGATCTAACAACGTGGCCAATCTCCCAATCCCCGGTTGTGAACCAGTGGTGGGTGGCTGCAACCGCCTCGCGGGACACGCGCCGGACGCGGGCGGGACCGGACGACGCGTCACGGCGCTCTAGGCCCGCAGGCGCAGCCCTCTCGGCGTCGGGTGAAAACCGGCGGCCTCCAGGGCGGCGCCGAGGGGGGAGTCGTTGATGGCGGTGCCGTCCGCCCGCTCGACGGTCAGCTTGCCCAGCGCGCCGTCGCGCACGGCGAGCGCGAGGGCGTCGACGGCGGGCCGGAGGCGGTCGTCGCCGGAGAAGGACAGCAGGGTCTTGCCGCCGCGCTCGACGTAGAGGATCAGATGCCCGTCGACGAGCACGACCAGGGAACCGGCCTTCCTGCCGGGCTTGTGGGACACCTCCCCGGGATGGGCCGGCCACGGCAGGGCCGCCCCGTACGGACTGGCCGGGTCGGCGGCCGCCAGCACCACCGCCCGCCGGGCGTTCCCGTCCGCCCTCTCCGGCTTCCGCGCGCTCCACGGGTCGGGCGCCGGTGCCGTGTCCGGGTGGGCGGGCGAGGGGGACGTGGCGCGCATCCGGTCGACGGCACCGGGGAGGGCGAACTGGGCACCGCCCAGCCCCTCCACGAAGTAACCCCTGCGGCACCGGCCGCTCTCCTCGAAGGCGCGGAGCACCTGGTAGACGGCGGCGAAACCGCCCGGCGGCCGCTCGGCGGTCACCGCACCCCTGGTCACCACGCCGTGCCGCTCCAGCAGCACCTCGGCCTGGGCGTGGGCGCGCTGGGTGGAGTCCTCCGCGAGGGCGGGCAGTGCCCACCAGCGCCCGCCCACCGTGGGCGGGCCGCTCCTGGTCGGCAACACCGCCCGCCGTCGCCGGGTCGGGGCCGGGCGGTGCGCGGGGCGTCCCGTCCCGAGGACGGCCCGCAGCGGCGCCAGCGTGTCGCCGGTGATCCGGCCCGACCACACCAGGTCCCACACGGCGGCGGACAGGGCACGGTCGTCCGGGACGGCACCGGCCAGGAGGGCGCCGGCCCGGCCGCCCAGCTCGCGGAAGAACAGCGCGCCCCCGCCGCCCAGAATCTCCAGCACCGCCTCGTGCACCGGCGTCAGGGTGATGTCGGCGGGGCCGGGCATCAGCAGCGGCGCGGTGTCGGCGAAGTAGAGCGACACCCAGCCGTCGCCGCCCGGCAGGGACCCCTGCCCCACCCAGATCACCTCGCCGGAGGCCGTCAGCTCGTCCAGGAACGACGGGTCGTATCCGGGCACCCGCGAGGGCAGGATCAGCGTCTCCAGCGCCGACGCGGGCACCGCCGCGCCCTGCAACTGCTCGATCGCGCCCACCAGCGCGTCGATCGGCGGCCTGCCCCGCTGCGGGGTGCCGGTGATGCCGTGCCAGGCGGGTGCGAAGGCGGCCAGGGTCTCCGGGGAGACCGGCTCCACCTCCTTGCGGAGCCTGGCCAGGGACCTGCGGCGCAACATCCGCAGCACCCCCGCGTCGCACCACTCCTCGCCCCGGCCACCCGGCCGGAACTCCCCGCTCACCAGCCGCCCCGAGGCGGCCAGGCGGCGCAGCGCGTCGGTGACGACCGCGGGGCCGAGGCCGAACCTGGCCGCGGCGGTGCTCGCGAGGAAGGGGGTGCGCGTACGGGCGTGCCGGGCCAGCAGGTCGCCCAGCGGATCGTCGACCGGTTCGAGGAACGCGTGCGGAATCCCCACGGGCAGCGGCACGCCGAGCGCGTCGCGCAGCCGGGCGGCGTCCTCGATCGCCGCCCACCGCTCCTGCCCCGCCACCCGCACCCTGATGGCCCGCCGGGAACCCTCCAGCACGGTCAGCCACGCCGGGTCGCCCTCGCGCACACCGACGTCCTCGGCCACCAGGGGGCCGTGGGATCGGAGCAGGTCGGCCAGGTCCTCGGCGTCGCGCAGCGGCCGGTCCAGCCGGGCCAGCTCCCGCTCGGCGTCGGTGATCACGTCGAGGTCGAGCAGCTCGCGCAGGTCCGCCTGGCCCAGCAACTCGGCCAGCAGGGTCGTGTCGAGCGCGAGCGCCTGGGCGCGGCGCTCGGCCAGCGGGGCGTCGCCCTCGTACATGAACGCGCCGATGTAGTTGAACAGCAGCGACGCCGCGAACGGCGACGCCTTGTCGGTCTCGACCTCCACCAGCCGGACCCGCCGCGCCTCGATGTCGCGCATCAGCCGGACCAGCCCCGGCACGTCGAACACGTCCTGAAGACACTCGCGCATCGTCTCCAGCACCACGGGGAACGACCCGTAGCGGCCCGCCACGCTCAGCAGGTGCGAGGCGCGCTGCCGCTGCTGCCAGAGCGGCGACCGCCTGCCCGGCACGCGGCGCGGCAGCAGCAGGGACCGCCCGGCGCACTCGCGGAACCGCGCCGCGAACAGCGCCGAACCGCCCAGCTCCTCGGTGACGATCCGCTCGATCTCGTCCGCGTCGAAGACCGCGACGTCGGACGGGGGGTCGGAGAGCGTGTCGGGAATGCGCAGCACGATCCCGTCGTCGGAGTGCAGGGCCTGCACGTCGACGCCGTAGCGCTCCCGCAGCCGCCGCCCGATCGCCAGCGCCCACGGGGCGTGCACCCGCGCCCCGTACGGGGAGTGCACCACCACCCGCCAGTCGCCCAGCTCGTCGTGGAACCGCTCGACCAGCAGCGTCCTGTCGTCCGGCACGTAGCCGGTCGCCTGCCGCTGCTCGGCCAGGTAGGAGAGCAGGTTGGCGGCGGCGTACTCGTCCAGTCCCGCCGCCCTGATCCTCCCCAGGGCCTCCTCACGCGCGGCGCTTCCCGCTCCCGCGTTCTCCGCCGTCCCGTTTCCCGCTTCGGCGCCTTCCGCTCCCGTGTTCCTTCTCGCCGGGTCTCGGGTGCGCCCGCTTCCCGTCTCGGCGTCCGCGCCCGCCGCCGACATCTCGCGGAGGAACGCGCCGATGGCCCTGCCCAGCTCCGCCGGTCTTCCGGCGGTGTCGCCGTGCCAGAAGGGGAGCTTTCCCGGCTGGCCGGGGGCGGGTGTGACCAGCACCCGATCGGCCGTGATCTCCTGGATCCGCCAGGAGGTCGCGCCCAGCACGAACACGTCACCGGCCCGCGACTCGTAGACCATCTCCTCGTCCAGCTCGCCCACCCGGGAGGACTTCTCCCCGACCAGGAACACGCCGAACAGCCCCCTGTCGGGGATCGTGCCGCCGTTGGTGACCGCCAGCCGCTGGGCTCCGGGACGGCCCCGCAGGGTGCCGGTCACCCGGTCCCAGACGATGCGCGGCCGCAGCTCGGCGAACTCCTCGCTCGGGTAGCGTCCGGCGAGCATGTCGAGCGTCGCCTCCAGCGCGCTCCTGGGCAGCGTCCGGTAGGGGGCCGCTCGCCGCACGACCTCCTCCAGCTCGTCCACCGTCCACTCGTCCAGCGCGGTCATCGCCACGATCTGCTGGGCGAGCACGTCGAGAGGGTTGCGCGGGTAGCGCAGGTCCTCGATCTCCCCGCTCCTCATCCGCTCGGCCACCACGGCCGTCTGGACCAGGTCCCCCCGGTACTTGGGGAAGATCACGCCACGTGAGACCGCTCCCACCTGGTGCCCGGCCCGGCCGATCCGCTGCAGGCCGCTCGCCACGCTCGGCGGCGCCCCGACGCAGGCCACCAGGTCGACCGCGCCCATGTCGATGCCGAGCTCCAGGCTGGAGGTCGCGACCACGGCGGGCAGCCGCCCGGACTTGAGCGCCTCCTCGATCTGGGAGCGCTCCTCCTTCGACACCGAACCGTGGTGGGCCCGCACGATCTCCGGGGCGACCCCCTTGGCCGCCCCGGCCTGCGCCATCATCGCCGCCGGAGTGGAGAGGGAGGCCGGGGGGACGGGGAACCCCTCGGCCCAGTGCACCGGCTCCGCCCCCGCTCCCTCCTCCGCGTCCTGCCCGGCCGGCTCCTCGCCGGTCTCCCGCCGCTCCCACGCCAGCTCGTTGAGGCGGGTGCACAGCCTCTCGGCCAGTCGCCGGGAGTTGGCGAACACGATCGTGGAGCTGTGGCCTCCGATCAGCTCGAACAGCCGCTCCTCCACGTGCGGCCAGATCGACCGCCTGGCCGGGGTCTCGGTCAGCCAGCGGTCGTCGTCGGGGGCGGGCGGGGCGGGAGGCGTGTCGAGCTCGGTCATGTCCTCGATCGGGACGACCACCTCGACCTCGATCTCCTTGTCCGAGGGCGGCTGGACCACGGTCGCCGGGCGCGATCCGCCCAGGAAGGCGGCCACCTCGCTCACCGGCCGGACGGTCGCCGACAGGCCGATCCGCTGGGCGGGCCGGGGCAGGAGGGTGTCGAGCCGCTCCAGGCTGAGGGCCAGGTGCGCGCCGCGCTTGGTGGCCGCCACCGCGTGCACCTCGTCGACGATGACCGTCTCCACGCCGCGCAACGCCTCGCGGGCCTGGCTGGTGAGCAGCAGGAACAGCGACTCGGGGGTGGTGATCAGGATGTCGGAGGGCCGGGTCGCGAACCGCCGCCGCTCCTCGGGGGCGGTGTCACCCGACCGGATCGCCACCGAGATCTCCGGCACCGGGAGCCCGAGCCGCCGCGCGGTCTGCCTCAGCCCGGCCAGCGGCGCCCGGAGGTTGCGCTCGACGTCGACCGCCAGGGCCTTGAGCGGCGAGACGTACAGGACCCGGCACCGCCTCACCGGCTCGCCGTCCCCCCGGTCCCCCCGCGAACGCCCTCGCCCGCCCCGGGCGCTCGTACCGGCCGTATCACCGGTGCCACCCGTACCGGCCGTCAGGTCCGTATCGGAGGATCCGGCGTCCAGGGGGGAGCCGGGAGCGGAGGAGGCGAGCCGGTCGAGCGACCACAGGAAGGCGGCCAGCGTCTTGCCGGATCCGGTGGGTGCGACCACCAGCGTGTTGTCGCCCCGCGCGATCGCCGCCCACGCCCCCTCCTGCGCGGCGGTCGGCGCGGCGAACGCCCCGGTGAACCAGTCTCTGGTCATCCGGGTGAAGTGATCGAGCGCCCCGCCCGCGCTCGCCGTCTCGCTCATCGCCGCCCCCTAGCTCCCGGTCCGGACGACCGACCGGCTCACCGCCCATACTGCACGGCCCCACCGACAGAACCCGTGACCGCCCGTCCGGCGACCGGGCGGCGGACGGGAGCAGGTGGCCCGCGCATCACCTGCGGACGCACGGTTCGTCGGTGCTGCGGCAGCTCCTAGGGAGAGCGGATCCGCGGCGTTCGCCGGGACGGTGACCATTCGCCACCATGACGTGACGTCCGGGATAGGTTGGCTCCCTGCCGTTGAGGACATGGCTTTGACGAACACACGACGTATTGAGTGGTGAGCTAACGGTGAGCATCGACCATCAGGCCATCGAGGCGACGCGCGAGCGGATCAAGGCGGAGCACCTCAGGGCGCACCGCCCGCCGAGCAGCGCGAGGGGGCTGCACCACTTCGCGCTGATCTCCTCCGACGTCGAGACGACGATCGCGTTCTACCAGGACCTTCTGGAGTTCCCGCTGACGGAGATCTTCGAGAACCGCGACTACCGGGGGTCCAACCACTTCTTCTTCGACATCGGCAACGGCAACCTGCTCGCCTTCTTCGACTTCCCCGGTCTGGAGCTCGGCCCCTACAAGGAGGTCCTCGGCGGGCTCCACCACGTCGCCATCTCCGTCGATCCCTCCACGTGGGAGCGCCTGCGGGGCAAGCTGGAGGCGGCGGGCGTTCCGCACCAGGTCGAGAGCGGTGCGTCGATCTACTTCGCCGATCCCGACGGGGCCCGCCTGGAACTGCTCGCCGACCCCCTCGGCGAGATGTACGGCTCCCGCGTGCTCTGACGACCCCTCTCCCGCCTCCGGCCGCCCACGCCTTCCCCCTCGTCCTCGCCTGCGACGCTCCTCCCGCCTGTCCCCGTCTCGTCTGCCCTTCCCCGTCTCGTCCGCTCCGTCTCCGGCTCGTCCCCGTCCGGCGAAGGCCGGGAGAGCGGGACGCGGGCGCCTTGCGGCCCGGCGGCGCGCCGGGGTGGGCCGCGGCACGCCGGAGGGCATCCATACTTGAGGCATGCGCCTATCGGATTTCTGGAAGCGGATGAAGTCACACTTCGGCGACCAGTACGCCGAGTCGTGGGCCCGCGACTACGTCATCGCCGATCTCGGCGGCCGGACCGTGATCCAGGCGCTGGCCGAGGGGGTCGGCGCCAAGGAGGTCTGGCACGCCGTGTGCGGGGTGACCGACGTCGCTCCCAGGCTTCGCTGAGAGCCGGTAAGCACGCGGCCCGGTGAGCGGGCCGGAGACACGCGGCCCGGTAAGCGGAAGCCGGAGAGCGTTAAGGGCCCGCTCAGGACGGTTCCGTGAGCGGGGCGAGGAGCTTCTCCACCGAATCGGCCGCCCGCGCGGGATCGTCGGTGCTCTCCTCACCGTCCGGTGCCCACAGAAACAGCCAGCCGTCCCTGACCGGGGTGGCGAAGACGATGGTCTGCCGACGGCTGTCCGGATGCCACACCCACAGCACCGGGGCGGCGCCTCCGAGGGTGCGGCTCGCCAGCCCTCGTTGTCGCAGCTCGGCGGCGAGGGAATCGAGATGGGCTAGACGTTGCTGCGTGAACGTGTTGGGCACGTCGGACACCTCGGGTCGTTTCCCCTCAGGATCACTCCAGGTCAACCCGGTTACAACAGGTCCTGGGCAATTCTTGGAAATGTCGCCTCCCGGATGGGGTCCGCACCTCCCGGAGCTGTGGCCCGCCGGCCTGCCCGGCCGTGCCTGGTCGTGCGCGGGGGGACTCCGCGGCGGTTCGTGACTCCCGCAACGTATGGTGCCAACGGGCGGCGATCGAACAGTCGTTCGGCTATATTGAACAAGCCACCACTCTTGGCGTGCCCTCCCGAAATTGTCGGCGGCACCCCGTAGCTTTCTGGCAACCGATCCAACCCGCGACCCTTCAGGGGGCACCCATGGCAGCTAACGACCGCGAGAAGGCGCTTGAGACCGCACTCGCTCAGATCGAGCGGCAGTTCGGCAAGGGCTCGATCATGCGCCTGGGCGACGAGACCCGGGCGCCCATCGAGGTGGTTCCCACCGGCTCCATCGCGCTCGACGTGGCCCTCGGCATCGGCGGCTTCCCGCGCGGCCGCATCGTCGAGGTCTACGGTCCCGAGTCCTCGGGCAAGACCACGGTCGCCCTGCACGCGGTGGCCAACGCCCAGCGTGGTGGCGGCATCGCCGCGTTCATCGACGCCGAGCACGCGCTCGACCCGGAGTACGCCCAGAAGCTGGGCGTCGACACCGACGCGCTGCTCGTCTCCCAGCCCGACACCGGTGAGCAGGCGCTGGAGATCGCCGACATGCTGATCCGGTCCGGCGCCGTCGACCTGCTGGTCATCGACTCGGTCGCGGCCCTGGTGCCCAAGGCCGAGATCGAGGGCGAGATGGGCGACAGCCACGTCGGCCTGCAGGCCCGTCTGATGTCCCAGGCGCTGCGCAAGGTCGCCGGCGCGCTCAACAACACCGGCACCACCGCGATCTTCATCAACCAGCTCCGTGAGAAGATCGGCGTCATGTTCGGCTCGCCCGAGACCACGACCGGTGGAAAGGCGCTGAAGTTCTACGCCTCGGTCCGCCTCGACATCCGCCGCATCGAGACGCTGAAGGACGGCACCGAGGCGGTCGGCAACCGCACCCGGGTGAAGGTCGTCAAGAACAAGATGGCCCCGCCCTTCCGCGTGGCCGACTTCGACATCCTCTACGGCGTCGGCATCTCCCGCGAGGGCGGCCTGATCGACATGGGTGTCGAGCACGGCTTCGTCCGCAAGTCCGGCGCCTGGTACACCTACGAGGGTGACCAGCTCGGTCAGGGCAAGGAGAACGCGCGAAACTTCCTCAAGAGCCACCCGGACATGGCGAACGAGATCGAGAAGAAGATCAAGGAGAAGCTCGGCGTCGGCCCGCGCGTCGACAGCCCGGCCGCCCCGTCGCCCGTCCCCGCGGCTTCGGCCCCTGCCGCCGCGTCCGGTCGCGCGTCCGCTGCCGCTTCGGCTCCCGCCGCGTCCGGTCGCGGTTCCAAGGCCGCCGCCGCCCCCAAGCCGGGTGACGCCTGAATCCGGGCTGATCGATGACCACGGGACCTGACTCCGGTCCGGCCGGCGAGGCCGGGCCGAGAGACTGGGGAGCCTGGCCCGACGAACCTCGGGAGGGTTCACCGGGCCGGCGCGGCCGCGACCACGACCACGGTTCGTCCGCCTCGGAGGGAGGCTTTCGCGAGGAAGCCACGGACCCGGCGAGTGACGGGCCGCGAGGCCGGAAGAAACGTGCCTCACGGCGTGGGCGGCGGTCCGGGAGCGCCACCCCGGGCTTTCTTTCCGACCGATCCGACCGATCCGACGGGTCCGATGGACCTGACGGAATTTACGGATCCGGCAGGTCCGGCGCACGCGGCAGGTTCAGTGGACGTGACGGGTCCGGTGGAGGTGACGGGTCCGACGGGCCGGCCGAGGGGTCTCGGGCGAGCCGGGGGGCCGGATCCGATCCGCAGGCGGTTGCGCGGGGCATCTGCCTGCGGCTGCTGACCATGGCGCCGCGCACCCGGGCCCAGCTCGCGGAGGCGCTGCGCAAGCGCGAGGTGCCCCAGGAGGCGGCGGACGCCGTGCTGGAGCGCTTCTCCGAGGTCGGGCTCATCGACGACGAGGCGTTCGCCGCGGCATGGGTGAGCTCGCGTCACGCCGGGCGGGGTCTCGCCAGAAAGGCCCTCGCCTCGGAGCTCCGCCACCGAGGGGTGGACGAGGAGACCGTGAAGGAAGCGGTGGATCGGCTCGATCCCGAGGAGGAGGCGGAGACCGCTCGTCGCCTCGTGCGTCGCAAACTCTCCTCGACCCGGGGTCTGGAGCCCGCGGTCAGGACCCGCAGGCTTGCCGGCATGCTCGCCCGCAAGGGATACGGCCCCGGCCTGGCATTTCGCGTGATCCGTGAAGTGCTGGAGGACGAAGGGGCGGAAACATCGCCATTCGCGGAGGATCAGGGCTATCCACTCGACTAGTCCAAAGCAGCTTTGACAGCGGGTCTTTGCTTGCTCGTTACCTCTCTGACGCTTAATCTCAACGACAGTGAGGAGTTACTCCGCGCAGCGCGGATTGTCATAGCGGTGTAATACGGACAAGCAGGCTTGGCGGATGAGGACGGGACGACGGACCGGCGGGAACAGCCGGTGGGTGATCCCCTCTGGGTTCACTTCTGTCCCGACGGTGCCGTCTCTTGAGCTTTCCGTGCCGTGCGTGTGACCCCTCGTGTGCCTGATATTTGCGACGCGAGGAAGGTGAGGCGCGCATGGATCCGGTCGTGGTCGTCATGTTGGTAGTGGCGGTTATGGCTCTCGCCGTGATGACAGCCGTGCTGGTCGTGTTGCTGCGTCGTGTCGGTGGAGCCGGGGGCCCGAAGGGGCCCACGCCTGAGCAGGAGGCCGAGGTTCAGGCCCAGCTGGAGGAGGCCAGGCGCGAGGCCGCCGACATCCGGGCGAAGGCCCAGGACGACGCCGGAGAGCTGCTGCGCAAGTCGGAGGCGGCGATCGAGGCGGCGGCCGAGATGCGCAAGGAGGCCGAGGCCGAGGGCAAGATCCTGAAGTACGAGCTCAAGGAGCTCCGGTCCGACCTCGAACGCAGGGAGAACCGGCTGGCGGAGCGCGAGCAGCGTCTCGACGAGGAGGCCAGGCGCCAGGCCGACCGGGCCCGCAAGCTCGCCGAGACGGAGACCGAGCTGGCCGACCGTCGCGAGGATCTCGAACGGGTCGCCGAGGAGCGCAAGACCATCCTGGAACGGGTGTCCGGGTTCACCAGCGACCAGGCCAGGGCCGAGCTGGTCAGGGAGATCGAGAACCAGGCGAAGCGCGAGGCCGCGCTGATCATCAGGGAGATCGAGGGAGAGGCACGCAAGGAGGGCGAGAAGCGCGCCACCAAAATCGTCACGCTGGCGGTCCAGCGGGTGGCCACCGAGCAGACCGCCGAGTCCGTGGTGAGCGTCCTGCACCTGCCCGGTGACGAGATGAAGGGGCGCATCATCGGCCGCGAGGGCCGCAACATCCGGGCCTTCGAGTCGACCACCGGCGTCAATCTGATCATCGACGACACGCCGGAAGCCGTGTTGTTGTCGTGTTTCGACCCGGTCCGCCGCGAGACCGCGCGGCTCACCCTGGAGAAGCTCGTCCTCGACGGCCGCATCCATCCGCAGCGCATCGAGGAGGCCCACGAGCGCAGCAAGGCCGAGGTTCAGGAGCTGTGCGTGCGTGCGGGCGAGGACGCCCTGGTGGAACTCGGCATCACCGACATGCATCCCGAACTCGTCACCCTCCTCGGCCAGCTCCGTTACCGCACCTCCTACGGCCAGAACGTGCTCGGCCACCTCATCGAATCGGCCCACATCGCCGGCATCATGGCGGCCGAGCTGCGGCTCGACACGACGCTGCTCAAGCGCTGCACGCTCCTGCACGACATCGGCAAGGCCCTCACCCACGAGGTCGAGGGCAGCCACGCGCTCATCGGTGCCGAGATCGCCAGACGATACGGCGAGCACGAGGACGTCGTCCACGCCATCGAGGCCCATCACAACGAGGTCGAGGTCAAGACCGTCGAGGCCGTCCTCACCCAGGCCGCCGACGCGATCAGCGGCAGCCGTCCCGGAGCCCGCCGCGAGTCGCTGGAGGCCTACGTCAAGCGACTGGAGCGCCTTGAGGAGATCGCCACCTCCTACGAGGGCGTCGAGAAGGTCTTCGCCATGCAGGCGGGCCGGGAGATCAGGGTCATGGTGAAGCCAGACGCGGTCGACGACATCCAGGCCCAGGTGATCGCCCGCGACGTCGCCAAGCAGGTCGAGGAGGAGCTCACCTACCCCGGCCAGATCCGCATCACGGTCGTCCGCGAATCGCGGGCCACCGAGTTCGCCCGCTGACCCCGCCCAACCCGCCGACCCCGGCCAACCAGCCCAACCCGCCGAGCCCGCCCAACCGGGGGAGCACGTCGATCCGCCCGGTTCGCCGACCCGCCCGGCAACCCGCCGGTCCACCTGACCTCTCGCTCAGGAATGGAAGATCTGCTGGTAGAAGGCGAGCTCTGTGGCCAGGGCCGCGCTACGGGTCTCGGCGCGGCGGAAGCCGTGGGCCTCCCCCTCGAACGTGAGGTAGGTGCAGGGAACGCCGCGTTCGGCGAGCGCGTCGGCGAAGGCCTGTGACTGCGCCGGGGGGACCACCGGGTCGGACAGGCCCTGGAGGAGCAGCATGGGGCAGCTCACCCCCGCCACCCGGCCGAGGGGTTCGCGCGAGGCGTACAGGGCGGGGTCCTCCGGGCCGATCAGCCACTCGACGTAGCGCGACTCGAAGTCGTGGGTGGTCGCGCTGAAGTTGGCGAGCCCGCTCACGCCGTAGTAGGAGACGCCTCCGGCGAACGCGTCGGACGCGCAGCAGGCCGCCATGACCGTCCAGCCGCCCGCGCTACCGCCCCGGATCGCGATCCGCGCCGGGTCGCCCAGCCCTTCCGCGGCCAGCCACTCGGCCGCGGCGATCGCGTCCTCGACGTCGACCACGCCCCACTGACCGCGCAGCCGCTCGCGGTAGACGCGGCCGTAGCCGGTGGAGCCGCCGTAGTTGACGTCGAGCACGCCGATGCCCCTGCTGGTGAGGAACGTCTTCTCCATATCGAGCGCGCCGACGCTGTTCCCGGTCGGCCCGCCGTGCACGAACACGACGTACGGCGCGGGGCCCTCGCCGCGCGCCACGGGGTTGGACGGGGGGTAGAGGAACGCGTGCACCTCGCGCCCGAACCGGCTCTCGAACTCCACGGGCCTGGCGCGCGGCAGGTAGCCGGGGTCGGGCAGCTCGTTGACGTCCCGGCGGAGCTCCTCCACCCGTCCGGTCACGGTGTCGATCCGGACGATCGACCGGGGCAGCGCGGGGCCGTAACCGATCCCGACCACGGCGCGCCCGTCGGTGGCCAGCACCACCTCCCAGCCGTCGTAGGGCACGTCCAGGTCGCTCAGCACGCCACTGTCCGGGTCGAGGACCCCCAGTCGCAGGTCGCCCCGCCCGTGCAGGACCGCGAGGCTCCCGTCGTCCATCGGCGCGTACGGCACCGCGCCGAGCTGCCACAGCGGCCCCGCGAACTCCTGCTCCGCCGGGTGGAGCGCCTTCGCCGAGGCGCCGTGTATCCCGACCAGGTAGAGGTTCCACCAGCCCGACCAGTCGGAGACCAGATAGAGGTGCTGCTCGTCACGCCACCGCGGGGCGAGCACCGATTCCGAGACGCCGCCCTTGACCTTCCAGGACGTGCCGTCGGCGAGCCGGGAGATCCACAGCTCGGTGCCGTTCCACGGCATCCGGGGGTGGTCCCAGCAGACGAAGGCCAGGTGCTCGCCGTCGGGGGAGACGGCGGGGGAGGCGTAGAAGTCGTGCCCGCCGGCCCGCTCGCGCGGCTCGCCCTCGCCGGACAGCGGGATGGACACGATCGACCGGCTCACCCGGCCGCCGTCGTGGCGCTCCCTGACGCACCAGATCTGCCCGTCGTGAAGGACCAGGTCCGCGTAGCGCAGGGCCGTCGGCTCCTCGGGCTCCGGCGTGAGCGGCCTGGGCTCGCCACCGGTGGGCAGCAGGTAGAGGCGCTGGTCGACGAAGTTGGCGAACACCACGCCCTCGCCGGGCACCACCGCGTACGACCGCCCGCCGTACTCGTGGACCCTGGTCCTGGCGCTCCACGGTGCGCTCAGCAGCTCGCGCTGGGCACCGTCGGCGCTCCGGTGCACGATGGTGGTCCGCCCGCCCTCGGCGGGACGGTCCTCGGTCCACCAGACCTCCTCGCCGAGCACCGTCGGGTATCCGAGGCGCAGCCCGGAACGGGCCACGTCGGAGGTGGAGACCGGCGACGGCCAGGTGGCGTACGGCAGGACGACCTGCTCGGGGGACATGGCGCAATCCTGCCCGATAACCCGCCGCGTGTCGCCGGTATCACGCTCGCGTCACCCGAGATATGCCGCCGGTGAACCGTGCGAGCCGTGAGATCGGGGGGAATGATGAGGTGAGGGCCGTTGGTCCGGTCTCCGCCATAAGCCGCCCTGCGGATGTTTTCACCCGCCCGGCACGCGGAAGGGCGGCCACCGGATCCGGTGACCGCCCTTCGGCTGCCGTGCTTCTACGGTGCGGGGGTGGTGGGGGTTCCGAGGCCGCCCTCGACCGCCGTCGGCGAGTCGGGCCGGGCGATCGGCTTGGCCGCGGTCTTCCTGCTGCGCCGGCTCCGCCTCTCCAGCCAGGTGGCGACGGCGCCCACCATCACGTTGATGATGATGTAGATGATCGCGATGACGATCACGGCGGGAATGATGTTGTTGAAGTTGGAGGGCAGCACGCGCGCCCCCGCGTTCAGCAGGTCCTCGAACGACACGATGAAGCCCAAAGCGGTGTCCTTCAGGAGCACCACCAGCTGCGCCACGATCGCCGGCATCATGACCGTGACCGCCTGCGGCAGCAGGATCATCCGCATCACCTGGCCCGGACGCAGGCCGACCGCGAGCGCGGCCTCGCTCTGCCCCCGGGGGATGGACAGGATGCCCGCCCGCACGATCTCCGCCAGCACCGAGCCGTTGTACAGGACCAGGCCGATCACCACCGCCCAGAAGGGCGTCACGGTGAGCCCGAAGACCGCGCTCCCGCCGAACATCACCGCGAAGATCATGATCAGCAGTGGGATCGCCCGGAAGAACTCGACGACCGCACCCGAGGCGCGGCGGATCCAGGCGTTCGCCGAGAGCCGGCCGATGCCGAAGACGAACCCGAACGGCACCGCGATCAGCGCGGCCACCGCGGCGGCGCTGAGCGTGTTGACCAGGCCGGGCAGGATCAGGTTGACCCACACGTCGCCGCGCAGGAACGGCGTCCACAACTCGGCGCTGAGCTGGTTCTTCTCGCCGAGCTTGGTCACCATCACGTACACCGCGAACAGCACGGCGAGGATGACCAGCACGGTGAGCACGTTGTTGCGTATCCGGGCCTTGGGGCCGGGAATGTCGTACAGGACGCTGACGCGCTCGGAACTCTCGACGCGCCGCTTGCGCGCCGGAGGCCGCTCGGTGGTGACCGCGGTCATCGGACCACCGCCAGGCGCTTGGCCAGCCAGCCGAACAGCAGTCCGGTCGGCAGGGTCAGGATCAGGAAGCCCAGCGCGAACCCGGCGAAGATCTGGATGACCGCGTCGCCGTGCGCCTCGAACAGCGTCTTCATGGTCAGGGACGCCTCACCCACCCCGATGGCCGCGGCGATCGTGGTGTTCTTGGTCAACGCGATCAGGATGCTGCCCAGCGGGGCGATCACCGCGCGGAACGCCTGGGGCAGCACGATCAGCCTCAGGTTCTGGCCGAACGTGAGCCCGATGGCGCGGGCCGCCTCCGCCTGACCGACCGGGACCGTGTTGATCCCGGCCCGGATCGCCTCGCAGACGAACGCCGCCGTGTAGGCGGACAGGCCGATGATGGAGAGCCACAGGTAGTTGGTGGACAGGCTCTCGGAGAACGAGACGTCCAGGACGAGGCCGAGGCCCAGCCCGCAGAACACGATCACCAGGGTGAGCGGGGTGTTCCGCAGGACGTTCACGTAGGTCGTACCGATCCCGCGCAGGATCGGCAGCGGGCTGACCCGCATGCCCGCGAGGATCGTCCCGAGCACGAGCGCCACCAGCCCACTGGCGAGGGTGAGCCGGATGGTCAACCAGAAAGCGCCCAGAATGACCGGGAATTCATCGAAGAGTGCCTGCACTCATCCCTCCAGAGGTCACAGAGCCGGGGCGCTTGCACGCCCCGGCCGAGGTGTGACCGAATCAGTAGCGCTCGACAGTCGGCGGGGTGGTGAAGAACTTCCCGAACTCGCCGAAGTTGGCGTCGATGGCCTTCTTCCAGGCGCCGTCCTTGAACATCTTCTCGACGGCCGCGTTGACCTTCTCGCGGGTCTCCTTGTCCTCCAGCTTCAGGCCGATGCCGTACTTCTCCTCGGAGAAGGGCTTGCCGACGAGGCGGAACTTGCCGGGGGACTGGGTGGCGAAGCCGGCCAGGATCGTCGCGTCGGTGGAGATCGCGTCGACCTGCTTGTTCTCCAGCAGCGGCAGGCAGGCGCCGTAGCCCTGCTGCTCGGTGAGGAAGCCGCTCTTCCACTCGTCGCCGAACTTCTCGACAAGGCGGGCGGGCGAGGAGGAGCCCTGGGCGCCGCAGACCTTCTTGGTCTTGAGGTCCTCGACGCTGTTGATCGTGGTGTCGTCCGCCCGGGTCAGGATGTCCTGGCCGGTGACCAGGTACGGGCCGGCGAAGGAGACCTTCTTCTTGCGGTCGTCGGTGATCGAGTAGGTCGCGATCACGGCGTTGACCTGGCCCTGCTGGATGAAAGATTCGCGGTTGGCCGAGATGGCCTCCTTGAACTCAATCTTGTCGTCCGTGTAGCCGAGCTCCTTGGCGACATACCGGGCAACGTCGACGTCGAATCCCTTGAAGGAGCCGTCGGGCTGCTTCTGCCCGAGACCGGGCTGGTCGACCTTGATGCCCACGACGAACTTGTCGCTTCCGCCGCCGGCGTCGTCGCCGCACGCGGTCAGACCGGCCATCGCCGCCGCGGCTGCGATCACCACGGCTCCAATACGACGTACACGCATTCTTGCTACCTCGTCTTTCATCAGGGACATATCAGGGATGAGCAGAGCCGTCAGTGAGTGAGGATCTTGGAGAGGAAGTCCTTGGCCCGGCCGGTCCTGGCGTTGGTGAAGAACTCCTCGGGGGTGTTCTCCTCCACGATCTGGCCCTCGGCCATGAACACCACGCGGTTCGCCGCGCGGCGGGCGAAGCCCATCTCGTGGGTGACGACCATCATCGTCATGCCCTCCTGGGCGAGGCCGATCATGACGTCGAGCACCTCCTGGACCATCTCCGGGTCGAGCGCCGAGGTCGGCTCGTCGAACAGGATCATCTTGGGGTCCATGGCCAGGGCGCGGGCGATCGCCACGCGCTGCTGCTGGCCTCCCGAGAGCTGCGCGGGGTACTTCGACGCCTGGGCGCCGATGCCGACCCGCTCCAGCAACTCCATGCCCCGCCGCTCCGCTTCGGCCTTCGCGATGCCGCGAACCTTGATCGGCCCGAGGGTGACGTTCTCGAGGATCGTCTTGTGCGCGAACAGGTTGAAGGACTGGAAAACCATCCCGACCTCGGACCTGAGCTTGGCCAGGGTCTTGCCCTCGACCGCGAGCGGCTGCCCGTCGAAGGTGATGGTTCCCTCGTCGATCGCCTCCAGCCGGTTGATCGTCCGGCAGAGGGTCGACTTGCCGCCGCCCGACGGGCCGATGACGACGAGGACCTCGCCGCGGGAGATCGTCAGATTGATGTCCCGAAGGACGTGCAGGCTGCCGAAGTGCTTGTTGACGCCTTCGAGCACGACCAGAGGAGTCTTGTCCCCGTTCTCCGTCATGGTGGACAACGTAATTCTGTAAAGGGCACCTGGGGCTAACCCTGCGGTACCGATCAGATCACGGCCTGCTCACGCCTTGATCATCGGACCCTGCCCAGCGTAGCCGGGTCGAGGGTGAGTTTGAAGGGTTCTGTCAGTTCCACGGTCGTCCCGGCGGAGACGCGGTGGATGAGCTGGTACTCGCCGTTCTCGTCGAGCGCGTGCGTGAAGATCACCGGGAGCTCGTCGGATCCCTGCCCTCGGAATGACTTCATCTCGACCCGCCAGAAGTAGGGAATGCCCGCCTCTGCGTATTTCGCGTGCTTGATGATCCGATCCGTGGCCGTGGTGGACCTGGAGACTATCTCCACCACCAGGTGGACCCACTCGGGCTGTGCGACCTCCGCGCCCTCTTCGAAAGGCGCCGCCTCCACCACCATCAGATCGGGAATGACGCCGGGCTTGCGATCCAGGAGAAGGCCTGTCGCGGTAACGGGGATCAAATCCTCCGGCGTCACCGTCTCCAGATAGGTCTGGAGACGGTCTCCGATGCGCTGGTGTCTGAATGGTGGGGCGGGGGACACGATGAGGCTCCCGTCGATGAGCTCGTAGCGACCGCCGTCGTCTCGCGAGTTGAGCTCGGACCATTCGTCGAGGCTGAGTTCGCCGGGAGTCTCCCAGAAGGCCGTCTTCGGCGCCGCTGTTTTCTTGCGGGGCTTCTTGGAGGGCTTTTTGACGGGCTTCTTGGCCTTCACCGGGGCCTCCGAGGTCTGCACGAGCATCGCCACCGTGGCTCACCACTCTCAGCTGTCGGTCGAGTCCTAATTCTCGCATGCGGCTTTGGAGCCCCAGCTTAGCGAGAGGATTGACGCTGCGTGATCAATCGATTACCTGGAGTTCGACGGGTTGGGGGCGTACCTGAAGGTTCGGCGGAGCGCCTACCCTTGTCGTGAGATGACTGCCACCGTGGAGAGCGCCCGCACGTACGAGGTCCGTACCTATGGGTGCCAGATGAACGTGCACGACTCCGAGCGCCTGTCGGGCCTCCTGGAGGACGCCGGATACGTCCCGGCCGTCCAGGGGGAGACGGCCGACGTGGTCGTGTTCAACACCTGTGCCGTACGGGAGAACGCCGACAACAAGCTCTACGGCAACCTCGGCCACCTGCGCCCCTCGAAGGTGGGCAACCCCGGCATGCAGATCGCCGTGGGCGGCTGCCTGGCGCAGAAGGACCAGGGGGAGATCGTCCGCAGGGCGCCGTGGGTGGACGTGGTGTTCGGCACCCACAACATCGGCTCGCTGCCGGTGCTGCTGGAGCGGGCGCGCGTCCAGCAGGAGGCCCAGGTCGAGATCAAGGAATCCCTGGAGACCTTCCCGAGCACGCTGCCGACCAAGCGCGAGTCCGCCTACGCCGCCTGGGTGTCGGTCTCCGTGGGGTGCAACAACACCTGCACGTTCTGCATCGTGCCCGCCCTGCGCGGCAAGGAGAAGGACCGCCGCCCCGGCGACGTTCTCAACGAGGTGCGCACCCTGGTCGACCAGGGCGTGCTGGAGATCACCCTCCTCGGCCAGAACGTCAACACGTACGGCGTGGAGTTCGGCGACCGGCTGGCCTTCGGCAAGCTGCTGCGGGCCTGCGGCGACGTCGAGGGCCTGGAGCGGGTCCGCTTCACCAGCCCGCACCCGGCGGCGTTCACCGACGACGTCATCGCGGCGATGGCCGAGACGCCCAACGTGATGCACCAGCTCCACATGCCGCTGCAGTCGGGCTCGGACCGGGTCCTCAAGGCCATGCGCCGCTCCTACCGGGCCGAGCGCTACCTGGGCATCATCGAGCGGGTCCGCGCGGCCATGCCCGACGCGGCGATCTCCACCGACATCATCGTGGGCTTCCCCGGCGAGACCGAGGAGGACTTCCAGGCCACCCTCGACGTGGTGCGCGAGTCGCGGTTCGCCAACGCCTTCACGTTCCAGTACTCCATCCGGCCCGGTACGCCCGCCGCCACCATGGACCACCAGGTTCCCAAGGAGGTCGTGCAGGAGCGCTACGAGCGGCTCGTCGCCCTGCAGACCGAGATCTCCTGGGCGGAGAACAAGAAGCAGGTCGGCCGGACGCTCGAGGTGCTGGTCGCCGAGGGCGAGGGCCGCAAGGACGAGGCGACCCACCGCATGTCCGGGCGGGCCCCCGACAACCGCCTGGTGCACTTCGCCCCCGGTGCCGAGACCCCGCGTCCGGGTGACGTGGTGAGTGCCGAGGTCACGTACGCGGCACCGCACCACCTGGTCGCCGACGGCCCCGCGCTGAGGCTCCGCCGTACCCGCGCGGGCGACGCCTGGGAGGCCCGCCAGGGCGCCCCGGCCGGAGCCGGTTCCGGGGTCATGCTGGGCATGCCCTCGATCGGCCGTCCCGCCCCGCTCCCGGAGACCTCGGGCTGCTCCGTCTCCTGAGGTTCCGTCCTTCGGGTGCCGCGCCGGAAGCACCTCTCCCGGTTTCTCCCTTCGGGCGAGGTCTTCCGGCGTCTTTTTCGAAGGCGCTCCTCCGCATGGCGCGGGCCCATGATCGAATCATCGGAATCCCCGGCGGCGACGGCGATTCCGGCGACACCGCCGTCCCTGCCAGGGGGTATGCGCACGGGGTTGCCGCGGCTTCCTCAAAGAATGATATTTCGTGATTCGCCTGTGATTGATGTGCGAGCATTTCCCTCCTGTGACTACTGTGGTTCGGCACCCTCGGAAGCCGTGGAGGTTTCCCCCCGAGAGCCGCAGGGAGTTCTTCCTCATGCACGTCCCTCCATCCCCGGGCAGTCCCGGAGAGCCAGAGATCCTCGTCGGCCCCGCCGATGGGCCCAAGAAGCCTCGCAAGCGCAAGCCCCAGCGGATGAACGGCCTGGCCATAGCCGTCTTCTCCGTCCTCGCCGCCGCCCTCCTGGGCGGGGGCGCCGTCTTCGCCTTCATGAACGCCGGGGGCGACGGCCCCCGGGTGCCGCCGGCGCCGGACAGCGCCCAGGAGGCGTCCCAGGAGCCCGCACCGGACCAGAGCCCGCCGCAGGCCACGAAGCAGAAGCCGGAGAAGGAGGCGGACGCCGCCTCCGGAGCCGGTGACACGTCCACCGGAGGCGGCGACACCGACTCCGACTCCGACTCCGGTGCCGGTGCAGGTGCCGGCGGGGCGGACGAGAGCGATCCCGGAGCCGAGTCGGCCGCCGGGAAGCCCTCGAAGGACGAACCGTCGAAGCAGCCGCAGAGCAGTCAGCGGCCGCAGGACTCCGGCACCGACGACCCCGCCGGCTACGTACATCCCCAGGGGCCCGTCGGCGGCTACTGACCGGGATCGGAAAGCCGGACGTCTCCGGTCCGCCGGACCCGTTCGGCGCGCGGGGCACGGTGAGTGGATCACCGTGCCCCGCCGCGTTCCGGTACCCCGCAAGCCGTTGTCCCGCACGGCCGTTCTCGCTGTGAGCCGCGAGACGGCGGGGCGGTTCCCGGAGAGGGCTCCGCCGGCAGGGCTCCGTTAGTCTGGCGAGGTGCTTGTCGCCGCGGCCGTGTGCCCGCATCCCCCGCTGCTGGTCCCCGAGCTGGCCGGGACCGCGGCCGCAGAGCTCGACGACCTCAGGGCGGCCTGCGCGGCCGCGATCGGGGCGTTGCGCGACGCCGACGAGATCGTGGTGGTGGGAGGCGCGGACCGGACCGCGGCGTACGGCGCGGACGCCGCCGGGAGCCTCGCGCCCTGGGGTGTCGACGTCCGGAGCGGCGAGGGGGAGCCCGTCCTGCCGCTGTCCCTGACGATCGGCCGCCGGCTCCTCGAAGGAGAGCACCTGACGGCCTCGGGATTCCACGCGATCTCCTTCGACGCGGCTCCGGGGGAGTGCGCGGCTTTGGGGGAGCGGCTGGCGGCCACGGCCGGTCGCGTGGCGATGCTCGTCATGGCCGACGGCTCGGCCCGCCTCACCGAGAAGTCCCCCGGATACCTGGACCCTCGCGCGAAACCGTACGACAGGACGATCGTCGAGGCGCTCGCCCGCGGCGAGGTCCCGGCGCTCGACCCCGGCGAGGCCGCCGAGCTGTGGGTCGCGGGTCGCGCGGCCCTGCAGGTCCTCGGCGGGTGCGGGAGCGCCCTGCGCGGTGAGATCCTCTACGACGGAGCGCCCTACGGCGTCGGCTACTTCGCCGCCCGCTGGACGGAGTGACCCCGCCCGCAGTGGTTACGGTGGCGGGAGAGGACGGTGCCCGGGGCGCCGGGGACGACGAGTTCGCGAAGGGGGCACGAGGCCGATGGCGGGGAGCGTGGCGTTCGGGAGCGTTCCGACACCGCTGGGGGACATGGCCGTCGCTGTGACCGAGGACGGTGTGGCGAGTGTGGGCTGGGAGGAGCCGTCCCGGTTCAGGGCCCGCCTGCTCGAACGGCTGGGGCTGGAGGAGGCGGACGACCCAGGCATGACGGCGGCCGTGCTCGGCGAGCTGGGCGACTACTACGCGGGCAGGCTGAGGGTCTTCGGGGTTCCGGTGGACTGGCGGCTGACCTCGCCGGTGCAGCGCAGGGTGCTCGGCACGCTCTACGAGACGGTTCCGTACGGCAAGGTGGTGACCTACGGGGAGCTGGCGGCCCGCAGCGGGACGGGTGTGCCGGCGCGGGCCATCGGGTCGATCATGGGAGCCAACCCGGTCCCCGTCATCGTGCCGTGCCACCGGGTGGTCGCCGGGAACGGGCTCGGCGGGTTCAGCGGAGGCGACGGCGTGGAGTCGAAGCGCCGGCTGCTCACCCTGGAGGGCTACCTGCAGCCGATGCTCGACTGGGACTGACCGGGACCGGGGCCGGGACCTGTGATCGGCCTCGCCGGCCGCCTAAGGCCCGTAGGGCGGCGGCGTGGTGCCGGGCTGGCCGGGACCGGACGTGTCGTCGTCGCGTCCGGTAGGCGTGGCGCGGCCGGGCGCGGGCGTGGTGCCGGGCCGGCCGGGATCCGATGTGCCGTCGTCGCGTCCGGTAGGCGTGGCGCGGCCGGGTTCGGGTGTCGTGCCGGGCCGGCCGGGACCGGACGTGCTGTCGTCCCGCCCGGGCGCGGGTGTCGTGCCCGGGGGTCTGGTGTCCGGTTCGTTGATCTTGTCGGCCATCTTCCTGGCCTTCTGCGCGGCGGTGTCGATGCGCCGGGCGTGTTTTCCGCCCAGCTTCTCCTTGGCGATCCGTTCCGCCTTGTCGATGCCCTGTTTGGCGAGTTCTTCGGTCTTGGCGCCGCCGCCCAGCATGTGCTTGACCTTGTCGAGGATCGACATGGTGAATCCCCCAATTCCGATGCGAGGACGCATCGTTTCTCATCCATACCCGGGGAGTTGGCAGACTTACCCCGTGCCTCAGCTACCCGTCATCGCCGTCGTCGGCCCGACCGCGGCCGGAAAGTCCGACCTGGCCGTGGATCTCGCCCTCGAACTGGGGGGCGAGGTGATCAATACCGACTCCATGCAGCTTTACCAAGGAATGGACATCGGGACGGCGAAACTCTCCGTGGCGGAGCGCAGGGGGGTGCCTCACCACCTGCTGGACATCTGGGACGTGACCAGGGCGGCCAGCGTGGCCGAGTACCAGTCGCTGGCCCGGCCGATCATCGACGGCCTGCGGGCCAAGGGGATCGTGCCGGTCCTGGTGGGCGGATCCGGGCTGTACGTGCGGGCCGCCCTGGACGACCTGGAGTTCCCCGGAACCGACCCGGAGGTCCGCGCCCGGCTGGAGGCCGAACTCGACCTGCGCGGCCCCGGCCCGCTGTACGAGCGGCTCCGCGAGCGCGACCCGAAGGCCGCCGAGACCATCCTCCCGGGCAACGGGCGCAGGATCGTCCGGGCCCTGGAGGTCATCGAGATCTCCGGCCGGCCGTTCTCGGCCACGATGCCGTCGTACGACGCCGTCTACGACAGCGTCCAGCTGGGGGTGGAGGTGCCCAGGGAGGTGCTGGACGCCCGGGTCGAGGCACGGGTCGAGCACATGTGGCGGGCCGGGCTGGTGGACGAGGTCAGGGAACTGGCCGCGCGCGGGCTCGCCGGAGGCCGTACGGCCAGCCGCGCCCTCGGGTACGCGCAGGTGCTGAGATTCCTCGGCGGTGAGTGCACCGAGGAGGAGGCGAAGCAGGAGACGGTACGGGCGACGCGCAGGTTCGTCCGCCGTCAGGAGTCGTGGTTCCGCCGCGATCCCCGCGTGGTCTGGCTGCCCCAGCGGGAACCGGACCTCCTGGGCCGCGCGCTCGCCGCGATCCGCGGTTGACCGCTCCCCGGACCGGAGACCGGCCGGGGCGGGGCGGCGGGGGCGGACGCGTGCCTGGATAGAGTTGGTCACATGCGATTCGCGAAGGGACACAGCACCGAGAACGACTTCGTCATCCTCCCCGACCCGGACGGTGAGCTGGAGTTGCCCGCGACGCTCGTGGTGGCGTTGTGCGACCGGCGCGCGGGGATCGGCGCGGACGGCGTGCTGCGCGTGACGCGGACGAAGCTCTGCCCGGAGGTGTCCGGCCAGGCGGGCGAGGCCGAGTGGTTCATGGACTACCGCAACGCCGACGGCGGCGTCGCCGAGATGTGCGGCAACGGGGTGCGGCTCTTCGCCCGCTACCTGGTCGACACGGGTCTCGCCGCGCCGGGGGAGTTCGGCGTCGCGACCAGGGGGGGCGTCAAGCGGGTGCGGCTCGCGGAGACGGGTGACGTGACCGTCGACATGGGCCCGCCCCGGGTGCTGGGGTCGAGCCGCGCGACCGTCGCGGGCCACGAGTACGAGGGTCTCCACGTCGACATGGGCAACCCCCACCTGGCCTGCGTCACCGGCGACCCGGTGGCCCAGCTCGACCTGAGCCACCAGCCCGCGTTCGACCCCGAGGTGTTCCCCGCCGGGGTCAACATCGAGCTGCTCAATCCGGTGGGCGCGCGCCGGGTCGTCATGCGGGTCTTCGAGCGCGGCTCGGGCGAGACCAGGTCCTGCGGCACCGGCGCCGTCGCCTCGGCCGTGGCCGCCGCGCGGCTGGCCGGTGAGACCAGCGGCACCTGGGCGGTGGAGGTGCTCGGCGGCACCGTCACCGTCACCCTCGACGAGCGCACCAGCTACCTGGCGGGTCCCGCCGTCCTCGTCGCGTCCGGTGAGGTCACGCTCTGAGGCGTGCGCGCCACCTGCCGCTTCGCCCTGGTGTTCGCCAAGCCGTTTGGGGCATGCTCGCCGACCTGGCAGACTGACGTCTCATGGACGTGGACATCTGGGCCTGGGTGGGCGACACCCAGCGGCAACTGCATGAAGCAGGTAACACCGGTCTGGCTATGGCGATCGGAGACGTGCCCGCGCAGGCGCTGGAAGGCCGATACGCGCAGCTCGACGTGCTCGCGCCCGCCATCGCGCAGCAGGCGGAGAACCTGCGGCTGCCCTGGCTGGAGTTCTACGCCCGCTACTGGCACCTGGTCGGCCGCGTCGGCAACCGCGCGCAGGGGACGGTCGCGATCGCCGACGCCGAGACACTGGTGGAGTTCACCAAGCGGGAGGACGTGCGAGAGTGCCCGGCCGTGCCCGGTGCCGTCGTGGCGCTGGCCATCGCGCAGGCGAACGCCGACGGTCCCGGTTACGCCGCCGAGCGGCTGGCCGCGCTCTCGGCGCTGGACGTCGAGCCGGACTCGCTGGCCTTCGCCTCCGTCGCCGAGCACTACGTCGCGGCGCTGGTCGACGCGGGCCGTGTCGACGAGGCGATCTCGCACGCCGAGACCGCGGTGGCGGCGCTGGGCGGCGCGGGCCGCGAGGCGAGCTGGGAGCTGGGGGCCGCCTCGGCCCGCGCGCTGCTGGCCGCCGGCCGCGCCGAGGACGCGCTCACCGCGCTCGACGCCGCGACCGGTTTCAAGCCCGACGACCCGGTGGCCAAGGAGCACCGCGAGGGAGTGCTCCGCGCGCTCGTGCTCGCCACCCTCGACCGGGTGCAGGAGTCCGTCGACGCCCTGCCCGACCTCGACGTGGTGGGCGACCACCCCCGCGTCTGGGTGGAGTGGTCGTACGCCGTCCGCGCGCTCGCCGGAACGGCGCAGATCACCAACACCTGGCAGCTGGGCCGGGTGCTCAAGCAGTGGATCGACTACTTCGCCATGATGGGCGGCTACCGCGCCCGGGTCGAGCTGTCGCTCGTCGCAGGGCACCTGGCGGTCGCACGCCAGGGACTCTGGCAGGCGCGCCTCCTGGCCGACCTCGCGGAGTCGGCGGCCGGCGAGCTCAGGAACCCCGGCGACATCGCCGAGCGGGTCGCCGAGCTGCGCACCGCCGCGGACGAGGCCACCCCGCTTCCGGCTCCGGGCCCCGAGGCCGAGCTGGTCGGTTCCTTCGACGCCGCCGACGGCTTCAACGCCGACCCGGAGCGCTGGGTGGGCTGGCTGACCCCGCTGTCCGGCCGTGACGTGGAGGCCACCCGGCGCCACACCACCACGCTGGGCTTCCTCGGTTACCCGGCCAGGGGCGCCGACATCTACTGGACCATGCTGGTCGAGTCCGGCGACATCGAGAACGCCGACCCGCAGGACGCCGCGTACCTCAGTGGCCTGCTGATTGAGGCGCGTCAGGACGAGCGCCTGGAGCAGATGGCCGAGCGGCTGCCCGACGTGCAGCGCCACCTCGCCCTGGGCCGCCTGTACACCGCGCGGGAGCGCTGGGAGCAGGCGGCGGCCGAGGGCGAGGCGGCGTTCGCCGCGGGCGGCGGCATCGAGGCGGCCCGCCTGTGGTCGGCCGCGGTGCAGCAGCTCGGCGACAACGCCAAGGGTGCGGGCATCCTGCGCGACCTCCTCGACTCCGGGGAGATCGAGCAGCAGGACGTCTGGCGGATGGTCGTCATGGCGACGGCCGCCGAAGACTGGGAGACCGTCCGTCTGGGCGCCGCCAAGATCGGGATGCCGCTGCAGTCGAGCGAGGGGCCGATCGAGGAGGAGATGGGCCTGGTGCGCATCATCCTTCCCGCCCCCGACGGCAGCCAGCGCCAGGTCCTGAGCGTGCGCACCGGCCCCGCGACGGCGCGCCTGGCCATCCCCCAGCCTCCCGGCATGGAGTACAACGCGGGTGACCTGGTCGTCTTCGAGCCGCAGCTGCTCGAGCCGATCCCGGAGAGCGCCGAGGAGCAGGAGAACTTCGTCCCGCCCTTCGCCGCGGTCAGCATGCTCCGTCCGGGCGGCTACACCAGCTGGTTCTTCGACGGCGCCGCTCCCAGTCAGGCCGACTGGACGGAGTTCAACGACGTCATGGCCGAGCGTGGCTGGCCGATGTGGGTCTACAGCGACGACAACTACACCGTGAACCACCCGACCTCGGGCGAGCCGCTGCCCGGAGTGTTCGGCTGGATCGCGGTCCCGCCGGACGTCAGCCCGGTCGAGCTCGACGCGCTTCTGGACGACGCCACCGAGCGCTGGGTGCACCCGCTGGCCTGGCTCGACCTGGCCAAGGCCGTCGACGTCGAGGTGGAGCGGCACGAGAGGATCACCAAGGAGTACGGCCTGTAGGACGGCTCGCCACGGCCGCGCCCGGCGGCCCGTGGCGTCGTCCGGTCTCCGAAAGGGGGAGGCGGCTCCTCCCTGACCACCTCGGAGCCCGGGAAGCCGTACCGTCCGGACCGCTCGGACCATCGGCTGCACAGGACAACGCGTCGCCCGTGAGGAGACTCCTCACGGGCGATTCTCGTCGTGGTCACTAGAATCTCATTCGGCGCATTGGGCGGACGAAGGAGAATCCGGATGCTGGAACGGTTCCGGCTGGACGGCAAGGTCGCGATCGTCACCGGGGCGTCCTCCGGACTGGGGGTCGCGTTCGCGAGGGGCCTGGCCGAGGCGGGCGCGGACATCGTGATCGGTGCCCGCAGGAAGGACCGCCTTGAGGAGACCCGCACCCTGGTCGAGGAGACCGGCAGGCGATGTGTGGCCCTCGTCACCGACGTGACCAGGCCGGAGGACTGCCAGGCGCTGGCCGAGGCGGCGGTGGCCGAGCTGGGCGCGGTGGACGTCCTGATCAACAACGCGGGTGTGGGCTCGGCGGTCCCGGCGCTGAAGGAGACGCCCGAGCAGTTCCGGCAGGTCGTGGACGTCAACCTGCACGGCACCTACTGGATGGCGCAGGCCTGCGCCAGGCTCATGCGGCCGGGCTCCTCGATCGTCAACGTCGGGAGCATCCTGGGCGAGACGACCGCCGGGCTGCCGCAGGCCGCCTACAGCGCCTCCAAGGCGGGGGTCGTCGGCCTCACGCGCGATCTCGCCCAGCAGTGGACGGGACGGCGCGGCATCCGGGTCAACTGCCTTGAGCCGGGTTTCTTCGCCTCGGAGATGACCGACCAGTACGCCGAGGGCTATCTGACCTGGCACCTTGAGCACCGGGTGCTGATGAAGCGCCCCGGCGATCCGGCCGAGCTCGTCGCCGCCGCGATCTTCCTCGCCTCGGACGCCGCCTCGTACGTCACCGGTGCGGTGATCCCGGTCGACGGCGGGATCCTGATCACCTGATCTCCGGGGGTGGTCACCTGGTCCGGTGATCGTGGCGCGCATGTGAGGGTATTTGCGCAGGTCATATGAGGGATGTCGTTAAGGCGTGGATTGATGCGCCGGAAATTCTCGCGTCCCCCCAAAGACTGCTTGAGGCTTTTAAGATTGAGGACGTTATCTGAGGTAATTTGCCGCTTCAGAGAGTGATGCACGTGAGAGGTGGCATGGTGCGGACTGCGCTGGTACGAGGTGTGGTCGTCGCGACGATCGCGTTCACGGTGGCGGGCTGCGGCCCGGTGCCGGGCGGAGGTGTGGACGACGGGGCGCAGTCCTCCGGCGGGGGGAAATCCGCGTCCGAGGCGCTCAAGGATCTGAAGAAATTGCAGGTCAAGGGGCGCGCCTCGATGACCGGGTTCGACCGCGACGAATTCGGTTCCGCGTGGTCGGACGTCGACGGGAACGGCTGTGACACCCGCAACGACATTCTCATTCGCGACCTGAAGGAAGAGGTCTTCAAGAAGGGCGAGGACGGCTGCGTCGTGCAGTCCGGAATTCTCGAGGATCCGTACAGCGGCAAGACCATCAAGTTCGAGCGCGGGACGCGGACCAGCATGGCGGTGCAGATCGACCACGTGGTCGCGCTCGCCGACGCCTGGCAGAAGGGCGCCCAGCAGTTGTCCGAGTCCAAGCGGAAGGAACTCGCCAACGACCCGCTGAACCTGCTGGCCGTGGACGGGCCGCTGAACAGCCAGAAGGGCGCCGGAGACGCGGCGACCTGGCTGCCGCCGCGCCGCGCCTACCGGTGCCCCTACGTCGAGCGCCAGATCAGGGTGAAGGTCAGATACGACCTGTGGGTGACGTCCGGCGAGAAGGACGCCATGGAGTCCGTCCTCAAGTCCTGCTGATCAGTCGTCGTAGTCGCGCTTCAACTTGATGATCTTTCCGGTCTTCGCCGACACGTAGACGTCGTACTCCCAGGCGCCTCTGTGCAGCTCGACCTTCCAGGCCCGCCGGCCGTGCTCCCACTCGCGCTCGACCTTGCTGACGCGCGCGCCGGGAACGCGCTTCTTGGCGATCTGCACGGCCTCGCGGGAGGAGATGCCCGCCGAGGTGGTGACCGGTGCGGCGGCCGTGCCCGTGGCGCCGGTCACGGTCGCACCGGTCGCACCGGTCGCACCGGTCGTACCGGTGCCGGCCGCGGTGGCGGTGATCGCCGCGCTGTCCGTCTGCGCGGCGAGAGCGATGCCGCCTCCACCGGTCAGGAGGGCGGCGGCGAGGGTTCCGACAGTAATCCTGGCAATTCGTGTCATATGCCAAGATTTTCGGAGACTTTGCTAGGGGCGCGCTAAGGGACCGTTAACCAAAGGCGAGTTCGGCCCGCCGCTGAATTCCGGCGCGTTTTCTTACGCCACTTCGGGCACACCGCATCAGGGGCCGGTTCGCTCAGGGTCGTCTTTTCGAAGATCCCCGGGGTCGTCTTTCCGGAGATCGGGGCCCGCCCGCTCGGCCATGGACGCCCGGTGCTCGTCGGCTGCGGCCTGGCGGCGATGCGTCAGCGCCTGGAGCCGGTGGGTCTCCGCGTCCCCGCTCCCCGCCGCCGCGGCCCGGTCGTGGCTCGCGGCCGCGTTCCGGTGGGCCTGGGCCGCCGACCGGTATCCGGCCGTCGCGCGCTCCCTGGCCTGGTCGGCCCGCAGGCGCGCCTTTCCCAAGTGGGCGCCGGCCTGGTCCGTCCGCTCGGCGCGCGACGAGAGCGACTCTGGGGGTGGGAGTGAGCCGGAGGACGAGGGAAGCGCGGGGGACGACGGGGACGGCGGGGACGGGGGTGACGGGGGTGACGGGGAGGCGCGTGATACCGGCGCGGTCTCACCGCGGGCGAGTTCGTGCCGGCGCTCGGCGGCCTGCCCGGCCCGCTCGCCGGCCTGGGCGATGCGCTCGCGCGTGCGCTCGCTCCACTCCCTGCGGGCCTCGCGGCGCTCGTCCTGTGGTTCGTCGTGGGCGTCTGAGCTGTCGTGGATCTCGGGATCACCCGCCATACGGCTTGCCCTTCGTGGAGCCGCGCTAGCGGCTCAGCGGAATTCCCCTCCCTCAGGGAAGCGGAAAAGTCACGACATCATGCTTTCCGGCATGGCCGCGGATAACCGCGAAGGCGCCTGATCATCCGCTCGGCGACCCGGCCGCGGTGCGCCTCAGCCGGATCCTGCGGGGAAGGAGGCGGCGAGTTCGCGCGCCCGATCCGCCTTCGCCCGCTCGGCGTGGTCGTCGCAGGCCAGCCTCACCGCGGCCCGCATCGCGAGGTGGGTGTCCAGCCCGGCCTGGAGGGCGGCCCTCCGCTCGTGGATCTCGACCAGCGTCGCGCAGGTCGTCTGCGTCCGGAGGCGGAGCGTCTCCAGGCGTGCCGCCGCCTCCCGCCTCAGGCGCGCGGCCCTCTCCAGCGCCGGGTGCGCCGCGCGTTCGGCGGGCAGGTGCCCCGGGTCCGGCTCGGCCCGGGACGCGGTGCTCTCCGTAAGGGAGGCGATGCGCCCCCGGAGCGTCGTGCTCTCCCGCTCCCAGGGGGAGGTGTGCTCCGGCGGGGTGGCGTCCCGTGGGGAGGGCTTCTCGGAATCCGGGATCCCGGCGCGCCCGGTGGCGTCCCGGTGGGTGCGGCGCCTGCCGCCGATGCGCCGCAGGACCGGGACGTGCCGCGGGGGGAGGGACGGGACTCCGGGGAAAGCGTCCATGCCGGAGGTGTCGACCAGGCCGGGGTGCTTGGGCTCCTGCGCTCCCCAGAGCACGGTGAACAGCCGGATCACGGTCGGGGAGGGGACGACGAACAGCTCTCCTCCGGCCGCGCGGAGACCCTCGTGAATCCGCTCCAGCACCCGGGCCCCGCTGACGTCGCAGAAAAGCAGCTCGCCGGCGTCCACGAGGATGTGTCGTGCGCCTCCGAGCATGAGAGATTCCAGCTCCGACTCCAGCAGCCGGTAGTTGAAGGCGTCTATCTCGCCCACCACGGCCACCAGAGCAGTATCACCATATTGGTGAATGACATACACCGACATATCCATATTGGCCATACCCTTCAAGGGTCTTTCGGAGGCCCCGCCGACAATCCTACGGTTCTCCAGTATGAATGGGTCCCGACGGGATAGAAGCTAAATGTGGCAGGTTCCAGCGGGCGTGATGTGGTGGTCGTCGCGGCTTCGGCCGGCGGTGTGGAGGCTCTGCGTGCCCTGCTCGCGCGGTTGCCCGGCGATCTCGCCGCCTCCGTCCTCGTGGTGTTGCACCTGCCCCCCCGCGCGGAGAGCAGTCTCGCGGGGATCCTCGACCGGGCCGGGCCGCTGGAGGCCACCGCCGCGGGAGACGGCGAGTCCCTGCGACACGGCCGGGTCTACGTGGCGCCTCCTGACCGCCACCTGATGGTCCGGGACGGCGCGATCAGGCTCTCGCGCGGCCCTCGCTACAACGGTCACCGGCCGGCCGCGGACCCGCTGTTCCTCAGCGCGGCGCTGGACGGGGGTCCCCGTACGCTCGCCGTCGTGCTGAGCGGCACGCTCGACGACGGCGCGAGGGGGTGCGCCGTGGTGGAGCGCCACCTCGGCGCGGTCGCCGTCCAGGATCCCCGGCAGAGCGCGTTCGACGGGATGCCCCGCGCCGCCCTGGCCGCGGCACGGAGCGCGGAGGCGTTCGCGGTGGAGGAGATCGCCGAGTGGATCGTGCGGCAGAGCCGCACGATCGTCGAGGACGAGGTCGTGAAGGATCCGGGCATCGAGAAGGAGATCGCCCTCTACCTGTTATCCGGTGAGATCGGCCCGTACGGGGGCGATCTCACAGGGTTGAGCTGCCCGGAGTGCGGCGGGCCCGTGTACGAGACGAAGAACGGCGGAGAGGCCCACTACGGCTGCCGGGTGGGACACGGGTGGTCCCCGCAGGGCATGGCCGCGAGCCAGGCCGAGGCCGTGGAGCGGGCGCTGTGGACGGCGGTCCTGCGGCTGGAGGAGCGGCTGCGCATGCTGGAGCGCATGCTGGAGCGCGCGCAGCTGCAGGGAAGGAAACACTCGTCGCAGCGCCTGCTGGAGGACGCCGAGCAGACCAGGCAGGCACTGGAGACGATGCGAATGCTACAAAGCCGCATCGACGGCACCGGGGACACCCTTGCCCTCACGTAGCGGTCGGTGACGGGCCTAGGCTGGCAGTGTGATGCCCGGCGACGAACGTGAATTCGACGATCTCCTGCTCATGTTGAAGGAGACGCGCGGCTTCGACTTCACGGGATATAAGCGCACCACCCTCATGCGCCGCATCAGCAGGCGGCTGGAGGCGCTCAAGCTCCGTGACTACGGCGAGTACCGGGACTATCTGGAGCTGGAACCCGAGGAGTTCAACCGGCTCTTCGACAGCCTGCTGATCAACGTCACCGCCTTCTTCCGCGATCCGGCCGCCTGGCAGACGCTCCGCGGGACCGTGATCCCCAGCCTGCTGGCGAGCAAGGGGCCCGGCAAGGTGATCCGGATCTGGAGCGCCGGCTGCGCGACGGGCGAGGAGGCCTACAGCCTCGCGATGGTGCTGGCCGAACAGCTCGGCATGGACGATTTCCGCGAGCGGGTGAAGATATACGCCACGGACCTCGACCAGAAGGCCCTCCAGACGGCGCGGGCGGCCGTGTACAGCGAGCGGCAGCTCGCCGAGGTGCCGGAAGATCTGCGCCAGACCTACTTCGAGCCGGTGGAGGCCGGTTTCGGGTTCCGGCGCGACCTGCGACGCCAGCTGATCTTCGGTCGCAACGATCTCACGCGCGACGCGCCGATCTCCCGGGTCGACCTCCTGCTGGCCCGCAACACGCTGATGTACTTCAACAGCGAGACCCAGCTCAGCGTCGTGCGCCGGTTCCACTTCGCGCTCTCCGACCCCGGCTACCTCTTCCTGGGCAAGGCGGAGATGCTGCTGAACCACAGCGACAGGTTCGAGCCGGTGAACCTCCGGATGAGGCTGTTCAAGAAGATCGGATCGCCGCCGCCGGGCAGCCGGACCACCTGGGCCCCCGGTGCCGGCGTGGCGCAGACCCGCCCGTACGTGCGGCACACGGTGCTGCAGGCGGCGGCGCTCGCCACCGGCCCGGTCGCGCAGATCGCGCTCGACCGCTCCAGGAACCTCGCCCTGGCGAACTCGCGCGCCGAACTGCTCTTCAACCTCAACCCCCGAGACATCGGGCGGCCGTTCCAGGACCTGGAGGTGTCCTACCGGCCGGTCGAGCTCCGCTCGGTGATCGAGCAGGTGGAGCTGGACCTGCGCGTCGCCGAGCTGCAGGACGTCACCTGGCACCGGCCGAACACGCCGGAGCCGAGCGTCTTCGACATCGCCGTCGTCCCGCTCCTGGAACCGGGCGGTGAGCTGGTCGGCGTCGGCGTCACCTTCCACGACGTGACGCGCTACCGCCAGCTCCGCGACCGGCTGGAGCAGACGAACCGGGAGCTGGAGCACGCCTACGAGGAGCTGCAGTCGACCAACGAGGAGCTGGAGACCACCAACGAGGAGCTGCAGTCCACGAACGAGGAGCTGGAGACCACCAACGAGGAGCTGCAGTCCACGAACGAGGAGCTGGAGACGATGAACGAGGAGCTGCAGTCGACCAACGACGAGCTCCAGCAGATCAACGACACCCTCAACTCCCGCAGTGACGAGCTCAAGCGGGCTACCCTCCTCGTCTCCTCGGTGGTGCGCAGCCTCGGCGACGCCGTGGCCGTGATCGACACCGACACGCGGGTGCTGGTCTGGAGCCCGGGAGCCGAGGAGCTGTGGGGGCTCCGCGCCGACGAGGCGATCGGCTGCCGGCTGGCCTCCCTCGACATCGGCCTTCCCGTCGGGGAGCTTCTGACCAGGGCTCAGCGGATGCTGGAGGCGGGGCCCGAGCCGGGGAACGGCCGCGCCGACGGTGTCACCCTGGACGGCGTGAACCGGAGGGGGCGCCCCGCCCGGCTCAACGTCGAGCTCTCCCGCCTGCACACCGACGACATGTCGCCCCATGGAGTGATCATGGTGATGAACCTCCTTCGGCAGGGGTAGGAGGCCGGCCTCCCGTCCCCGGCTTCAGGGCGTGACGGCGGGCAGGAACAGGATCACGCTCGCCCCGCCCTCGGGGGAGGCCCCCAGGGACAGCGAGCCACCCGCCGACTCCGCCGTCCGGCGGGCGATGTCGAGGCCGAGACCGGTCGACCCGGCACCGCTCTCGCCGCGCTGCGACGGGTCGGGCGTGGCGAAGCCGGGACCGGCGTCGGCGACGGTCAGCAGCGCGCCGCCGCCGGTCGCCTCCAGCCGTACGGAGAACGAGACCCCCTCCGGCGTGTGCGCGAACACGTTGCCGAGCAGGGCGTCCACGCAGGCGGCGAGGTCGTCCGCGGCGACCCCGACCGGCAGCGGGCCGGGGGCCAGCTCGAGGGTGAAGTGCCGCGACTGGTCCTCGGCGAGCACCGACCAGAACGCGACCCGCGCCCCGGTCACCGCCGCCGCGTCGCACTCGGCCCGCTCACGCCCCCGCCGCCTGGCCTCGGTGATCACCGAGGTGACGGCGCGTTCCAGGGCGTCCACCCTCGCCTCGATCCTGGCCGACTCCTCGAGATCGGCCAGCGACTCCGCCTCCAGCCTCAGCCCGGTCAGCGGGGTGCGCAGCCGGTGGGACAGGTCGGCGGCGCTCTCCCGCTCCTCCGCGAGCAGGCCGGTGATGCGCTCGGCCAGGTGGTTGAGGGCGACGCCGACCGCCTGCACCTCCGGAGGGCCGTCGGGCTCCGTCCTGGCTGACAGATCGCCCGCCGCGAGCCGGTGCGAAACCCCCGCCAGCGCGGTGATCGGCCTGATCACCGCGCGGGCCAGCCGGTCGCCGACCAGCACACCCAGCCCGACCAGGGCCAGGCCGAGCGCCGCCAGCCCGGCCCAGACCTGGGGCACGCCCCTGGTCAGGCGGCCGTCGTCCAGGAACACCCGGACCACCGCCGTACCCCCGGGTGCCCCCTGGACCGCGACCAGGATCTCCCGCCCGCCGGGGGCGGCGGCGGTGACGCTGCGACCGCGGGAGGCCAGTTCCACGGCGGCGGAGCGCGGGGCGGGATCGCCGATCACCTCGCCGCCGGGGAGGAAGACCGTGACCGGATGCTCGGCCTGCTCCGCGGTGAGCCGCAGGGTCTCGGTGTCCACCGCGCCGACCACGACCGCCACCGACTCGGCCTCGCTCTCGGCCTCGCTGACCGCCCCGCTCACCGCCACCGTGCGGACCAGCAGGGCCAGCGGGACCAGCAGCGCGATCAGCACGAGGGAGGTGGTCGCCGCGACCAGCAGGGTCAGCCAGCGCCTCATGCCGGGGCGGCCAGTCGCACGCCGACACCCCTGACGGTCTGCAGGTAGCGGGGCTCCTGGGACGTCTCGCCCAGCTTGCGGCGCAGCCAGGAGAGGTGGACGTCCACCGTCTTGTCGGCTCCCCCGTAGGGGATCTGCCAGACGTGGGTGAGCAGCTCCCGCTTGGTGACCACCTCGCCGGGCCGGGCCGCCAGGTAGTGGAGCAGGTCGAACTCCCGGGGACTCAGATCCAGCGGCGTCCCGTCCAGGGTCGCCTCCCGGGTGCGCGGGTCGATCCGCAGGCCCCCCACGGTGACCGCGCTGTCGGCGCGGCTCTCACCGGCCACCCGCCGGAGCACCGCCCGGATCCGCGCGTCGAGCTGGGCCGCGCTGAACGGCTTGACCACGTAGTCGTCGGCACCCGCGTCCAGCAACCTGACCATCTCCGCGTCGCCGTCCCGCGCGGTCGCCACGATCACCGGGACCCGGCTCACCGCGCGGAGCATCCGCAGCAGGTCCAGGCCGTCCATGTCGGGCAGACCGAGGTCGAGGACGACCAGGTCGGGGCGTTCCTCGACGGCCAGCCGCAGGCCGTCGAGAGCGGCGGGGGCGGACGACACGGCGTGGCCGCGGTCGCGCAGGCCCCGGGTGAGGGAGGTGCGGATCGCGACGTCGTCCTCGATGAGCAGCACGTTCGACATTTGCCGTCACGTTAGCCCCCTTCCGTACCGCGTCAAAAGCGGGTTAACGGCTCCTTAGCGTTGTCTTATCGTTTCCGGTGGCACAGTGAGGGCATGCGCAAGCGTCTTTCCCTGGTCGTGGCCGGGTGGCTGATCACCGGGCTCCTCGCGATCGGAGTGGGGGTGGCGGTGATCGACCGGCTCAGCGAGCCGCTGACGGACACCGGGCTCCGGCCGCTCTCCGCCGCCGAGGTCGACGAGGCGCTCGCCCTCGCCTCGTCCCTGCCCAACGCCCTTCCTTCGTCCGTTCCGCCCTCCGTTCCCTCGTCCGCTCCTCCCGCCGAGGGCACCCCGGACCCCGCCGGGCCCACTCCCGCGCCGACCGTCACCGTCACCACCACCGCCACGCCCGTCGCGGAGCCCGGCAAGAGCCGGTTGATCACCACGGTGGGCGGCAAGGTCATCGCCCGGTGCGAGAACGGCCTGGTCATCCTCCGGTCCTGGAGCCCCGCCCAGGGATTCCAGGCCGACGACGTCGAGCGCGGACCCGCGGACCGGGCCCGCGTCGAGTTCGAGTCCGAGGAGGACGAGGTCAAGGTCGAGGTCCACTGCGCGGCCGACGGATCCCCCGTCCACAGCGTTCACGCCTGACCACGAAGGGCGGGGCAGGGAACCCCGGGCCCGTCTCGCGCACCGTCCGGCCGGCAGGCGGGGCCGGAGAACCGGAGGCCCGTCTCGCGCACCGTTCGGCCGGTCAGCGGCGCCGGGAATCCCTGGCCCGCGGTGCGGGCGGGACCGGGAGGGCGGCTGTCAGCCGCATTTGTCCGCTTCCGTGATCTCCGCCTCGGGAGCCTCGTCGGCCACGGTGACCGAGAGCCGGGCGGTCGAGGCGACCAGGCTGCCCTTGGGAGACCTGGCGGCCTTCTCGTCGACCACGATCCCGCGCTCGCCGAGCAGCTCGTACGTCTTCGCGTCGAAGATCAGATCCTCCCTGACGCCGCCGACGCCGACCCGGCCGACGCCGATCCCCTGGCGTCCCGCCGCGTCCTCGGCCCGCTCGGTGACGTCGACCCCGGGGATGGTGCCCACCGCCTTGAACAGCGCCGCCCGTTGCGCCGGAGGCATGTAGGTCTCCCTGAGCATGTCGCCCGCCGCGGTGAAGGCCGCCCCGTCCTTGGAGTTGCCACCCCGGTCGCCGGTGTAGAGGTGGGCGCGCATCCCCTCGACGTCCGTGGGGAGCTTCTTGAGCGCGGCGTGGTCGGTGCGCATGTAGTCGGGGGTTTTCCCGCAGTTCACCAGCGGGAGCGTCTCGACGCCGGTCCGCTCGTACGCGCTCTCAGGGATCGGCCAGCCCGGGTAGGCCTTGGGCTCCAGGTGTTCGATCCGCACCACGCCGTTCCTCGTCCCATCGGCCGACAGCCAGATGGCCCGCTTGGTCCGGTAGAGGTAGCGGGTCCCCCCGCCGGCCTCACCCGTCTCCGCGTTCGTGGCCTCGTCGCCGTAGAAGCCGTACATCGTCTCCGACTCGACCTTGACGAACTGGTCGTCACGCGGCGCCAGGTCCGTCCGCACGGTCGCCCGCGCCGCCCTGTCGAGCACCTCGCCCGCCGAGACGGCGACGATTTTGGGCATCGTCACCACGACCTCCTCCACGGGGCCCGGCGAACCGCCGGGAGCCCGTGCCAGGGTGATCGCGGTCGCCCCCACCGCCACCGCGAGCGCCCCGGCCAGGGCCATCGCGTACGGTCCGCGCCACCGCGGCCGCCAACCCCGGGCCTGCGGCGTGGCGGCCGCGACCAGCCCCCGCCGGGCCGCCTGCCTCGCCTGGTCGTCGTACGGGGAAGCCTCGGGCCGGATGGCGGCCACCAGCTGGATCTCGTCGTCGTTCATCTGTGTGACTCCAGGGAGCGGCGGATCTTGGTCCGGGTGCGGGAGAGGCGGGACCTGACGGTCCCGATCGGGATGCCGAGCGCCTGCGCGGCCTCCTCGTAGGTCAGGTCGGCCCAAGCCACCAGCAGGAGCAGGTCCCGCTCGGCGGAGCCGAGCCCGGCCAGCGCGGCGGCGAGGGCGGGCCTGAGCCGGTCGGCGGTGACGCGCTCGGCGCTGCGGTCCTCGAACTCGGCCGCGCGCTCGGGAGCCTGCCGGGCGAGCGCCTTCAGCCTGCGGGTCTCCGACCTGCGGTGACCGGAGATCAGGTTGGAGGCGATCCCGTACAGCCAGGGTCTGGCGTCGACGCGGCCGAGGTCGTACCGGGCCCGCTTGCGGAAGGCCGCGAGGAATGTCTCGGCCGTCACGTCGTCGGCCGTGGTCACGTCGTCCAGCCGTCGCGCCACGTACCGGTGGATCTCGTCGGCGTGGCGGTCGAAGAGCCCCGCGAACCGGTCGGGGTCCGTCAGGGACTCCCCGATCAGTGTCGCGTCGGTCGTGTCGTCGGCGGGTGTGGGCGGCGGGAAGGCCCCGGTCCGTTGGGGGAGACCCAGTGTCACCACCCGCTTCGTCCAGTCATTGTCACGGTGCATCCTTACCGGAGCGCGTCCGCGCTCTCACCTCCTACTCCGCCGGTCACCTGCATCGGGTTCCATAGATGTATATGTCTCCCTTGGGCGTCGAGTCGCCGGAGGCCCCACCGTCCGTGATCGGCCGCCACTAAGCTCCGCCTTCACGAAACGGGTGCAAAGGGAGAGATGATGAGCGCTCAGAAGGCCGGTGGCGGCAGGCGGTTGTTGCTGAAGGGGTTCCTCCTCGTGGTCGCCCTGCTGGTGGTCTCCGGGTTCGCCCTCAGCGCGTGCTCGCGGGTGAGCACGCAGCCCGACGAGGTGGTCCTGCACTACGCGGGCGGCGTCTTCGAGGCCATCAAGTTCGAGAGGTGCGTCAACCCCTCCAGCGGCGCCACGCTCCTCGGCCCCGGCGACAACGGATACTCCTATCCGTTCGGCCAGCGGACCTTCGACTTCTCCGAGGCGGACGACGCCGAGTCCAAGCCGTTGTCCGTGGTCTCCAAGGACAACGTGGAGATGACCGTGTCCGGGGTGGCGACGTTCACGCTGAACACCGACTGCAGGACGCTCCAGCAGTTCCACGAGAAGATCGGGCTGAAGTTCCGCGCCTACTACGAGGAGGGCGAGACGTCCGACGGCTGGCGGCGGATGCTCAACATCTACATGCGGGTGCCGCTGGACCGCGCCATGGACGCCGCCTCGCAGGAGTTCGAGTGGCGGGGACTGTTCAACGACCCGAAGGTGAAGCAGGCCTGGGAGGCGCGGGTCGGCCAGCTCGCCAGGGAGTTCATCAAGGCGACGGCCGGGGGCGACTACTTCTGCAACCAGAACTACGGGGGCAGCGGGCAGTGCGGTGACATCTCCCTGACCATCCAGAAGCCCGAGCCGCCGGAGGCCCTGGTCGCCGCGCTGGCCTCGGAGCAGGCGGCCAAGGCGGAGAACATCGCGCAGACCCAGCGCAACGCCAAGGTCCGCACCGAGATCGAATCGATCAAGGACCTGGTCAGGGTTCTCGGCCCGCAGGGCGCCGTGCTCTGGCAGGCCATCCAGAAGGGACAGGTCAGCGTGGTGCCGGTGCCGCAGGGCAGCGACCTCAACATCACCCCTCAGGGCCGCTGACCCCGGCGCCCGGAACCCTCGCCCGGCCGTCGCCGGAAGCGGACGGCCGGGAAGTCAGGGCAGAAGGTGTGCCGGTCCCCTGAATCCTCGTCCTGCGGCTGCCACCGGATGATCCCGTGGTCGCCTCACGCCGTATCCGCCGGGGCGGGGGACCGGCTCACGACGTGCGGTCCGCCCGGTCGGGCACGACCGGGCCCAGTTCGGCGCCGAAGTCGTGCGCGATCCTGCGCATGCCCTCGGCGAGGTCCCGCCGGTCGAGCGCGGTGATGCGCTCGGCCGGTCCGGACACCGACAGCGCGGCGATCGTCCGCGCCCCGTCCCGTACGCCCACCGCCAGGCAGTGCACGCCCAGCTCCTCCTCGCCCAGGTCCATCGCGTACCCGTGCTCTCGCACCCGCTCCAGCTCGGCGAGCATGCCGGGAAGGTCGGTGATCGTGTTGGCGGTCCTGCGCGGCATGCCGGTCCGCTCGACCAGCGACGCCACCTCGGTGTCCGCCCTGCCGGCCATCAGGACCTTCCCCACGGCCGTGCTGTGCGGCAGCACCCGCCGACCGACCTCCGCGAACATCCGCAGCCGCCTCGGAGAGGGCACCTGGGCGACGTAGACCACGAAGTCACCCTCCAGCACCGCCAGGTTGGCCGTCTCGCCCGACAGCTCGACCAGCCTCGTCAGGTACGGCTGCGCCCACACGCCGACCATGCGCTCGGCCACCCCGCCGAGCCGCACCAGCGCGCCGCCCAGGGCGTAGCGGCGGTCGGACTCCTGGCGTACGTAGCCCCGGGCGAGCAGCGTGCGCAGCAGCCGGTGGATCGTCCCGTACGGCAGCCCGGTGCCGGCCGCGATCTCCGAGAGCCCGGCCTCGCCGCCCCGCTCGGCCAGCGCCTCCAGCACGTCCAGCGCCCGGTCGACCGACTGCACCGCGCTCATGCGCCCCCCTCGATCCCGCACCGGCCGGGCGGGCCGCTCACCAGGCCCCCGCTCACGGAACCTCCACTCACGAGACCCCCGCTCACCAGGCCCCCGCCGCTTGAAAGCCCCCCGCTCACGGCACCCTCGCCAGTCCGCGCAGCGAGGCGTCGAGGACCTGGGCGGTGTGCGCGACGGGGACGGGTTCGGCGCCCCGGCGGCGGATCGCCGCGGCGATCTGCATGGTGCAGCCGGGGTTGGCCGAGACCAGCAGGTCGGCGCCGGTGGCGAGCACCCGCTCCGCCTTGCGGTCACCGAGGTCCCTCGCGGTCTCCGGCTGGAACAGGTTGTAGGTCCCCGCCGAGCCGCAGCAGATCGCCGACTCGGCGATCTCCCTCAGCTCCAGGCCGGGGACGCCGTCCAGGAGCTTGCGGGGTTCCGACCGGATCCCCTGGGCGTGGGCCAGGTGGCAGGCGTCGTGGTAGGCCACGGTGAGCGGCAGCGGATGCCGCTCGGCCACCGGGCCGAGCGCGACGAGATACTCCGCCAGGTCGACGGTCCTGATCGCCCGCGCCCTGTCCGCCCAGTCGCCGCCCTCGCTCTCGAGGATCTCCGCGTAGTCCTTCATCGTCGACCCGCAGCCGGCGGCGTTGACCACGATCGTGTCGACGCCCGCCCGTTCGAAGGTGGTGATCGTCCGCTTCGCGAACCGCAGGGCCTGCCGCTCCTGGCCGGAGTGCAGCGACAGCGCCCCGCAGCAGCCCTGCGAGGGCGGGATCACCACGTCGCAGCCCTCCATCGCGAGCACCCGGGCCGTGGCCTCGTTGACCTGCGGGAAGAACTCCCCCTGCACGCAGCCGGTGAGCATCCCGACCGTGGCCCTGCGCGTCCCCCGCGCCGCGACCCGGCGCGGCAGCCGCACCCTGGCGGCGGCCGGGGGAGCGAGGTCGGCCATCGCCGCCAGGGACGGGTTGATCCGCTCCAGCCTCGGCGCGACCGCCCGCCGCAGCCCGGCGCTGAGCCGCAGCGGCAGCCGCATCGCCCGCAGCCGCCGGGGATAGGGGAACAGCTGGAAGACCAGCGCCCGCAGCGCCCTGTCGTCCGGCTCCCGCACGTGCACCCGCTCCACCTCGGCCCGGGTCTGCTCGATCAGCCGGTCGTACCTCACCCCGGACGGGCAGGCGGTCACGCACGCCATGCACCCCAGACACGCGTCGAAGTGCCCGGCCATCTCCGGCGTCAGCGGGGTGCCCTCGACGTGCTGCTTCATCAGGTGGATCCGGCCGCGCGGGGAGTCCATCTCCTCGCCCCACAGGACGTACGTCGGGCACGAGGGCAGGCAGAACCCGCAGTGCACGCAGTCGTTGATCAGCTCAGGGTCCACGTCAGATCCCTCCCGCGAACCGGCCGGGGGACATCCTCCGGCCGGGGTCGAACCGTTCCTTGACCCGTCGCATCAGCGGCAGGGCGCCCGACGGGCCCCAGCGGTCGATCCCGCGGGCGAGGGCGGCGGGCGCGGCGAGCACCGTCAGCCCGCCGCCGAGCCGCCGGAGGTCGTCGCGCACGCCCGTCACGAACCCGGCGAACTCCGCCTCTCCGACATTTTCTGGCAGGGCGACCAGCAGGACCGCGGAGGCCACCGACCCGCGCACGCGCGCGGGCAGCCCGCGGGTGGCGACCGCCCGCAGCGCCGGGTACGCGGCGGCGGGCGGGACCCGCAGCTCCAGCAGCACCTCCTCACCGGGCGGCACCGTCCACCAGGCGGGCGCCTCGGTGGTGATCCGCGCGCTCCCGTACTCGTCCATCGTCTTGCGCACGGCCTCGGCACGGGCGCCGGCCGCCACCCCCTCGACGAGCGCGGACACGGTGGGCCCGCCGGTGAGGTCCGGCCAGTCCAGCTCGACGGCGCTCGGCTCGGCCTGCGAGGCCGCGAGCTCGGCGACCAGCGCGGACAGCGCGACCGGCGCGGCCGACGCGTCCTTCGCCGTGGGAGAACCCGGCCCGATGGAGGAGGGCAGGTCCACGGTGACCCAGCGGCGGTCGGCCGGGATCGGGTGGAGGCGGAAGACGGCCTCGGTGATGACGCCGAGCGTGCCGTACGAGCCGGTGAAGAGCTTGCCCAGGTCGTAGCCCGCGACGTTCTTGACGACGTTGCCGCCCGAGGTGGCGATCGTGCCGTCGGCCAGCACGACCGTGATGCCGATCAGCAGGTCGCGGGCGGTGCCGTAGCGGAACCTGCGGGGCCCGGCGACCGCGGTGGCGAGCGTGCCGCCGACCGTGCCGGTGCCCAGGGGGGTGTCCAGGGCGAGTTCCTGCCGCGAGCGCGAGAGCGTCTCGTTGAGGACGTCGAGGGGGAGCCCCGCGCCGGCCCGCGCCACGAGGTCGCCCGAGGAGTGCTCGACCCCCGACCCGTTCCCCAGGAGCAGGCAGCAGGTGTCGATCAGCAGGTCGCACCGTTCGGGGGGATTGCCCCAGTCGAGCTTGGTGCCGTCTCCCACCGGGACCACGGCCAGGTCGTGCGCGGCCGAGACGCGCATCAGCGCGGCGACCTCCCCGGCGTTCTCCGGCAGGGCCACCCAGCGCGGCGGCACCCCGCCCACCGCGTCGTCGGCGGTCGCCTCCCTGATCGTCACGCCCGTCTCGCGCAGCGCCCTCAGTGTCTTCACCGGTGCCGTCAAAGCCGCCTCCAGCGGTGCTCCCATCAGAACTGCTCCGCCTGTCCCGACTCGACCAGCGGGTGCACGCCCTTGCGGACCCCGGGGACCTCGCCGCACAGCCGGGGGGTCGGGAAGATCTTGCCCGGGTTCGACAGGCCGCGGGGGTCGAAGGCGCAGCGCACCAGCTGCATGGTGTTGAGATCGTCCTCGGAGAACATTTTGGTCATATATCGGGACTTGTCCACGCCGACGCCGTGCTCACCGGTGATGGAGCCGCCGTGCTCGATGCACAGGTCGAGGATCCTCCCCGAGACGATCTCCGCCCTCTCCTCCGCGTCCGGCTCCGCGTCGTCGAACAGCACCAGCGGGTGCAGGTTGCCGTCACCGGCGTGGAAGACGTTCGCCACCCTGATGCCGTACTCGCGGGAGAGGGCGTCGATGCTCGCCAGCACCCCGGGCAGCGCGGTCCGGGGGACGACGCCGTCCTGGACGATGTAGGCGGGACTGATCCGGCCCACCGCGGCGAACGCCGACTTGCGGCCCCGCCAGATCGCGGCCCGCTCCGCCGGGTCGTCGGCGACCCGTATCTCGAACGCGCCGCTCTCCCGGCAGATCCGCGTCACCTCGCCGAACTGGTGCGCGACCTCCTCGGCGGGGCCGTCCAGCTCCACGATGAGCACCGCCCCCGCGCCCTCGGGATAGGCGCACGCCACGGCCGCCTCGGCCGCCTCGACGGCGAGGGCGTCCATCATCTCGATCGCGGCGGGTACGATGCCGCCGCCGATGATCGCCGACACCGCCTGCCCGCCCCGCTCGATGTCCTCGAACGCCGCGAGCAGCGTCGTGACGGACTCGGGCAGCCTGCTCAGCCGTACGACGACCTTGGTCGCGATGCCGAGGGTGCCCTCAGAGCCGACGAACGCGCCCAGCAGGTCGTAGCCGGGGTCGGTGTCCGAGAGCTCGACGATGTCGCCGTCGGGGGTGACGATCTCCAGGCCGACCACGTGGTTGACGGTGAAGCCGTACTTCAGGCAGTGCGCGCCGCCGGAGTTCTCCGCCACGTTGCCGCCGATCGTGCAGACCTGCTGGCTGGAGGGGTCGGGCGCGTAGTAGCGGCCCAGGTCGCGGACGGCCTCGGTGATCGCCAGGTTGGTGACCCCCGGCTCCACGGTGGCCCGCCGGTTCGGCAGGTCGACGGAGAGGATCCGCCGCATCTTCGAGGTCACGACCAGCACCCCGTCGGCCCGGGGCAGGGCGCCGCCCGACAGCCCCGTCCCGGCGCCCCTGGCCACGAACGGCAGGCCGTACTCGTTGCAGATCCTCACCACGGCCGCGACCTGCTCGGCGCTCTCGGGCAGCACCACGACGCCGGGGGTGACCCGGTGGTGGGTCAGCCCGTCGCACTCGTAGGTGCGCAGCCGTACGGGATCGGTGATGACCGACCCGGGGCCGAGGAGTTCCTCGAACCTGCGGGCCGGCTCGTCCAGGGTCTTCGTCGACATCGTTCCTCCTCCGGCGTGCCCGGCGGTCCGGCGCCGCCGGTGCCCGCCGGCCTCCATCGGCCGATCGAGGACGGCACCCTCGTCATCCTCGTCTCGAATTCTCGCTCAGCGCGGCGGCGCCGGCGTTCCTGCCGTGCCTGGGACCCTCGTCCACGAGACCGGCGAAGCGGGGCTCGCCGGCCGCCCGCTGCGACGCCCGGCAGTCGGGGGAGGGCGGCGTGCGGGCGGGTCCCGCCGGGGAGCGGCGGATGCGCAGGTGGAGCCGGCCCTTGATCATCGTGATCAGGACGCCCCTGGCCCATCCCTCGTCCGCGGTCTTGCGCGCGTAGAACTCCCTGGTCGCCCTGTTGTCCAGCATATCCAGCAGGACGATGTGGTGACCCCAGGGAATCGGCCGCGCCGTCTGCGGGATGGCGTCGGGCCAGGCCGCCGCGAAGGCCCTCATGTAGAGGAGGTTGGTCCGCGAGTAGCCCGTCGCCTCGGGGAACGCGCCGCGCAGGTCGGCCGAGAGCCTGGGCACCACCTTCCTTCCCCACTCGTCGTCCGGCTGCCGGTCGAGGATGTGGCGGCCGATCCGCCAGTACTGCCGGATCAGCTCGGTGTCGGTGGTGAGCAGTGCCACCCGCCCCCTGCTGCCGATGATCTCGCGCTTGACGGCGTCGAGCAGCGCTTCGTACTCGCCCTGGTCGGCTCCTTCGCCGTTCCTGTCATCGCTCATGCACGCAAAGTATCCACTCGGCCCGACGTCCGCATCCGCCCCCGGTGGCCGCTCGGAGTGAGGAATCCCCGCCAGGGGATGAGGATTCCTCACCGTCGGAATGGTCATGTCACGGCATACGCGCATACGCCGGGAGAGTAAGGAACTCCGCGAAGTCGTCGTCCAGGGCGACTTCCTTGAACAGGGCGGTGGCCTGGCCGTAGAGGGTCTCGTCGTAGCCGGGCTCCGCCTCGATCTTGGCGAGCTCCTCGTCAATGATCTTCTCGACCAGTTCCCTGGTCACCACGGCGCCGGTGTCGGCGAGCTCGATGCCGTTGTGGATCCACTGCCAGATCTGGGAACGGGAGATCTCGGCGGTCGCCGCGTCCTCCATCAGGTTGTGGATCGCCACCGCGCCCTGCCCGCCCATCCAGGCGGCCAGGTAGCGCAGCGCCACGTCCACGTTGTTGCGCAGCCCCGCCTCGGTGATGTCGCCGGGGGTCTTGGAGACCGCGAGCAGGTCGGCGGCGGAGACGGAGACGTCCTCGCGCAGGCGGTGGAGCTGGTTCGGCCGGTCGTCGAGAACGGCGTCGAAGACGTCGCGGCAGATCGGCACGAGGTCGGGGTGCGCCACCCACGAGCCGTCGAAACCGTCACCGGACTCGCGGGTCTTGTCGGCGGTGACCTTCTCCAGGGCGACCTTGTTGACCTCGGGATCGCGGCGGGAGGGGATGAACGCGGCCATCCCGCCGATGGCGTGGGCCCCGCGCCGGTGGCAGGTGCGGACCAGCAGCTCGGTGTAGGCGCGCATGAACGGGGCGGTCATCGTCACGGCGTTGCGCTCGGGCAGCAGGAACTCGCGGCCGCGGGTGCGGAACTTCTTGATCACGCTGAAGAGGTAGTCCCAGCGGCCCGCGTTGAGGCCCGCGGAGTGGTCACGGAGCTCGTAGAGGATCTCCTCCATCTCGAACGCGGCCGGGTAGGTCTCGATGAGCACCGTCGCCCGGATCGTCCCCTGGGGGATCTCGAGCAGTTCCTGGGCCCTGACGAAGACGTCGTTCCAGAGACGGGCCTCCAGATGCGACTCGATCTTCGGCAGGTAGAAGTACGGGCCCTTGCCCTTGGCCATCTGCCGCTGCGCCGAGTGGAAGAAGTAGAGGCCGAAGTCGACGAGAGAGGCGGAGAACGGCCTGCCGTCGAGGGTGAGGTGCTTCTCGTCCAGGTGCCAGCCGCGGGGACGGACCACGATGGTGGCCAGTTCGGTGTCCGGCTTGAGGGTGTAGCTCTTCTCCCCGGCGGAGAAGTCCAGGGTCCGGTCGAGCGCGTCGCGCAGGTTGAGCTGGCCGCCGATGGTGTTCTCCCAGGTGGGAGCGTTGGCGTCCTCGAAGTCCGCCAGCCAGACCTTGGCACCCGAGTTCAGCGCGTTGATCGTCATCTTCCGGTCGACGGGGCCGGTGATCTCCACGCGGCGGTCCACCAGCCCGGGCGCGGGCGGGGCGACGTGCCACTCGGACTCGCGCACGTGCCGGGTCTCGGGCAGGAAGTCGAGGGTGCCGCCCGCCGACAGCTCCGCCTGGCGGGCCTGGCGGGCCTCCAGCAACTCCAGGCGCCGGCCGTCGAACTCACGCTGGAGGGTGGCCACGAAGGCCAGTGCCTCCGGCGTGAGGATCTCGTCGAAGCGGTCCTGGATGGGGCCGCCGATCTCCACACCGTCCATGGGTCCCTCTTTCCGTGCAATTTTCCGCAGAGTGGAAAAGTAATTCTGAATTGTGGAATCGACGCTACTTGAGGGTCGGTTGTGGGTCAAAGGCAGGGTCTTCCTCAGGGCTCGCTCGGGGAGTTCCCCGATGATCTGGGAGGCGGACTCGGACAGAGTGAGGTCAGCGCCCTCGGCAGAGGGGGAGAACGGACCGGTCGCACATGGGGAGCGAGGGCTTCCCGGGAAATCGAGGATTGAGCGCATGAGGAAGAACATGCTCGTCGCCGGAGCGGTCCTGGGGTCGGTGTTCGTGCTCTCGGGATGCGACCTCGCCCTCGACTTCCGCGAGCGGCAGCAGGAGGTCGTCTCCTACGACGTCACCGCCAAGCTGACGAACCTGGACGTCGCCACCGGCTCCGGCGACATCGTGGTCACCGAGTCGGACCGGACGGCCGTCCACGTGACCGAGACCATCCACTGGCGCGGCGACAAGCCCACCCCCCGGCACCCGGTGGACGGCGGCACACTCACCCTGCGCGACGAGTGCCGCGGGAACTGCACGGTGGACTACAAGGTCGAGATCCCGCGGGGCCTCACGGCCAAGCTCGACACCGGCTCGGGCACCATCACGATGCGCGGGCTGACCGGGGAGGTGAACGCCGTGAGCGGCTCCGGCGACATCGAGGCCGGCAGCCTCACCTCCAAGCGGTTCACCGCCGAGACCGGCTCCGGCGACGTCGAGGCGAGATTCTCCGCCGCGCCCGAGGGGGTGCGGATCGAGACCGGGAGCGGCGACGTCGTCGCGTACCTTCCCCAGGGCGGCTACGACGTCACCGCCGAGACCGGCTCCGGCGACGAGGCCGTGGAGGTGACGAAGGATCCCGCCTCGCCCCGCAAGGTCACGCTGAAGACCGGCTCCGGTGACGCCCAGGTCCTGCTTCCCTGACGTCACGACCCCGGGACGTTCCCCGGAGCCCGATCGGGGCGCCTGGGCCCCGCGGGGACGAAGTGGTGATAACCAGGTGATGACGTAGGGGTTCCCATGGCACCATCGGGGGGAAGAGACCCGGGGTGTTCGGGCGTTCACTCATATGAGAAGAACGCGTAAGCACCAACCATCTGAATGGAGCGACGACATAGACACTCGTGAGCCGCTGGACATCGACCGATTCGACGACCTGCTCGACAACGGCGAGATGGATCTGGCCGAGCGCCAGGCACTCCGCCGGGTGGCGGGCCTCTCCACGGAGCTGGAAGACGTCACCGAGGTCGAATACCGCCAGCTGCGGCTTGAGCGGGTCGTCCTGGTCGGCGTCTGGACCTCCGGAACGGCGATCGACGCCGAGAACTCCCTCCTGGAGCTGAAGCTCCTCGCCGAGACCGCGGGTTCGGAAGTGCTGGAGGGGCTGATCCAGCGCCGGCAGAAACCCGACACCGCGACCTACATCGGTTCGGGCAAGGCACAGGAACTCGCCGACATCGTCTCCGCCACCGGTGCCGACACCGTGGTGTGCGACGGAGAGCTGAGCCCCGGCCAGCTCCGCCAGCTGGAGGAGATCGTCAAGGTCAAGGTCATCGACCGGACCATGCTGATCCTCGACATCTTCGCCCAGCACGCCAAGAGCCGCGAGGGCAAGGCGCAGGTCGAGCTCGCGCAGCTCAACTACCTGCTGCCGCGCCTGCGAGGCTGGGGTGGCAACCTGTCCCGCCAGGTCGGCGGTCGCGCCGCGGGCGGCGTCGGCATGGGCGGTCGTGGCCCCGGTGAGACCAAGATCGAGCTGGACCGCCGCCGGATCCGCGAGCGGATGGCCAAGCTGCGCCGCCAGATCGGCGAGATGACCACCGCCCGCGTGACCAAGCGCTCGCGGCGCCTGCAGCGCGAGGTCCCCGCCGTGGCCATCGCCGGATACACCAACGCGGGCAAGTCCTCGCTGCTGAACCGGCTGACCGGCGCGGGAGTGCTGGTCGAGGACTCCCTGTTCGCCACGCTCGACCCGACGGTCCGCAGGGCGCACACGCCCGACGGCCGCCTGTTCACGCTGGCCGACACCGTCGGGTTCGTCCGGCACCTGCCGCACCAGCTCGTCGAGGCGTTCCGCTCCACGCTGGAGGAGGTCGGCGACGCCGACCTGATCCTGCACGTGGTCGACGGCTCGCACCCCGACCCCGAGTCGCAGCTCGCCGCGGTGCGCGAGGTGATCGGTGACATCGAGGGCGCCCGCGACATCCCCGAGATCGTGGTCATCAACAAGGCCGACGCCGCCGACCCGGTGGTGCTGGCCCAGCTGACCGCGAAGGAGAGTCACACCGTCGTGGTCTCGGCCCGCACCGGTGCCGGGCTCGACGAGCTGAGGGCCGTGATCGAGCGGGAGCTGCCCCGATTCGACCAGGAGGTCAGGCTTCTCGTGCCGTACGAGCGCGGCGACCTGATCTCCCGGGCGCACAAGGAGGGTGAGGTCCTCGGCGTCGAGCACACCGGGGACGGCACGGTCCTGCACGCCAGGGTCCTGCCCGGCCTCCTCGCCGAGCTGGAGAAGACCGCCAAGCCGGTCGAGACCGCCGTCTGACCCGCGCTTCCGGCACGCCGTACCGTCCTTCGGGACGGTACGGCGAAGGGTCTCAGCGACGCGCCCCGCGGCGGAACATCACCAGCGCCACGTCGTCCTCCCTGGCGCCGAACCGCTCGATCAGCCGGTCGCAGAAGACCTCCTGGTCCTCCTCCACCCGCTCCGCCAGGTGCCGCACGATCTCCAGGCTCTCGTCGAGCAGTTTGTCGCGGTCCTCGATGAGCCCGTCGGTGAACATCAGCACCGAGCCTCCCTCGGGGATGTTCACCCGGTCGACCCGGTAGGTCTCCTCTGCCACTCCCAGCAGCAGATTGCCCAGGCGGTGATAGCCGGCCTGGTCGTCCGCGATGAAGAGGGGCGGGATGTGCCCCGCGTTCGCGATCTCCATCTCCCCGGTCGCCGGGTCGAGCAGGAGCAGGCACACGGTGGCGGTCATGCCGGGGTGGTAGCGCCGCAGCACCTCGTTGAGCAGCGCCATCGACGCGCCGAGGTCCGAGGTGCCGATGACGGAGGCGCGCAGCGCGTGGCGCAGCTCCGCCATGACGGTGGCGGCCAGCAGCGAGTGTCCCTGGACGTCGCCGATGGCGATGAGCACCCGCCGGCCCATCCGCAGGACCTCGTAGAAGTCGCCGCCGACCTCGACGTTGTCGACCGCCGGCTGGTACCGCCAGCTGATCGCGAGCCCGGGGATCTCGGGGATCCGCGTCGGCAGCAGGCTGCGCTGCAGGGTGAGGGCGATCGCGTGCTCCTCGGCGTACGCCCGCAGCGCGTCCACGGCCAGGGCGAGGGCCTGCCCGAGCTGGCGCAGCACGTTGGACTCGTCGGCGTCGAGTGGCGATGTCCCCTCCACCCCGAGGTAGACGGGAGGTCTGCCCAGCTTGGTGCGGCAGACCACGGCCGAGACGTCGCCACTGAGCGTCGCGTCGGGCATCAGCTCCATCCACTCGGCGGCCGGCACCGTGAAGACCTGCGTACCGGCGGCGGCGCCCAGGGACATCGCGCTCAACCCGGGCAGCGTGTCCGGCGCCGCGACCTTGGCGACGGAGGCCTCCGAGGGGAAGGCGGAGAACCTGCGGGTCCGGCCGTCAGGGGGCAGGGCGAGCGTGCCCGCCTGCCTCCCCATGATTCGCGAGGTTCCCTCGACGGCCGTGGCGAGGAGCTCCTCGAACGTCTCGGCGGCGTTCATCGAGAGCGTGACCTCGGTGAGGGCGGCCAGCCGCATGGCCATCAGCTCGGCCCGCTGCCGGGCGCGGTAGTAGCGCAGCGTGGCCTCGACCGTCGCGGCGAACTCGTCCGGCTCGACCGGCTCCGCCAGGTAGGCGTCGGCCCCGCGTTCGAGGCCCTGCGCCCGGTCGGCCGGGGTGATCGCCGCCCCGGAGATCTGGATGACCGGGATGGAGGACGTCGCCGGGTCCGCCTTGATCTGCTCGCAGACCTCGTAGCCGCTGATGTCGGGCAGCCGCACGTCCAGGACGACGAGGTCGGGCCGCAGCTCCCTGACCTTGACGAGCGCCTCCATGCCGCCGGTGGCCTGTACGACCTGGTGGCCCGAGCGCCGCAGCCAGCTCGACAGGATGTACAGCTTGGTCGGGGTGTCGTCCACGACGAGTACCGTCGCCCCGTTGTTACCCATTCACGGGTCCGAGGGCGCTTTCGATCGCCTCCAGGAGGGTCTCACGGCGGAGCCCCTGTTTGGAGATCATCATGTGTGCCCTCTCGGGGACATGGCGCGATGTGGCGACGGTCACGACGATCACCGGAACCTCGCGCAGCCGCTCGTCGTCCGACATCCGCAGCATCAGCGCGGTGCCGTCGAGGCGGGGCATCAGCAGGTCCACCAGCGCGAGGTCGGGCGGGGTGGCCGTCATCATCTCCAGCGCCATCAGCCCGTCGGAGGCCTCGTCGATGTGCGCGGCGAACCCGGTGAGCATCCGGCGTACGGTGGCGCGGAACTCCTCGTCGTCGTCCACGATGAGCAACCGGCCGACCACGGGAGCCCCGTCGTGCCGGTAGGGCAGCCTCAGGGTGGCCGTGGTGCCGGACCCGGCGACGCTGGCCAGGTGCAGCGCGCCGCCCAGCGCCTCCGCCAGCCGCCGGGCGTACGGCAGGCCGAGCCCGGTCCCCTTGCTCCGTACCTGGATCGGCCCGGGAACCTGGAAGAACTCCTCGAAGACGCGTTCCAGGTGCTCCTCGGGCACGCCTATTCCCGTGTCGGTCACGGTGAAGACCAGGTCGTGGGTGGCCGCGTCGAGGTTCACCTCCAGCTTGACCTCGCCGCGCTCGGTGAACTTCAGCCCGTTGGAGAGCAGGTTACGCAGGATCCGGGTGAGCATCACCTCGTCCACCAGCATCTCCTGCGGCGCCTGGGAGACCTCCACCGTGAGCGTCACCTCGTCGTTGCCGGTGGTGGGGCGCAGCGTCATGCGCAGCCGTTCGGCCAGGGCCACCAGATCGACCATGGAGGGCTGGGGGTCGAGTCTCCCCGCCTCGGCCTTCGCCATGTCGAGCAGCTCGCTCACCAGTGACAGCAGCGTCTCCGCCGAGGAGCCGATGAGGTTGATCTGGTGGAGCTGCTCGGCGGCCAGCGGATCCCCGCCCGGTCCCACCAGCAGGCGGACCAGGCCGATGATCGAGTTGAGGGGGGTGCGCAGCTCGTGGCTGACGGTGGCCCAGAACCTGTTCTTCGCGTCGCTCGCCGCCCGGAGCTGCGCGGACTTCTCGTCCAGCTCCGCGTAGAGCGCCACGACGCCGCGGTTGGTCTCCTCCAGTTCCTCGGACAGCTGGTTGTAGAGCGCCAGCACCCCCTGGTTGGTCTCCTGGAGCTCGGTGTTGAGCTGCAGGACCTCCTCCAGGGTCTCGGCGAGCTCACTGTTCTGCCTGCGCAGCTCGTCGAGGGCGGTGGTGGGTGCCGAAGCGGCGATCTTGGCGCGGATCTCCTCCGCCGAGAGTCTCGGCTTGCGGCCCTGCGGGAGCCGTTTGACCATGCTTATTCTTCCCTCGGCGGGATCGAGCTCGATGAGGTCGACGAGACGCCCCGCCAGCGTCACGCCGCCCGAGGGACGGAAGTCGGTCTTCGCCGAGAAGTCGACCGCGACGAGCAGGGCGTCCCGCTCCAGCCGGAAGGAGACGGAGATGCCGGCGCCCGCCTCGACGAACTCCCTGCCGATCTCGCTCAGCGCGGTGGCCACCCGGATCTGGTCCTGGGCCTCCAGCCCCACGCTCTCCGCCACCTCGCGGCCCAGCTTGCGCATGGCGAAGACGTCCTGGTCGTCCTGGACGTGAATCCGGACCAGCTCGTCCCCGGTCATACGCCCGGCCTGACGGCGACCACGCAGGCGTCGTCCCTGCGGGTCCCGGCATCACGCAGCAGCGTGCCGGCGACGACGGAGGGGAGGCGCGTGACGAGCCCGGGATAGGAGGTGATGTCCCAGCGTTCGGTCAGGCCGTCGGAGTGGAGCAGGACGACGCTGTGCCGGGGGAGTGCGTACTCGTACTGGCGCAGGGTCCTGGCCTTGTGCCCGGCGATGCCCGGGACGGAGATCATTCCTTGGCGGCCGTCGTTGTGGGCGATCCACGCGGAGACGTTGCCGAGGCCGGCGAAGCTCACCGTGCCCGCGGCGCCGTCGACGCGGGCCACCGCGACCGCGCCGCCCCTGGTGTGGCCGAGGCCTGCGTGGATGCGCTCCAGGACGGTGACCGGGGCGAGGTCGGCGTGCCGCAGGAACAGCCGTACCGCCTCCTGGGAGGCCTGGGCGGCCGCGGGGCCGTGGCCCAGGCCGTCACAGAGCATCACGGTCGTCGCGGTGCCCTCCTCGATGATCACGAACGCGTCGCCGCAGACGGTCTCCTCGCCGATCGGGCGGGTCAGGCCGCTCACCCGGCACGCAGGACGCGAGGCGTCCTGAGCGACGAAGTACATGCCGAGCACGGTGCCCCGGTCGGGTATCGAGTGCACCTCGTACCCGCTGGCCATCCGGGCGATGCCGCCCAGCCCGATGCCGAGCGTGCCGGTGGTGGAGTAGCCGTCGCGCAGGGCGCGCGAGACGTCCCGCATTCCCGGCCCCCGGTCGATCGCGAGGACCTCCACGGCCGAGTCCAGCTCCGGATGCGGGCGGATCAGCATCACGCCCTCGGTCGCGTGCTTGACCAGGTTCGACGCGGCCTCGCTCACCGCGACGGCGACCCGCCCGGTGTCCTCCTCGCCGAACCCGCGGATCTCCGCGAGCGTCACGGCGGTACGGCGGAGGGCGCCGATCGCGCTGGCGTCCTCGGCCCGTACCCAGGTGTCGTGCTGGGAGTGGATCAGCGTGCCCATTTCGTCACCGTGATCAATGTGCCCTCACCGGGAGTCGATTCCAGGTCGAACTCGTCGACCAGGCGGCGGGAGCCGCTGAGGCCGAGACCGAGGCCTCCGCCGGTCGTCCACCCGTCGGTCAGCGCCTGCTCGATGTCCGGGATGCCGGGCCCGTTGTCGCTGAACACCATCCGCAGGCCCCGCCGCATGCCCTTGTGGACGACCTCGACCCGTACCTGCCCGCCTCCCGCGTACACCAGGGCGTTGCGGGCCAGCTCGCTGGCCGCGGTCACCACCTTGGTCTGGTCGACCAGGGACAGGCCCACGTTCACGGCGACGGTCCTGACGTGCTGGCGGACCAGCACGACGTCGCCGTTGACGTTGATGGGCAACTCCTCCACTGTCGTCACCAGGCGGCCGTGGAGGCTTGGGAGCTCTCGATCTGGTTCAGCAGCGCGACGCCCTTCTCGAGGTTGAGCGCCGTGCGCACGCCGCCGAGGGAGAGGCCGAGCTCGACGAGGGTGATCGCCACCGCCGGGCGCATGCCGACGACGATCGTCTCGGCGTCGAGCATGCGGGAGATCGCCGCGATGGTGGCCAGCATCCGGCCGATGAAGGAGTCGACGATCTCCACGGCGGTGATGTCGATGATCACCCCGCGCGCGCCGGTCTCGACAACCTTCTCCGACAGGTCCTCCTGGAGCGCGAGCACGCTCATGTCCTGCAGGTCGATCTGGATGGAGACGATCAGGATGTCGCCGAGCTTGAGGATGGGGACGCGATCCATCAGCTCTCCACCGTCCGTACCGCGATCCGGGACTCCCCGCCCTTGACGAATTTGACCCCGCTCGCCCGCAGCGTGTGGGCCAGCGCGTCGGCGAGGGTGGCCTTGGTCACGATGTCGCCGAACTCGATGCCGAGGGTGACGATGGTGTGGGCGATCTGCGGGCGGATGCCGGAGATCACGCACTCGGCGCCCATCAGCCGGGCCGCCACCACGGTCTTGAGCAGATGCTGGGCGACCTCGGTGTCGACGGCGGGCACACCCGTGATGTCGATGACCGCGTGCTCGGAGCCGGTGTCGACGAGCGTCTGCAGCAGCTTCTCCATGACGACCTGGGTCCTGGCCGAGTCGAGCGTGCCGACCAGCGGCACCGCGACGATGCCTTCCCAGAGCTTGACCACCGGGGTGGACAGCTCGAGCAGCTGTTCCGCCTGATCGATGATGATCTTCTCCCTGGCCGCCGCGTAGCTCTCCATGGTGAAGAGCCCGAGGTCGTCGATTACCCGGGAGAACCAGATGAAACCTCGCACGGCCTCGGGAGAGCCGTCCTCCTCGACGATCTCGTAGAGCGCCTCCTTCAGGCCGAACACCATGATCGCGGTCTCGGTCGGGGTGAAACCCTGGCGGGCACGGTCCCGGGAGAGCTCGGCGAGCAGGCCGCGCAGGTCGCTGAGGTCGCCGGAGTCGTCGAACGACTGGCGCAGCGCCTGGTAGAGCTCGCCCAACTGGTCGGTGAGACCTCCGCGATCCGCCTGATTGCCGGTGCCGCCGGTGGCCGAACGGGCGATCTCAAGCCAGCGCTTGAGGACGCGCGCCTCGTGCTCCTGGAAAAGTTCTTCGATGCGACGCCGACCGGCGTCCGCGTGGACGGACAAGGCAACTCCCATGCGTACGACCTGGAGACAACTCGCACGAAAGGCTACATGGAACGTCCTGCTTACGACCTTTTTCGAGGTTGGGCAGGCCGCTCGTCATCAGAGCTTCGGAAGGGCGGGGCGACCGGGTCGAGCGGCCGGCGCGGCCGTATCACATCACGACCTTCGCGGGTGATCTCAGGGTGCCGTACCACGCGCGGAGCCCGGGGAAGATCGGGGAGGAGTGGGGGGCCGCAAGGGGACCGCAGGAGGTCGTAGGGGAGGCGTAGAGGAGAAGGGCCGAGGAGCGTGAGCCTTCCGGATGTCAGCCTAGAGTGGTGGCGAACGGCGTTTCAATGGTGAAACTTGCGCCGAGAGGCCCGATATGGCTGCACTACAAGAGGGCGAAAACGTACAAAAGCCTCAAAAGTGACAGTGGTCGCCCAAGGTTTGGATTGCTACCATAAGGCAAATCTAGCGAGATGTTATGACGCAAGTTGCTCTGGTGGCTACTGTTACGGGCGATGAAGAAGTAGTCTGAGCTGTGGAAAGTTGCTCAACGCCACGCGTGATCGTCGAGCCGACGGGTGAGGTGCGGTCGCGGAGGGGCGGCGTTCTTCCCAATTAGCCTGTACAGCGGGCCGACTTGTGAAATAACGTAACTGAACTGAAATCGCCCGATCATGATCTCGGCGATACTGTCGCCGCACAGCGGATATGCGGATGAGAGCAGGAGACCCCCCGATGCCGTCCGGACTCACAGCGGGCTTGAAGGGCACGGTGCCCGGCGACGTCCGGGGCGGCTCGCCCCGTCCGGGTGCGGTCCTCCTCCAGGTGTCTTCCCCTGAACACAAGGCGGTGATGCGATGACGGTCCGCCTCCTGACCAACATCGGCCGGCTCTGGACCGGAAACGACGTGTTCAGCAACGCGGCGATCCTCGTCCACAACGACCGGATCGCCTGGGTCGGCCGCGCCGCGGATCTTCCGCAGAGCGTGCCGGGGGTCGTCGACGACATCGTCGACGTCGACCATGTCGAGAACCTGGGCGGCGCGCTGGTCACTCCCGGCCTGATCGACGCGCACACCCATCCGGTCTACGCGGGAAACCGCTACGCCGAGATGGCGATGCGCTCCAGCGGGTCCACCCCGTCCGCGATCACCGCGGCGGGCGGCGGCATCGGCTCCACCGTGACGGTCACCCGCGGCACCGACCCCTGGACGCTCTGCAACGGCGTCCGCGAGCGGCTCCGCGACTGGCTGCTCAGCGGCACCACCACCATCGAGGCCAAGACCGGCTACCACCTCACCCGTGACGGCGAGCTGGCCGACGTGCGGCTCCTGCGCGAGCTGGAGAAAGAGCCGATGATGCCGCGGGTGCACGTGACCTTCATGGCCGCGCACGTCGTCCCGCCCGAGTATTTCGGCCGCCAGCGCGACTATGTCGAGGCCGTGGGCGCCTGGTGCGCCGACGCCGCCGCGGCGGGAGCCGACGGTGTCGACGTCTACTGCGACGAGGGCCACTTCACCGCGGAGGAGGCCCGCTGGGTCCTGGCCTCCGGACGCAACGTCGGCCTGCTGCCACGCCTGCACGCCGGCGCCTACACCCGGCGCGGCGCCGTCCAGCTCGCCGCCGAACTCGGCTGCGCCTCCGCCGACCTGCTCCACCACACCACCGACGAGGACATCGCGATACTGGCCCGCTACGGCGTCCCCGCCGTGGTCTGCCCCGGGACCGCCCTCCAGCGTGGCAGCCTGCCCCCGGTCCGCCGGATGCTCGCCCAGGGGGTCACGGTGGCGCTCGGCAGCGACCACAACCCGGGCCACTGCGGCATCACCTCGATGTCCCTGGTCATCAGCCTCGCCGTCGCGGCCTTCGGCATGAGCGTCGGCGACGCCCTCCGGGCCGCCACCCTCGGTGGTGCCACGGTCCTCGGCGCTCCCGATCGCGGCGTCCTCGCCCCCGGCCGCCTGGCCGACATCGTCCAGTGGGACGCCGACCACGAGGGCGCCTTCGCCTGGGCCTTCGGACTCAAGCCCCGCCGGGTCTGGCGCGGCGGCACCCCCGTCCAGTAGGTCTCCCCTTCCGGAGGCTTCGCCCTCGGAACCCTCGCCCGCCGGATCCTCCCCTCGAGCGGCCGTTCCCCTCACGCTCGCGGCTCCCCGCCGTTCACGAGGGCTCCTCGCCGTTCACCGGGGGAGTCGTTCACCAGGGGAGGAGCCGAGCCCGTCTCCTTCGTGTGATCTCCACCGCGTAACCTCTGGGCATGTCTCCACCGGTCGCCGTCGTCACGGACTCCACCGCCTACCTCCCTCCTGAGGAGGTCTCCCGCAGGGGAATCGTCGTGGTGCCGCTCCAGATGATCGTGGGAGGCAGACCGCTCGACGACATGCCGCGGATCGAGGGCGCGGGCATGGGCGACATGCTGCGGGAACGGGGTCAGGTGACGACCTCCATGCCCGCCCCGCGCCGTTTCACGGACGCCTACAACGAGGCGGCGGCCCGGGGCGCGACCGGCATCGTCTCCATCCACCTGTCAGCGGAGATGTCCGGCACGGTCGAGGCCGCCCGGGCGGGGGCCGAGCATTCCCCCGTCCCGGTCGACGTCGTCGACAGCAGGTCCATCGCCATGGGTCTCGGGTTCCCCGTCCTCGCCGCCGCGAGCGCCGCCGCTGCGGGCGCGACACGGGCCGAGGCGGCGGACGCCGCCCGCCGCCGCGCGGAGTCGGTGCGCAGCTTCTTCTACGTCGACACCCTGGAGTATCTCCGCAGGGGAGGCCGGATCGGCGCGGCGGAGACCCTCCTCGGCTCGGCACTGATGATCAAGCCGATTCTGCACATCTCCGACGGCGCGATCGTTCCCCTGGAGAAGGTCCGTACGGCGAGCCGTGCCATCGCCCGCCTCGAAGACCTCGCGGTCGAGGCCGCGGGTACGGGCCCGGTGGAGGTCGCCGTCCAGCACCTCGCCGCCCGGTCCCGCGCGGACGCCCTGGCCGCACGACTGCACCGGCGCATTCCCGCCCTCGCCAAGGTCATCGTCGTCGAGGTCGGCCCGGTGATCGGCGCGCACGTCGGTCCAGGCATGCTCGGCATCACCATCTCCGCGGGCGAGCCTCTGGTGTCCACCGATCCGTGAGGTCGGCCGATCCGTGTCGTCTTCGAACCCGTATGGTCTTCGGATCCATCTGATGACCCGCGCGCCGATCAGGCCGACCTGTGTCCCCGCCCTCCGCCGGTCGTCCCCTTATCCCCAGAACGAGATTCGGTGAAAGTGCGCCCGCCGCCGTCTCCGTAACGTCCTGCGGGTGCGGACCACAGGCCAGAACACCGAGCGGTTCCAAGCCGAGTCGCGACTGCGGATCCTGACCGGGAGCGGATCACCCGACCGGGTGCCCCCGCCGTGCCGTCCGGCCGGCACGCCGTGCCGGGGCAGGCATGCGCGGGCCGGCGGTCAGGGCGAGCCGGAGGACGCCGTCCACGACGGTCCCGCTGCGCGCATGCGTTCGGCGCCGATCCCTCCGTCCTTCGAGGCGCTTCGCAAGGTCGTGGCCACCGAGAAGGTCGCGCTCGGTCCTGACCGCCCGGGGCTGCGCCTCCTGCTGCTCGTCGCCCTGGTGGCCACCGTCGCGGGCGGCGTGTACGCCTGGCGGTCCCAGCCGGAGCCCGAGCCCTTGGCCCCGCCGATGCCGATCGCCGGGTCACCGCTGTCGGCGCCCGTCACCGTTTCGCGGCAGGCGTCCACGCCGGTCGCCGAGCTGACCGTTCACGTGACGGGTAAGGTCCGCCGGCCCGGGGTGGTCACGCTGCCCGGCGGTTCACGGGTCGCCGACGCGCTCCAGGAGGCCGGGGGCGTCCGTGGAGCGGCCGCCACGGGATCCCTCAACCTCGCGCGCAGGCTCGTCGACGGCGAGCAGATCGTCGTCGGCCTTTCCGGCACGGCCGCCGTCGCGGCGGCGCCCACTCCGGTGAATCCGGCAGATCCCGCCACCGCCGTCGTCGACCTCAACACCGCCACCCCCGAGCAGCTCGAGGAGCTACCGGGCGTGGGCGAGGTGCTCGCCCGGCGCATCGTCGAATACCGCGACGCGCACGGCGGCTTCCGCTCCGTCGAGCAGCTTCGCGACGTGAGCGGGATAGGTGACCGGAAGTACGCCGAGATGCGGGACAGAGCCCGTGTTTGACACCTCGGTCGCGAGGACGGTCGTGACGCGGTTCGCCACGGCCGGAGGCTCGGGTGGCTCCGCACACGCCGGCGGGTCCGAGGGGCCGGGAATCCTGGGCGGTTCAGGAAAGGGATGGCGTGCGCATGCCGCGCATCTGGTCCTGCCGGCGGCGGTCTCATGGATGACCGCACTCGTCCTGCTGGGCTGCTCAGCCGCGACCGGTGCGGTGACGGCCGGTCTCATGGCCACGGGTGCCCTGACCGTGGCCGTCCTGACCCGGGCACAGGGGGCGGCGACCCGGCGGAACGCGGCGATCGCGGTCCTGGGATGCGCCGCCGCGGTGGCGGGGTCGGTCGCCTTCCGGGTGCACGCGGTCGGTACGGGGCCGGTCGCCGAGCTCGCGGGCAGGAACGCCTCGGCGATGGCCGAGGTGGTGGTGACCGACGACCCCCGGGAGACGAACCGAAGGGGAGGGCCCTTCCCGCGGGAGAGTTTCGTGGTGCCCGCCCGGGTCGAGTCGGTCGGGACGGGAGCGGGCAGGGTGGCGCTGCGGGCTCCGGTGGTGCTGTTCGTCTCGGGCGCCGGATGGCGATCCCTGCTGCCCAGCCAGCGAGTGGAGGTCAGCGGGCGCTTCGGCCGGGCCGACCCCGGAGAGCTGCTCGCGGCGGTGGTGCTGGTCAGGGGAGCACCGCGAGTGCTGAGCGGGCCCTCCTGGGAGCAGCGCGCGGCCGGGGCACTCAGGTCGGGGTTGCGGGAGGCGGCCGACGTGTTGCCGCCGACGCAGCGCGGGCTGTTGCCCGGCCTGGTGGTCGGCGACGTGTCCCGGATGGACGAGCAGGTCAAAGCCGACTTCAAGGCGGCGGGCCTCAGCCATCTTCTCGCGGTCTCCGGCGCGAACCTCGCCGTCGTGGCGGGGGCGGCGGTCGCGCTGGCCAGGGTGGCCGGATTGCCTCTCGCGGCGCGGGCGGTGCTGGCGATGGCGGCCATGGTCGCCTTCGCGGTCGTCGCCCGGCCCTCGCCCAGCGTGCTCAGGGCCCTCCTGATGGGCGGGGTCGCCGCCCTCGCCCTCGGCACGGGCCGCTCGCGCGACGGTGTCGCGGCCCTGTCGGTGACCGTCCTGGGGCTGGTCTTCTTCGTCCCCGACCTCGCCCGCTCCTACGGCTTCGCCCTGTCGGTCTCGGCGACCGCGGGCATCCTGGTCCTCGCCCCGGGCTGGCGCGACCGGCTCTCGGCCCGTATGCCCCGATGGTTCGCCGAGGCGACCGCAGTGGCCGCCGCCGCCCAGGTCGCGGTCACCCCGGTCCTGGTTCTGATGTCGGGACAGCTCGCACCGGTGGCGATCCCGGCCAACCTGCTCGCGGGCCCGGCCGTGGCCCCCGCCACCCTGCTCGGTTTCGCGGTGGCGTTGGTCGCGCCCCTGCACATGGGGCTCGCCCAGTTGCTGGTCCGGCCGGCGGGACTGGCCACCGGATGGATCATCGAGGTGGCCGAGCACACCGCGGCGCTCCCGCTGGGCGTGATCCCGTGGCCGGGAGGCGTCACCGGGCTGCTCCTGCTGGCCGGTGCGGTGCCACTCGCCGTGCTGGTGCTGCGGCACCGGCGGCCACGCCTGATCGTCCTGGCGGCCCTCACCGGGCTGGTCCTCGCCGTGACGGTGGCCGCGCCGATCGTGGCACGCTGGCCGCCTCACGGATGGCTACTGGTGGCCTGCGACGTCGGCCAGGGAGACGCTCTGCTCGTCGCGGCGGGGCCGGGGCGGGCCGTGGTGGTGGACGCGGGGCCGGACCCGGTGCCGATGGACCGCTGCCTGCGCTCCATGGGAGTCGGGGAGGTGCCGCTGGTCGTTCTCACCCATCCGCACCTCGACCACGTGGGCGGTCTCGACGGTGTCTTTCGCGGGCGCGCCGTGGGAGCGGTGATGGTGACCCCGCACGGTGCCGGAGAGCGCGAGGGGGTGAGGCTGAGCGCCGATCTCGCCCGCCGCCACGTGGTCGAGTGGGCGGCGAGGCCCGGTGCGAGCTGGCGGTTCGGGCCCTCGGAGCTCACCGTCATCGGCCCGGTGGCCGAGGACTCCCCGCCCGGCGCGGGAGAAGGGGCGGCCGTCAACAACGCCAGCGTCGTGATGCACGTCCGCTGGGCCGCGGGGGCGGCTCTGCTCAGCGGAGACATCGAGACCGAGGCCCAGGCGGAGCTGCTCCGGCGTGGCCTGCCGCCCGCCGAGATCCTCAAGGTTCCCCACCACGGCTCGGGCAGGTACGACCCGGCCTTCCTCGCCGCCTCCGGTGCCCGCGCCGCTCTGATCAGCGTGGGGGCGGACAACGGCTACGGCCACCCCGCCCCGTCGACCCTGACCGCGCTGCACCGGCTCGGCATGCGCGCCTACCGGACGGACCTGTCGGGAGACCTCGCGGTGGTGGTCCGCGAGGGGGCTCTGGCGGTCGTCGCCAGGGGGCGCGCGGCCCCGTTGGCGGGCGGCTTGTGGCGCCCGGCCGGGATGGGCGGGGCCGGTGCGGGTCGAGTCCCGGTCCTGGCCGGGCGGTGCGGGTCAGGCCTCGGTTCCGGCGGGACGGTGCGGGCCGGACGGTGCGGGCCGGGTCCTGCTTCCGGCCGGACGGTTCCGGCCGGAGGGTGCGGGCCGGATCCTGGTTCTGGCCGGGGCGTGGGCCGGATCCCGGTTCCGCCCGGGGAGCGCGGGTCAGCTCCCGGTTCTGGCCGGGCGGCGGAACTCGGTGTCCACGTCGGCGGCGTAGACCGACCGGCTGCAGCGCGCGCAACGGTACATGATCGGACCCTCGTCGAGGGACGTTCCGCAGCGGGGGCAGGCGTGGCGGCGAATAGTGGAGTTTGTCATGGTTCTCACCTCCTGTGTTGTTCCCAGGGTGCCTCGCGGCACCTGCATTCCGATTGCGAACGACTTGCCGGCGGCTCACCCGGCACCGGGACATGGCATGCTGCTCGTCATGGCGGCAACCGATCCGGCACCCGTGATCCTGATACTCGGCGACGAGGAACTCCTGGCCGACCGCGCGGTGAGCGAGGTGACCTCGGCGGTCAAGGCCGCCGATCCGACCGCCGAGGTGCACGATCTGCCCGGCTCGAAGATGGAGCTCGGAGAGCTCACCCGCATGACGTCGCCCTCACTGTTCGGCGACAGGTCCGTGGTGGTCGTCCGCTCGGCCCAGGACCTCGGCAAGGACGTCATCGCCGAGGTCGTCTCCTACGCGGCCCACCCGGTGGACGAGACCGTGCTGGTCCTCGTCCATCCGGGAGGCGTCAAGGGGAAGGCCCTGGTCGACGGGGTCAAGAAGGCCGGAGCCCAGGTGGTCTCCGTCACCAAGGTGACCAAACCGGCCGAGCGCCTGGCGTTCGTCAAGGCGGAGCTGAAGCGGGCCGGACGCACCATCGGGGCCGACGCCGCCGCCGCGCTCCTCGACGCCGTGGGCAACGACCTGCGCGAGCTGGCCGCCGCGTGCAACCAGCTCGCCTTCGACACCCCCGGCAAGACGATCGACGAGGCCGCCGTCGCGCGCTACCACCGGGGCAGGGCCGAGGTCAGCGGGTTCACCGTGGCCGACTCGGCCGTCGAGGGACGGCTGGGCGACGCCCTGGAGCAGCTGCGCTGGGCGCTCTCGACCGGTACGGCGCCGGTCCTGCTGGTGAGCGCGCTCGCCGGAGGCCTGCGCTCGCTGGCCAAGGTGGGAGGCGCGCCCCGCAACCTCCGGGGCGGCCAGCTCGCCAGCCATCTCGGCATGCCGCCCTGGAAGATCGACCGGGTCCAGCGGCAGCTGAACGGCTGGGGCCCCGAGGGTCTCGCCCGCGCGATCCAGGCCGCCGCCACCGCCGACGCGCAGGTGAAGGGCGGCGGAGCCGACCCCGCGTACGCGCTGGAGCACATGGTCCAGACCGTGGTCGCCAGCCGCACGGGGCGTTAGGTGTTTCGGGGAGAGACGGCCTGAGCCACAGGGCGGGACATGGGGGGCACCGGGAAGAGGCGCCTGAAACGCAAGAACGCCGCATCCCCGAAGGGTGCGGCGTTCGCGAAACGTGGAGCTACTTGGCGACCGACAGGGCGGCGGCGCGCTGGGCGATCGCCGACTTGCGGTTGGCGGCCTGGTTCTTGTGAATCACGCCCTTGCTGGCAGCCTTGTCCAGCTGGCGGGAGGCGGCGCGCTGCAGCGCGGCGGCCTCTTCGACGTTACCCTGGTCGGCGGCCTCGCGGAACTTGCGGATGGCCGTCTTCAGGGAAGACTTGACAGCCTTGTTACGCAGCCGGGCCTTCTCGTTCTGCCGGTTGCGCTTGATCTGGGACTTGATGTTCGCCACGAAGAAGCCTCGGTGAATGTCGTTGGATGGGGCGCGCGGGCAGAGAGGGCGCGCCACACGCAGTTGACTAGGCTACCAACTGCCATGGTCGACACTCAAATCGACAGGCCAGGCAGAAGGATGCCTGATCAGTTTAGCGTGTGGTCGTGGTGGCTCGGACCGTAATCCTCACGGCTTGAACCAGAACTTCTCGTACTCCGCCCAGTCCTCCTTGGTGGCGGCGAAGTCGACGTAGAGCGCCAGGCCGAACCGTTCACGCGGTTTGCCGTACGAGGTCAACGCCAGCCGGGCGCCCCTGGCCGCCTTCTCGACGCTCTCGGCCGCGTCGGCCCAGGAGACGTCGTGGTCGTGATAGGCCGGGGCGCCGATCAGCACCGTCTTCTCCTCGGGGACGAGCTCCAGCGCCAGCGAGCTCTGCCGTACGACGTAGCCGCCGTAGACGGAGGGGAAGGGGAGGTAGGAGTCGTAGGTCATGATCGCCACCTGGTCGGTGAGCTTCGCCACCTGGCGGAAGTAGTCGGGTGACCAGTACTTGTCGTGGCCGATGGCGGCGCGCGCGGCCGGGCGGACGAGCGGGAACGGCTCGATCTGCGGGGTCGAGGTGGACAGCAGGCCGTCGCCCACGATCGCGCGGGTCCGGGTCAGCAGGTCGAGGAAGTCGGTGTCGCCGTCGCCGATCGGCTCGAAGTTGTAGTGGACGCCGTCGAAGCCGAGCGCCGTGATCGCGCGGGCGCCGTCCAGCACGCGCTGCCTGGAGGCCGCGTCGTCGAGGTCCAGGACGCCGTCGACCTTCTGGCCGAGCCAGGCCGACACCCTGACCTTGGGGAGTTCCTCGCGCCACCACTTCAGGAAGTCGGCCGCCTTCGGATATTTGGCGACAGGTAGTGTCCCGTCCGGGTCGAACGGGCCAGAATGGACGTACACGTCCTTGATCCCGGTCTTTCGCAGCCGGGCGGCGAGGGTGCGCACGTCGTCGGCCGTCTTGCGGCCATCGACCCACGCGTGGCCCAGCCACAGGGCGTCGTGGCCGGTCGTCTTCGCCCATGGGGCGGGTGTCCCGGTAAACTGCAGGGTGAGGGTGGCCACGGCCACCCCTGGAAGCGCGAGGAGCAGGGCCGCCACCATAGCGAGGAACCGCAGGCCGCGCCGTGCTCTGGTCCGGGCAATCACCCGGACATGTCACCATGGAAGACGGCTGGCATGCCAGCCGTATGATCGTCATCAATCTGTTGAAACGGACCCCGGTGCGCATTCAGCCTGGCCAGACCGACCCCGCTGTGCTCCGCAACTTCTGCATCATCGCGCATATCGACCATGGCAAGTCGACGCTCGCCGACCGCATGCTGCAGATCACCGGAGTGGTCGACGACCGTTCCATGCGCGCCCAGTATCTCGACCGGATGGACATCGAGCGCGAGCGCGGCATCACGATCAAGTCGCAGGCGGTCAGGCTGCCGTGGCAGGTCGGCGACACCGACTACGTCCTCAACATGATCGACACCCCCGGGCACGTCGACTTCACCTACGAGGTCTCCCGGTCGCTCCAGGCGTGTGAGGGCGCGATCCTGCTGGTCGACGCCGCGCAGGGCATCGAGGCGCAGACCCTGGCCAACCTCTACCTGGCCATGAACAACGACATGACGATCATCCCGGTGCTCAACAAGATCGACCTGCCGGCCGCCCAGCCGGAGAAGTACGCCGCGGAGATCGCCCACCTCATCGGCTGCGAGCCCGAGGACGTGCTGAGGGTCTCCGGCAAGACCGGCATCGGCGTCCGCGAGCTGCTGGACCACGTGGTGGCGAACGTCCCGGCCCCGGTCGGCGACGCCGACGCGCCCGCCCGCGCGCTGATCTTCGACTCGGTGTACGACACCTACCGCGGCGTGATCACGTACGTCCGGGTGATGGACGGTCACCTGGGCAAGCGCGAGCGCATCCTGATGATGTCCACCACCGCGGCCCACGAGACGCTGGAGATCGGCGTCATCTCGCCCGAGCCGAAGATCGCCGACAAGGGGCTCGGCGTCGGCGAGGTGGGCTACCTGATCACCGGCGTGAAGGACGTCCGCCAGTCGCGGGTCGGCGACACGGTGACCTCCGTGACGCGTCCGGCACTCAAGGCGCTCAGCGGCTACGAGCACCCCAAGCCCATGGTCTTCTCCGGCCTGTATCCGATCGACGGTGACGACTACCCCGACCTTCGCGAGGCCCTGGACAAGCTCCAGCTCAACGACGCGGCCCTGGACTACGAGCCGGAGACCTCCGCGGCCCTGGGCTTCGGATTCCGCTGCGGCTTCCTCGGCCTGCTCCACATGGAGATCGTCCGCGAGCGGCTGGAGCGTGAGTTCAACCTCTCGCTCATCTCCACCGCGCCCAACGTGGTCTACCGGGTGATCATGGAGGACGGCAAGGAGGTCGTCGTCACCAACCCCTCGGAGTTCCCCACCGGCAAGGTGGAGAAGGTCTTCGAGCCGATGGTCAAGACGACCGTGCTCGTCCCCTCGGAGTTCATCGGCGCCATCATGGAGCTCTGCCAGAACCGCCGGGGCAACCTGCAGGGCATGGACTACCTGTCCGAGGACCGCGTCGAGATCCGCTACACCATGCCGCTCGGCGAGATCATCTTCGACTTCTTCGACCAGCTCAAGTCCCGTACGCGCGGCTACGCCTCGCTGGACTACGAGCCCTCGGGCGAGCAGGAGTCGGACCTGGTGAAGGTCGACATCCTGCTCCAGGGCGAGGCCGTGGACGCCTTCAGCGCCATCGTCCACCGGGAGAAGTCGTACGCCTACGGGGTCGAGATGGCCAAGAAGCTGCGCGAGCTCATTCCCAGGCAGCAGTTCGAGGTGCCGATCCAGGCGGCCATCGGTGCCCGGGTCATCGCCCGGGAGAACATCCGCGCCATCCGCAAGGACGTCCTCGCCAAGTGCTACGGCGGCGACATCTCCCGCAAGCGCAAGCTGCTGGAGAAGCAGAAGGAGGGCAAGAAGCGGATGAAGATGGTCGGCCGCGTCGAGGTTCCCCAGGAGGCGTTCGTCGCCGCGCTGTCCACCGAGTCCTCCACGGACAAGGCCAAGAAGTAGGCACTCCCCCAGGCGCGCCCGGGTCCGCCCCGCGACCGGCCCGGCCCACCCCGCGCCGTCCCCGCACCGGCTCGGCCAGGGGTGAAGGGCGCCGGGGGAAGAACGTGCGGGCGAGGCCGCTGGTGACCCGGATCCTGCGGCCTCGCCCGGTATGAGGGGGTCGCTCAGCGCAGGACGCTGTAGAGCGCCGAGGTGAGCGACGCCTTGGTGTCGTCCTGGTCGATGGACCACATCATCGAGCCGCCGAGGTCCTTCAGACGGATGTAGGCCGCCTTCTGGAGCAGCGAGGCCGGGTCGTCGTAGGACCAGAACTCGTTGCCGTCGTAGAGCCACACGGACCCGGTCAGCAGGTCGCGGTAGCGCTTGCCCGGCTTGTTCACGAGGATCTTGTAGTCCTCGCTTCCCGCGGCGAAGGTGCCGGGAGCGGGGCCGGTGGCGGTGCCGTACAGGCCGTTCCTCCCGCCGGTGACGCCGGTCCAGCCCTGGCCGTACGCCGGTACGCCCACCACGATCTTCTTGGCGGGTGCGCCGCGCGTCAGGTAGTCGCGGACGGTCTGGTCCACGCTGTACTTCACCGGGTGGGGGTCGCGCCGGTCGTTGAACAGGTTGCCGTTGTGGCCGGTGACGGTCTCCCACGAGCCGTGCAGGTCATAGCCCTGAACGGTGGCGAAGGTGAGCTGCCTGAAGACGTCGCGGACCTCGAAGCCCGCGTCGATCTTCGCGGCGGCGGCGGGCAGGAAGGCGGTCAGCTCGGTGCGCCGGTCGAACTCGTTCATCTGGCGGCGGAGCTCGGTGACGAACAGGGTGAAGTTCCGCTTGTCCTCGGGACGGATGATGTTGCCGTCGGCCCCGGAGGAACCGGGCCACTCCCAGTCGAGGTCGATGCCGTCGAACACGCCCGCCCCGGTACCGGCGGCGGTGCCGGGCAGGTTGCCCTTGAGCCACAGGTCGATGCAGGAGGAGGCGAGCTTGGCACGGCCCTCGGGGGTCAGCACCGCGTCGGAGAAGTACTTCGAACCGGTCCAGCCGCCGAGGGAGATCAGCGCCTTGAGGCCGGGGTGCTTGGCCTTGAGCTTCTTCAGCTGGTTCAGGTTGCCGTTCAGCGCCTGGCCCTCGGTGTCGGCGACGCCGTCCACGCTCTGTTCGGCGGGCACCGGGCGCTGCCAGTCGGCCCACGGGTCGGGGGAGTAGCAGTCGCCCCCGGCGTTGACGAAGCCGAAGGCGTAGTTGATGTGGGTCAGCTTGGCGGCGGCGCCGCTGGTCTCCATGTCCTTGACGTGGTAGTTGCGACCGTAGACGCCCCACTGGATGAAGTAGGCGACCCGCTTGTAGCGGTCACCGTGCTCCCGGGGGGTCTGGGCCTGGGCCGCGGCCGGCACGGCCACGGCCGCGAGACCCGCGGCGAGGGCTGCCGCGAGCATTTTACGGAGGAGTCTCTGCACGGGCTTCTCCACTGCTTGAAATAAGTAACTTATAGGAAACTTTCCTTTAAGTTTTCCCGGATCGTAGACCTGCGGGATCTGGCCGTCAACGGCCAACGGCGTTTTGACCGGTGGACGGCGGGATGCTTCGGCTAACTTGGTAAGGCATGGAGCAGCAGGCGTTCTGCAACCGATGTGGCACCCCTGTGCGCGGGCTGTCGCGATGCCCCGGGTGCGGGGCGTCGACGGGGGGCCGGCCTCCGCTGGATCAGTCCTCGCCGGCCCGGTTTCCACCGGCTCAGCCCTCGCGGGACGTTCCCGCGGGCGGGGCCCGGGTCCCGCCGGAGGAGTGGCGGCAGGACCCCGCCGACTGGCAGCAGCATCTCCCCCCGGACCAGCGGCCCCGGCAACCCCCGGCGGGGGACCGGGCTCCGGCACCGCCGCCGGGCCGAGGCCGGGACCGGCCGCCCCGCGAGGATCGCAAGGTCTGGCCACTGGTCGCGACGGCCACGGTCCTCGCGATGTCGCTGGCCACCGCGGGGTCCTTCTGGCTCACCCCGCGAGGCGGCGAAACGTCCGTGGCGGGCGGCATCCGGACGGCGACGACCGGCGACCGGGCGGAGGCCGAGGCCGAGACACCCCCGGCGGGGCGCGCCCCCCAGGGGCCCCAGGACGCCGAGACCCAGGCCAGGGTCCTCGACGCCCTGCTCGCCGACAGCGGCGGCTCCAGATCGGGCCTCGGCTCGGCCCTCGACCAGCTGCGCTCCTGCGAGGGCACCGCCACCGGGCTCGCCACGCTCCAGCGGATCACCGCGGCCCGCCGCGAGCAGGTGATCCAGGTCGACGCGCTGGGCACCGGCGAGCTCGACGGCGGCGACGCGGTCAAGGCGCGCCTCACCAGGGCCCTGACCGCCTCGTTCAACGCCGACGAGGCGTTCCTCGCCTGGGCGACCCGCCAGGAGGCCGGGTGCAGCCGCGCCTGGAGCCGCGACGACGACTACCGGCGCGGTCTCGCCTTCTCCGGCGAGGCGACCACCGCCAAACGGGGCTTTCTGAAGCTGTGGAACCCCCTCGCCCGGCGGTACGGCCTGCCGGTGCGGGACGAGCACGAGATCTGACGCCCGGGAGTGCCGCTTCGGCGTCCCCGAGCACCGGATCCTCGGCGTACCGGGCATCGCGGAGGAGGCGGCAGACTTGGGGCGTGCCATCCACACTTCCCGACGGGGACCCCGCGCCCGCCTCGGGCGAGCTCCCGGAGAGCGCGCTCGCCGGGCTCGGCGAGCGCCCCTTCGGCTTCTACGTCCACGTCCCCTTCTGCGTGACCCGGTGTGGTTACTGCGACTTCAACACCTACACGGCGTCCGAGCTCGGTCCCGGCGCGTCGCAGAAGGACTACGCGGACACCGCCGTCGACGAGGTGCGACGGGCGCGGGCCAACCTCGGCGCCGCGCACCTCCCCGTCGAGACCGTGTTCTTCGGCGGGGGAACCCCCACCCTGCTCCCCGCCGGCGACCTTGTACGGATCCTGCGGGCGATCGAGGAGGAGTTCGGGCTCGCCCCCGGCGCCGAGGTGAGCACCGAGGCCAACCCCGAGTCGGTGGATCCCGCCTACCTGGCGGAGTTGCGCGCGGGCGGGTTCAACCGGATGAGCTTCGGGATGCAGAGCGCCCGCGAGCACGTGCTCCAGGTGCTGGACCGCCGCCACACCCCCGGCCGCCCCGCGCGGGCCGTACGGGAGGCGAGGGAGGCGGGGTTCGACCACGTCAACCTCGACCTGATCTACAGCACGCCCGGGGAGAGCGACGACGACTGGCGCGCGTCGCTGGCCGCGGCGATCGAGGCGGGCCCCGACCACGTCTCCGCGTACTCGCTGATCGTCGAGGACGGGACGAGGCTGGCCGCCAGGATCAGGCGCGGCGAGCTCCCGATGCCCGACGACGACGTGGCCGCCGACCGTTACCTGATCGCCGACGCCATGCTGGCCGAGGCGGGGTTCGAGTGGTACGAGGTGTCCAACTGGGCGACCTCGGAGGCCGGGCGCTGCCGGCACAACCTGCTGTACTGGACCGGCGGCGACTGGTGGGGCGTCGGCCCCGGGGCGCACAGCCACGTCGGCGGCACCCGCTGGTGGAACGTCAAGCACCCCGCCGCCTACGCCCAGCGCCTGGCCGCGGGCACCTCGCCCGCGCACGCGCGCGAGGTGCTGGGCCCTCAGGACCGGGCGGTGGAACGGCTGATGCTGGAGCTGCGGCTCGCCCGGGGCTTCCCGCTCCGGGAGCTGGAACGCCCCCCGGTGGTCGCCCGCGCGCTGGCCGACGGCCTGCTGGAGGTGGAGCCGTTCAAGGCGGGCCGCGCGGTGCTCACCCTGCGCGGCCGCCTGCTGGCCGACGCCCTGGTCCGCGACCTCACCTGAGGCTCCACCCCGGGCCCGGACAGGTCAGCTGACGAAGCGGATGTTCATCGGATAGCGGTACCTCTCTCCCCGGTTGGCCGCCACCGCGGCGACGATCGCCATGACGATCGACGCGACCCACAGGAAGAACATCAGCACGAAACCGATGAGCACGAACGCCAGGATCCAGGAGACGAAGTAGACGATCAGCACTGTGAGCTGGAAGTTGAGCGCCTCGGCGGCCTGGTCGCGCACGTAGGGCGACTCGTCCTTCTTCGCCAGATAGAGCACCAGCGGCCCGACGAAGGAGGTCAGCAGGCCCAGCAGGTGGGCGAGCATCGACATGGTGGCGTCGTCGCTGCCGGGCCGCGGTCCGTACGTGCCCGGCGGAGCCTGGTAGCCGTATCCCTGTGCCGCGCCGTACGCGCCGTACTGGGAGTATCCGGGCTGGTGGCCGCCCGTGGGGCCGCTCTGGTAACCGCCCGCGTCGTACGGTGAGGCGGGCGGCGGGTAGCCCCCGTACCTCGGGTCCGGCTGCCCGTATTCCTGACTCGGCTGCCCGTAGCCCTGGCCGGGTTGCCCGTACCCCTGACCGGGTTGCCCGTACCCCTGGTCAGGCACTCCGTAGCCCTGGCCGGGAGGCGGGGCACCCTGGCCCGGCCACGTGTGGCCGGGCGGGGGATCGCCGATGCGCCGCGTCCGGTCGTCGCCCGGCGGGTCCTCGGGGTTCTCGCTCATGTCCCCTCCTGATGGGTTGACGGCCCTGACGGGTCAGACGGGCTGGCCGTCCTCGCCGGGAACCGTCACGAAGTCGATCAGCTCCTCGACGGGGCCGAGGAGCTCGGGCTCTAGATCGGCATATGTCGTGACCGATCCGAGAATGTGGCGCCATGCGGCGCCGGGCTCCACGTTCCAGCCCAGCGCGGCGATGACGCCCTCCTTCCAGGGCACGCCGCGCGGCACCGAGGGCCAGGAGGGGATCTTGAGCACGTGCGGCCTGACCGCCTGCCAGACGTCCACGAACGGATGCCCGACGATCAGCACGTGCGGTGAGGAGACCTGCGCGGCGATCCGGCTCTCCTTGGAACCGGGGACCAGGTGGTCGACGAGCACGCCCAGCCGCCGCCCCGGCCCCGGGCCGAACTCCTCGACGATCGAGGGCAGGTGGTCGACCCCCTCCAGGTACTCCACGACCACGCCCTCGACCCGCAGGTCGTGCCCCCAGACCTTCTCCACGAGCGCGGCGTCGTGCACGCCCTCCACGTAGATCCGGCTCTCCTTGGCGACCTGGGCCCGCAGGCCCTCCACCGCGATGGAACCCGACGCGCTCCGCCGGGGACCGCGCGGTGCCGCGGCGGGCCGTACGAGCGTCACCACCTTGCCCTCCAGAAGGAACGCGGCCGGCTCCAGCGGGAACACCCGCCGGCGCCCGAAGCGGTCCTCCAGGGTGACGGCCTCCTTGTCGCAGGCCACCACGGCGCCGCAGAAGCCGCCGTCGGCGTCCTCGACGACCAGGTCGAGCTCCGCGGGCACCTGGGGGATCGTCCCCCTGCGCGGGCGCCGCCAGTCTCCCGCCAGAACGTCACGCTCGTACATCACCGACCGCCCACCCTCTCTCGCCGGGGATCAGGTGGGACGCTAGCAAACACCACCGTCACCTGCCGTAGGGTCCCGGCTGTCCCCACTGCCCCACCGGCACCGCGGCGGCCCGGCGCTTGCGGGCGTTGCCGCGCTTCACCAGTACGACGATCGTCACGACGATGGCGAGCAGGATCCCGACGCCGGGGATCACGAACAGGGCGACCACCCCGCCCACCAGCGATTCGGCGGCGAGCTCCTTGCCCACGCCGAACCTGGTGCCCTCGGCGGGATCGGCGGAGCACTGGACCTGGTAGTCACCCGCCTGGTCCACGCCGACCCGCAGGCCCATCTCCCAGGTGACCCCGTCGGACCCCGCGACGGTCTGCTGGAGGTCCGGCTTCTGCAGCCTGGGGGTGCCCGTGCCGCCCTTCAGCGTGCACTCGAACCGGGTGGGCCCGCCCGTGGCGACGTAGATCGCAGGCTTGTCCGCCGGGTCGATCGTGACCGTCTTGGCCTCGCCGGGAGCGAAGGTCTGCGTCGGGGCCGCGTCGGTGACCGCGCCGACGAGGCCGCCGGCGAAGCCGCCGATGCCGACGATGACGCTGACCAGGGCGAGCAGCCAGACCCCGACGATCCACCCGATGCCGGGCTTGATCTTCCCGGCGGGGGGCGGCGGTCCCTGCGGGGCGCCGTAACCGGGAGGCGCGTAACCGTACGAGGGAGGCTGCTGGCCGTACTGCTGCTGGCCATACGGCTGCTGGGGGCCGCCGTGACCGGGGCCGCGGGAGGCGTCACCCGGATAAGAACCGAAATCGTTGGACATGACCGAATTCTGATGGGTGCCGCTTGGATCGCGATAGCAGTTGACTTGACAACGGCTTGCCGTCATCATCCGCAGCTCTTGCTTATCGCGCCTTCCGCACCGGGGCCGTACACTTGGCACTCGGGAACACAGAGTGCCAAACCTCGTGTTTCCCTCTGAACGCAGGCAGGGAGGTGACCACGTTGGTCGACGACCGCAAGCTCGCCGTGCTCCGCGCCATCGTCGAGGACTACGTGTCCACCAACGAGCCGGTGGGTTCGAAAGCCCTCGCGGACCGGCACAACCTGGGGGTGTCCCCGGCGACGATCCGCAACGACATGGCGGTGCTGGAGGAGCAGGGCTACATCGCCCAGCCCCACACCAGCGCCGGCCGGGTGCCCACCGACAAGGGCTACCGGCTCTTCGTCGACCGCCTCTCGCAGGTGAAACCCCTGTCGAGCGCGGAACGCAAGGCCATCGAGAGCTTCCTCGCGGGCGCGGTGGACATCGACGACGTCGTCATGAGGACGGTGCGGCTGCTGGCCCAGCTCACCCGGCAGGTCGCCGTGGTGCAGTACCCGACGCTGACCCACTCGACGGTCAGGCACGTCGAGCTGGTGCCGCTGAGCGAGCGCCGGCTGATGTTCGTGCTCATCACCAACACCGGCAGGGTCGAGCAGCGCGTGATCGAGCTGCCCCACGTCGTCGACGAGCAGCGCGTGGCCCATCTGCGCGCGATGCTCAACGCCTCCCTCGACGGGTGCGGGCTCACCAGCGTCCCCGACAAGGTCGCCGACCTGCCGGAGCGGCTGCCCGCGGAAGACCGGCCGCTCGCTGCCACTATCCTGTCAGTGCTGCTGGAGTCCCTGGTGGACCGGCACGATGAGAAGATCGTTTTTGCCGGAGCCGCCAACCTCGCGGGAGCCGACTTCACCGTCGGGCTCCGCGACGTGCTGGAGGCTCTGGAAGAGCAGGTCGTGCTCATGCGACTGCTCGGTGAGACCTCCGACCTTTCGGCGCTGACCGTGCGGATCGGCTCGGAGAACCCCTACACCGGACTCCAGGGCACGTCCATCGTCGCCGCCGGATACGGTTCTGGGGACAAGCAACTGGCCCGGCTCGGTGTGCTGGGCCCGACGCGAATGGACTACCCGGTCACGATGGGCGCGGTGCGCGCGGTGGCACGCTACGTCAGCCAGATCCTGGCTGCATCATAAGAGGTCAACGAAAAGTGGCTAAGAGCGACTACTACGGCACCCTCGGGGTGCGCCGCGACGCCAGTGCGGAAGAGATCAAGAAGGCGTACCGACGCCTGGCGCGCGAGCTGCATCCCGACGTCAACCCCGACCCCGAGACCCAGGAACGCTTCAAGGAGATCACGCAGGCCTACGAGGTCCTGTCCGACTCCAGCAAGCGGCAGATGTACGACATGGGCGGCGACCCGTTCGCCTCGGGCGGCGGCGCGGGGGCCGGGGGCTTCGGCGCAGGCTTCCCGTTCAGCGACATCATGGACGCCTTCTTCGGCGCGGCCGGTGGCGGCGGCCGGGGTCCCCGCTCCCGTGCCCGACGCGGGCGCAACGCCACCATCCGGGTCGAGCTCGACCTGCGCGAGTCGGGCTTCGGCACGACCCGCGAGCTGGTCGTCGACACCGCCGTGGTCTGCGAGGTCTGCACGGGCTCCGGCGCGGCCGCCGGCACCCACCCCGACACCTGTGACATGTGTCACGGCCGGGGTGAGGTCTCCCAGGTCACCCGGTCCTTCCTCGGCCAGGTCATGACCTCCCGCCCCTGCCCCCAGTGCGGCGGCTTCGGGTCGATCATCCGCAACCCCTGCCAGGAGTGCTCCGGCGACGGCCGGGTCCGCACCCGGCGGACCATCAAGGTCCGCATCCCGGCCGGGGTCGAGGACGGCACCCACATCCAGCTCGCCGGCGAGGGCGAGATCGGCCCGGGGGGAGGCCCGCCCGGCGACCTGTTCCTGGAGATCGTCGAGCGTCCCCACGAGATCTTCGAGAGGCGCGGCGACGACCTGCACTGCACCGTGCAGATCCCGATGACCGCGGCCGCGCTCGGCACCATCCTGACCATGGAGACGCTCGACGGCGCCGAGGACCTCGACATCCGTCCCGGCACGCAGTCGGGGCAGACGATCCCGCTCTACGGGCGGGGCGTGCAGCGCCTGAACGAGACGGGCCGCGGCGACCTGCTGATCCACGTGAACGTGGAGACCCCCTCCCGCCTCGACGCCGAGCAGGAGGAGCTGCTGAAGGAGCTCGCCAGGCTCCGCGGCGAGGAGCGCCCGCCGGGCAAGTTCGCCCCCGGGCAGCAGAGCTTCTTCTCCCGCCTGCGGGACGCCTTCAATGGCCGCTGACCCGGCCCGAGCCCGGTCACCTCGCGGCCTGGCCCGACCGCGGCCGGGGCGTCCCGCCCAGGCCGTCCCGGGGGTGTGTCACCCGGGCCGGGCCGGCTCCGACGGCCCATGACCGTCCCGGTCTTCCTGGCCGACCCCGCCGACCTGGCCAGGCCGGCGTTCGTCTTCGGCGGTCCCGAGGGGCGCCACGCGGCGGCCGTACGGCGGCTGCGGGCGGGGGAGCGGCTCGACCTGACCGACGGGGCGGGTTCCGTCGCCGAGTGCGTGGTGACCGAGGCGGGCAGGGACTCGCTCCGGGTCGAGGTGCTGCGCCGCCACGACGTGCCCGTGCCGTCACCGCGCCTGGTCGTGGTCCAGGGCCTGCCCAAGGGCGACCGGGGCGAGCTGGCCGTGGAGATGATGACCGAGGCGGGGGTCGACGTGATCGTCCCCTGGGCCGCGGCCAGGTGCGTCACCCAGTGGAAGGGCGAGCGGGCGGCCAAGGCGCTGGCCCGCTGGCGGTCCACGGCACGCGAGGCGGGCAAGCAGTCGCGCCGTTTCCACCTGCCGGAGGTGACGGAGCTCGCGTCCACCGCGAAGGTCGCCGGCCTGCTGTCGGCGGCGGCGCTGGGCGTGGTGCTGCACGAGGAGGCCGCCGCCCCGCTGTCCGGCCTGCCCCTTCCCGCCGGTGGTGACATCGTCGTGGTGGTCGGCCCCGAGGGCGGGGTCTCGGGCGAGGAGATCGCCGCGTTCCTTGAGGCCAAGGCGGTGCCGGCGCTGCTCGGGCCGACGGTGCTGCGTACCTCGACCGCCGGGGTCGTCGCGGCGGCGGTGCTCCAGACGCGCAGCGGCCGCTGGTGACATCCCGCCGGTGCGCGGCGGGTCACCCCTCGGCGGTCGCCGGTCCCGGCGAATCCGTGTCGTGAGGCCCCGGGAAGCGTGAGGCCACCGGGGAGTGTCCGTGAGGCCCCCGGAGACCCGCCCCCGCGAGTGGGTGACGAGGAGAGGACCGGTCAGGGCTCGCCGTGACCGGTCACCGCGCTAACTCTGGGTGGGGACGGGAGCCGGGGTGCTCGCCTCCGTCGGCATGGGGGGCGAGGCGTCGCCCGACGGCGCGCACTCGTCGGGCGAGCACGGGCTCTCCGAGGGAGCCGGCCTCGTCTTCGTCGGCGTCGGTGTCGCCTCGATCTCCTCGCACCTCCTGAAGACCCCGCTGGGCTCGACGGTGGGGCTGTCGAGGGGGATGGGGCAGGTGGGGGTCGGCGTCGGCGTCGGCCGGGGAGCCGTCGTCGCCGGGTCGGGCCTGGAGGTCGGCCGCGTGCTGGGCGCCGCGCTCCTGGACGGTGCGGGCCTCGGCGAGAGCATGGTGGCGCCGGGATCCGACCTGCTGGCGGCCGGAAGCGGGGCGTGGACGGACGGCGGCTGCGAGGAGGGCGCCGGGGGACGCGAGGTGGCGGACCCGTCGACGGGAGGGGTCGACGCGGTGAAGTTGACCCATTCGGTTCTCACCTGGCGGCCCACCTCTTCGCGGAACTGGGGAACCACCATGACGACGGCCGCCGCGACGAGGATCGCGCTGGCGACGGAGGCTCCGGCGCGCCACCACACCAGCCGGCGGATCCCGCGCCGCTCGATGCGGCCGCGGATCACCTCCAGCCCGTCCGGGGAGGGAACGACCGAGTTCGCCTCCGCGCTGAGCGCGCGGCGAAGCAGCTCGCCGTACTCATCCGGGGAGTCGGTCATGACAGTTGCTCCAGTGAGGTTCGTAGGGCGGCCATGCCGCGAGCCGTATGGCTCTTGACCGCGCCTTTGCTGATGCCCATCGCATGGGCGATCTGCGCCTCGGACAGGTCTCCGTAGTAGCGCAGCACCAGGGCCTCCCGCTGGCGTGCGGGCAGCCCGCGGAGCGCCTCGATGACGGCGGAACGCTCGAACTCGCCGATCGCCCCGTTCTCGGCGCTCGGCGCGTCGGGCATGCCCTTGGGCGCGTACTTCTCGACGACCGCCCGATGCCGAAGCACCGAACGTGATCGGTTGACGACCGACTGTCGCAGGTAGGCCAGTGCCTTGTCGGTGTCGCGCAGTCGGCGCCAGGCGCCATGGATGGCGACGAACGCGTCCTGCACGACCTCCTCCGCGGTTGCCATGTCGCGGACGAGTAAGACGGCGAGACGGACAAGAGACCGATAGTGCGCGCTGTAGAGCGCGGTAACGGCCATGTCGGCATCCCATCCGACGGGCACCGCCCCGAGCGACCTGTCGGCCACGAGGGTCTCGGTGGTCACATCAGTGGGACGCTTGGCCTTCCCAGAGGGTTTACGCTCTTCCGGTTCATTAGGGGGCATGACCCAGTCGTGTCCTCGCCAGGCGGCCATATATTGCTGCGCGCAAAGGGCTGTCGTGGTTGAAGTTTTGCACACCCACCATATCTGGGCGGATCTTTGTTTGCGGACGGGAACCATCACCGATTCGCAACGTCCTCGACGGTATGGTGCCTGTCATGGTGAGCGAAGCCGACTGCCTGTTCTGCAGGATCGTGGCCAAGGAGATTCCCGCGGAGATCGTCTACGAGACCGATCGCACGCTGGCCTTCCGCGACGTCGATCCCCAGGCGCCGACCCACGTGCTGGTGATCCCCAAGGGCCACTACCGGGACGCGGCCGCCCTGGCCGCCGCCGACCACGGCCTGGCCGACGAGGTGATCAAGGCCGCGCACGAGGTCGCCCTGCGCGAGGGGGTCGCAGAGTCGGGCTACCGGCTGGTGTTCAACACCGGGCCCGGGGCCGGCCAGACCGTCTTCCACGTGCACGGACACGTGCTCGGCGGGCGCGGCCTGCGGTGGCCGCCCGGCTGAAAACCGGTAGGCGCGATCCTGGCGATCGCGGCTAGCATGGCGGTGAAGTTCCGCGCCTATATCTGGAGGCGAACAGGCCGTCAGGCCCGCTCATGTCCGAGACAAACGATTCCAGCAGAACGCCGCCGCGGTCCCGGGGTGCCAGCCGGACCCAGGCGAAGGTGGTTATTCCGGACGATCAGTCGATGGTCAGCCTGCTGGGCTCGCGCGACGAGCTGTTGCGCGTCATCGAGGGCGCCTTCCGCGCCGACATCCACGTCCGGGGCAACGAGATCACCGTCACCGGCAGCCCCGAGGAGAGCAGCACCGTGGTGCGGCTCTTCGAGGAGATGTCCGAACTCGTCCGCGGGGGCGCGCAGCTCACGGCCGACGCGGTCGAGCGCAGCATCGCCATGCTGCGGATGACCTCCGACCGGCCCGCCGAGGTCCTCTCCCTGGACATCATCTCCTCGCGGGGCCGGACCATCCGCCCGAAGACCGTGAACCAGAAGCGTTACGTCGACGCGATCGACAAGTTCACCGTCGTCTTCGGCATCGGACCGGCCGGCACGGGCAAGACCTATCTCGCCATGGCGAAGGCGGTGAAGGCCCTCCAGGAGAAGAAGGTCAACAGGATCATCCTCACCCGCCCCGCGGTCGAGGCGGGCGAGCGGCTGGGATTCCTGCCCGGCACGCTCTACGAGAAGATCGACCCCTACCTGCGTCCGCTCTACGACGCGCTGCACGACATGCTCGACCCCGACTCGATCCCCAGGCTGATGGCCGCGGGCACGATCGAGGTCGCCCCCCTGGCCTACATGCGCGGCCGTACGCTCAACGACGCCTACATCATCCTGGACGAGGCGCAGAACACCTCGCCGGAGCAGATGAAGATGTTCCTGACGCGGCTGGGCTTCAACTCGAAGATCGTCGTCACCGGTGACGTCACCCAGGTCGACCTGCCGAACGGCACCCAGAGCGGCCTCAGGGTCGTCCAGGACATCCTCGACGGCATCTCCGACATCCACTTCAGTCGCCTGACCAGTGCCGACGTGGTGCGGCATAAGCTGGTGGGAGACATCGTGGACGCATACGGGCGCTACGACGAGACGCAGCGCCAGAGCAGCGCGGTGGAGCAGATCAAGGGCGTGGTCAAGCAGCGCCCCCGGGGGAGATCATGAGAGTGGACGGGCCGGCGGCCGGTCGAGAAGCGGTGGGCGAGCGATGAGCACGGAGCGGCTCCGGCGCGGGAAGCGGATCGGGTCGCGTGGCACGAACCGGTCGCGCGGCGGGCGGGGAGCGGGGAACGGCCGATGAGCGTCGAGGTCAACAACGAGTCCGGCGTCGAGATCGACGAGGGGCTCATCGTCTCCCTGGCGGGGCACGTGCTGGAGCGGATGGGCATCAACCCGCTCGCCGAGCTGTCGATCCTGGTCGTCGACGAAGAGGCCATGTCGGTGCTGCACGAGCAGTGGATGGGTGAGCCGGGCCCCACGGACGTGCTCGCCTTCCCGATGGACGAGCTGCGTCCCGGTCCCGGCGCGGGTGCCAGGCAGGAGGGCGACGCGCCCACCGACCCGGCGCTCCTCGGCGACGTGGTGCTCTGCCCGCAGGTGGCCGCCAAGCAGGGGGCCGAGGCCGGGCACGGCACCGAGGCCGAGCTGGAGCTGCTGTGCACGCACGGCATCCTCCACCTGCTCGGCTACGACCACGCCGAGCCCGAGGAGCACAAGGAGATGTTCGGCCTGCAGGGCGAGCTTCTGGAATCGTGGCGGGAGGTGCGCCCCCAGCGGTGAACTTCGCCAACGGGTGGTTGTTCTCGGCCGTCGTCCTCGTCGTGGTCGGCGGGTTGATCGCCAGCGCGGAGACGGCCCTGACCCGCATCTCAAGGGTTCGCGCGGAGGAGTTCGTCCGCGACGGCCGCCGGGGCGCGGAGCGCCTGCAGGCCATCGTCGCCGACCCGCCGCGTTACCTGAACCTGCTGCTCCTGCTCCGGTTGAGCTGCGAGCTGGTCGCCACGGTGATCGCCACGCTGCTGTTCATCGACTGGCTCGGTGACCAGGGCTGGGCCTACACCGCCGCGGCGGCCGTCATGATCGTCGTCAGCTACGTGATCGTCGGGGTCTCTCCGCGCACGCTGGGCCGCCAGCACGCGGAGCCGATCGCGCTCGCCAGCGCGCCCCTGGTCTACGGCCTGACCCGGATCTTCGGGCCCCTGCCCAAGCTGCTCATCCTGCTCGGCAACGCGGTGACGCCCGGCAAGGGCTTCCGCGAGGGGCCCTTCACCTCCGAGGCCGAGCTGCGCGACCTGGTCGACCTGGCCGAGGAGCGCAGGGTCATCGAGCCCGACGAGCGGGAGATGATCCACTCGGTCTTCGAGCTCGGCGACACCCTGGTCCGCGAGGTCATGGTGCCCCGCACCGACATGGTGTTCATCGAGCGCGGCAAGACGCTGAACCAGGCCCTGTCGCTCGCCCTGCGCAGCGGTTTCTCGCGGATCCCCGTGGTCGGCGAGAACGAGGACGACGTCATCGGCATCGCCTATCTCAAGGACATCGCGCGCCGGGTGCAGGACACCGGCGACGAGGGACGCGCCGAGCCGGTGGAGTCCCTCATGCGCCCGGCCACCTACGTGCCGGAGAGCAAGCCGATCGACCAGCTGCTCCGCGAGATGCAGGCCCGCCAGATCCACCAGGCCATCGTCATCGACGAGTACGGCGGCACGGCCGGCCTGGTCACCATCGAGGACATCCTGGAGGAGATCGTCGGTGAGATCGCCGACGAGTACGACCAGGAGGCGCCCAGGGTGGAGCCGCTGGAGGGCGGCGCGGTCCGGGTGACCGCCAGGCTCCCGGTCGGCGACCTGGAGGACCTGTTCGGCATCGAGCTGGAGGTCGACGACGTCGAGACCGTCGGCGGGCTGCTGGCGCACGCGCTGGGCCGGGTGCCGATCGCCGGTTCCCAGGCGGTGGTCGAGGGGCTCAGCCTGACGGCCGAGAGCCTCGCCGGTCGCCGCAACCGGATCGGTACGGTCCTCGTCACCAGGGCCGTTCCCGCCGAGCCCGACTCGGTCTCGGCCTCCGCCGACCAGTGAGGGCTCCCGGGCCGCCGCGGTGGCCCGGGGAGCGCCCGGGACGGGCGGATCCGGGTCGGCCGACCCGGTGGGTGGATCCGGTGGGCCGATCCGTTCCCAAGCCGTCCGCAAGCCTCCTGCAAGCGGGGCGCGCGATGCTTCTCTCACGGCACCCGGTCGCGCGGGGGCCGGTGGAGAAGGTCCCGGCGCCCGGAGGGGTTCGCGGTGCGGGGGATCGGCTTCAGGGGGAGACAGAGTCACGCAGGGCTCCGAGGCTGTTCTGCGTCACTCGCTCAAGGGTGTTCTCGACCGTGAAATGCGGTTGAGGGCACCCTTGGGCGTTTATTGAATGATTGCCGCTTTTGCCGACGGGGAAGAAAACGAGTCGGTGGGGACGGGACGCCTCGCCCATGACGTCGGGGGAATGCTCATGGCACGGGGAACGAACTTTGTCGTTTTTGCGGTGCTATGTGGGCTTTTATCGGGCATTTCGGCCGGGTGTGGCGGTGAGGCGGGGCCCCACGACGCCACGGACCGCGCCGCGGAGCTGAACCGGCTGCGGGGGGTGCTCAGCGAGGCGCGGGACCTGCCGGACGGGTTCTCGGCCCGCCCGCGCAACGGCTGGCGCGCCCCCTTCCGGGCCGTCGACGAGGACTGCAGGCTCGTCCTCGACGCCGCCGGAGGCAGGCCGCCGCAGCGGGCGCTGGGAGCGCGGGCCGCCGTGACCTATCAGGGTGACGGGGTCGGGGAACTGGCCGGGTTCGGTCTCGCCTCCTACGGCGGTGACGACGCGGCGCTCCACTTCGGCGAGCTCGCCGAGGCGCTGGGCGGCTGCCCGGTCGCGCGGGCCCCCGCCGCCGGGCGCGGCACCGCCTTCAGGGTCTCCGATCTGGACCTGGGCCCGGTCGGTGAGGGGGTGCAGGCCAGGCGGCTGAACGGCAGGCTGAACGGATACCCGTACGAGATCCACCTGGTGTTCGCCCTCAGCGGCCACACCCTGATCTCGCTGGTGCACGCCGGGGTCAGGGACGTCGACGCCGCGCGTACCGGGCAGCTCGCCCGCCTGCTGGTCGGCGAGGTCGGCGCGTGAGAGGTCACCGTCCGGGCTGTGGGAGGCCACCGTCCGGCGAAGGGGTCACCCTCTGGGAGGTCACCGTCCGGGTGAGCCCCGTCCGGGTGAGCACCGCCTGGGGGAGGTCGCCGGGGTGCCGCTGTTCCAAGGGGATCTCCGCCTGGGCGAGGCCGGGTCGCCGTGGGGGCCGGGAGCTGAATACCCTTGTGCCGTGAGTGACGCGACCCTCGATCCCGAGGACAAGAAGATCATCGTGCTGGCCCGTTCCGCCCGTGCCCGCAACGGTGCCGCCGAAGGGGCCGCCGTGCGGGACGAGACCGGCCGGACCTACTCGGCGACCAATGTGGCACTGCCGTCTCTGACCTTGTCGGCGCTCCAGGTCGCCGTGGCGATGGCCGTGTCCAGCGGAGCGGAGTCGCTGGAGGCCGCCGCGCTGGTCACGGCGGGTGACGGTCCCTCCGACGCCGACACTTCGGCGGTCCGCGATCTGGGCGGCGAGACCGTGCTCGTGGCCGGTCCCGACGGGACACCGCGTCAGAGCTGAGCCCGGCATCGGCGACAATGGTTGACGTGAGTTCCTCAGCTGCTGATTTCCATGCCGGTTTCGCCTGCTTCGTCGGCCGGCCCAACGTCGGCAAGTCCACGCTGATGAACGCGTTGGTCGGCACGAAGGTGGCGATCACCTCTTCCAAGCCCCAGACGACCCGCCGGGCCATCCGTGGCATCGTGCACCGCCCCGACTCCCAGCTCGTCATCGTCGACACGCCGGGTCTGCACCGGCCGCGCACGCTCCTGGGCGAGCGGCTGGACAGCCTGGTGCTCTCCACCCTCACCGAGGTCGACGTGATCGGCTTCTGCGTGCCCGCCAACGAGCCCATCGGCAAGGGTGACCGGTTCATCGCGGAGAAGCTCGCGGGCATCAAGAAGACCCCGGTGGTCGCCGTGGTGACCAAGTGCGACCTGGCGACCCGCGAGCAGATCGCCGCGCAGCTGCTCGCGATCTCCCAGCTCGCCGACTTCGACGACATCGTCCCGGTCTCCGCGCAGTCGGGCGAGCAGCTCGACGTGCTGGCCGACGTGCTGGTCCAGCGACTCCCGGAGAGCCCGCCGCTGTACGAGGGGGGACAGCTCACCGACGAGCCCGAGCAGGTGCTGGTGGGCGAGCTGATCCGCGAGGCGGCCCTGGAGGGCGTGCGCGACGAGCTGCCGCACTCGATCGCGGTCGTCGTCGACGAGATGATGCCGAGAGAGGGCCGCGACGACCTCCTCGACATCTACGCGCACATGTTCGTCGAGCGCCCGTCCCAGAAGGCCATCGTGATCGGGCACAAGGGTTCCCGGCTCAAGGACGTCGGCAGCCGCGCCCGCCAGCAGATCGAGGCGCTCCTCGGCACCCGCGTCTACCTCGACCTGCGCATCAGCGTCGCCAAGGACTGGCAGCGCGACCCCAAGCAGCTCCGCCGCCTGGGCTTCTACGACTGACGGCCCGGCCGCTCCCTCAAGGGCGGTTCCGCGACCGAGAGTCCGGCTCCACCCCTTCAAGGGCGGTTCCGTCACCAGGAGTCCGGCTCCACCCCTTCAAGGGCGGTTCCGTCACCAGGAGTCCGGCCCCGCGCCGTCAAGGGTGGTCGCCTCCTCGCCGTGCCGGAGCCGCCGCCGCAGTTCGACGGCGTCCCGGCCGAGTGCGGAGACCAGGGTGCCGGGGCCGGCCAGGGGGAGGACGGCCCAGCCGTCCCCGACCACCGTCTCCGGTGCCCGTCCGGTGACCAGGGTGCTGCCCACGCAGCGGGCGTCGCCGTAGACGGCGGAGCTGCCGTCGATCTCCGGGTCGCCCACCACGAACTCCTGGCGGAGCAGCGGCATCCCGCCGAGGACGGCGTCGAAGCGCGAGTGGCAGCGTCCCGGCCGCTCGCCGTACCGGCCGAAGACGATCTCCTCGCGCCAGAACACCCGCGCGTCCTCCGCCAGGTCCAGCCGGACGACCGCGCGGTGCAGGCAGCCCGCCGCGAGCACCGTCGGCTCCGGCGCGAACCGCAGCGAGGCGCCCGCGCCGACCCTGGCCGTGATCGTCATCATCGACTCGGCCCCCGTGGAGCCGGGCAGCACCAGCGTGCTCGCGACCGACCGCACCTCCAGCGAGGTTCCCGGCGCCACCTCGATGTCGAGGGCCAGGTCGTCGCCGCCCAGCGGACCCGCCGCGGTGGACACCAGGTGCACCCGGCCCGGCGCGGTCGCCCGCACCGTGAGCGGCGGGCCCGAACGCATCGTGGCGAGGACGGTCCGGCCGCCGGGGTCCCGGCGGGTGACGATCGCCGCCCGCGCCCTCATCGACCGCCGCCCGGCCGGCCCCGGCTCCGGCCGTACGGACCGTGCGGGTGTGGGGACGTCGTTGTGGACGGGTACGGGGGCGGGAACCGGGGCGGAGTCGGTGACGGGCATGGGGTCAGGCGTTGGAGTGCTCGTGGGCCCAGGACTCGACCAGTCCGGTGACCCATTCGGAGACCGCGTGCGCGCTCGGATCCTCCCTGATCGAGGTGAACAGCACGGGCCTGCCCTCCCGCACGGCCGCCGCGTCGCGCGACATGACCGTGAGGTCCGCGCCGACCATCGGGGCCAGGTCGGTCTTGTTGACCACGAGCAGGTCGGCAGTCGTCACGCCCGGGCCGCCCTTGCGCGGGACCTTGTCGCCGCCCGACACGTCCAGCACGAAGATCTGCCGGTCGGCCAGGCCCCTGCTGAAGGTCGCGGTGAGATTGTCCCCGCCGCTCTCCACGATCACCAGGTCGAGCGGGCCGAACCGCTCCTCCAGGGTCTCCACCGCGTCGAGGTTGGCCGCGATGTCGTCGCGGATGGCGGTGTGCGGGCAGCACCCGGTCTGCACGGCGACGATCCGCTCCGGGTCGAGCACGCCCGCCCTGCGCAGGAAGTCGGCGTCCTCGGTGGTGTAGATGTCGTTGGTCACCACGCCCAGGCGCATCGAGGGGCCGAGTGTCCGGCACAGGGCCGCGGTCAGCGCGGTCTTGCCGCTGCCGACGGGCCCTCCGATGCCCAGGCGCAGTGCTCGTCCGTGAGGGTCGGCGGCGTGATGGTGGTCGTCGTGGTTGGCGCCCATGGGGGTCACCGTCCTTCCAGGTGGTCGTCAGGAGACGAAAAGCCTCAGATCTGCGCGGATGTGCTGTTCGGCGAGCAGGTCGAGCGCGGGGGCGGCGTGCGCGGGAAGTGACTCCCAGGAATCCCTAGAATCCCGGGAATTCCAGGGCTCCTGGGAGTCCCGCGACCGCGGGGCCTTCCCGGCGGGGACGGTGGCCGCGACCCGTTCCAGGGCCGGGGCGAGATCGGCGAGCAGGCGGTGGACGGCGACCGGGTCGAGGCCCAGCAGCCGCACCGCCGCCGTGGCGGGTCCGGTGACGGAGGTGTAGGCCGCCGCGAGGGCGGCCTCGGCGGGCGAGCACCCCGCCACGGCCGCCACCGCGCCGAGCGCCAGCGGGTGGTGGACGACCTGGGACACGGCCCCGGCCAGGGCGTCGAGCACGGGGGAGGGCCAGATCCTCCGCGAGGTACGCAGCAGCAGCCTGCCCTGCGTGCGGCTCGCCTCCCGCTGGGCGGGAGAGGAGATCCTGGCATCGGCCTCCGCGTCCAGCCGTACCCACCCGGAACGGCCCGTCTCCGGATGGGGGAACGAGCCGTTCGAGGGAGCGGAACCGTGCGCGGGAGCGGGAGCGGGGGCGACGCCGTTCGTCCGCGCGGGGACCTCCGTCGGCGGGCCGTCCGCCGGGGGCGGAGGGCTCGCGGAGAGGTGGGCCGCGCCGAGCTCGCAGGCCGCGGCGGCGAGGGCGGCCGTCACCAGGCCCGCGGTGGCCAGGCGGCCCCGCAGGAAGGCGGCGAGGCCGGGAAGGTCGTGGATCGCGCCGATCCTGACCGCCTCCTCGGCGCCCCCGGAGTGGCCGTGACCCCCGGCGGGCAGCCGGGAGTCGGCCAGGAGCAGCAACGCGGCGTTCATGCGCTACGGGGTCTCCTTTCGGCTGGACGAGACCGGCTCGACGGGGCCGGCCGGACGAGACGGCGTGGCGGTCGATCAGGAGCCGGTCAGAACAGGAAGTAGCGCTGGGTCATGGGCAGGGTCTCGGCGGGGGCGGGTTCGATCACCTCGCCGTCGACGCTGACGGCGAAGGTGTCGGGGTGGACCTCGATCCTGGGCATGGCGTCGTTGAGCGGCATGCTCTCCTTGCCCCTGCGCCGGACGTCGGCCACCGGCAGCAGGCGCCTGCGCACGGCCAGGCGGTCGGCGAGGCCATCCTCGAGCGCGAGGGGGGCGACGAAGTGGACCGACGTGGCGGCGGCGGTGACCGGGGCGGCACCGAACATCGGGCGCGGCATGACCGGCTGCGGGGTCGGGATGGACGCGTTGGCGTCGCCCATCTGGGCGTACGCGATGACACCGCCCTTGACCACCAGGTCCGGCTTGACGCCGAAGAAGGCCGGGTCCCACAGGACCAGGTCGGCCAGCTTGCCGGTCTCCACCGAGCCGACCTCGCCGTCCAGGCCGTGGGCCGTCGCCGGGCAGATCGTGTACTTGGCGACGTAGCGCCGGGCGCGGAGGTTGTCGGCCGGGCCGTCGCCGGGCAGCGCGCCGCGGCGGCGCTTCATCACGTGCGCGGTCTGCCAGGTACGGATGATCGTCTCGCCCACCCGGCCCATCGCCTGGGAGTCCGATCCGATCATCGAGATCGCGCCCATGTCGTGCAGGATGTCCTCGGCCGCCATCGTGGACGGCCGGATCCGTGACTCGGCGAACGCCAGGTCCTCGGGGATGGACGGGTTGAGGTGGTGGCAGACCATCAGCATGTCGAGGTGCTCGTCGAGCGTGTTGACGGTGTGCGGGCGGGTCGGGTTGGTCGAGGACGGCAGGATGTTGCCGTAGGAGGCGACCCGGATGATGTCCGGCGCGTGGCCGCCGCCCGCTCCCTCGGTGTGGTACGCGTGGATCATCCGGTCGCCGATCGCCGCCAGCGTCGACTCCACGAACCCGGCCTCGTTGAGGGTGTCGGTGTGGATGGTGACCTGGGTACCGGTGGCGTCGGCGACCGACAGGCAGGCGTCGATGGCGGCCGGGGTGGTGCCCCAGTCCTCGTGCAGCTTGAAACCCGAGGCCCCGGCGCGGAGCTGTTCGAGCAGACCCTCGCGGCTGACCGTGTTGCCCTTGCCGAGCAGCGCGACGTTGATCGGGTAGGAGTCGAGCGACTCCAGCATCCGGGCGAGATACCAGGTGCCGGTGACGGTGGTGGCCTTGGTGCCCTCGGCGGGCCCGGTGCCGCCGCCCACGACGGTGGTCACCCCGGCGGCGAGGGCCTCGTCGAGGATCTGCGGGCAGATCAGGTGGACGTGGGAGTCGATCGCGCCGGCGGTCAGGATCTTCCCGTTGCCCGCGAGGATCTCGGTCGAGGGGCCGATGACCAGGTCCGGGTGGACGCCGTCCATGGTGTCGGGGTTTCCCGCCTTGCCGATCGCGACGATGCGGCCTTCCCTGATCCCGATGTCGGCCTTGACCACGCCCCAGTGGTCGAGGATCACCGCGCCGGTGATCACCAGGTCGGGCGAGCCCTCGGCCCTGGTGGTCCTGGCCTGGCCCATCGACTCCCTGATGACCTTGCCGCCGCCGAAGACGGCCTCGTCGCCCGCCCCCGACGGGCCCATCGAGAGGTCCTCGGTGACCTCGATGAGCAGGTCGGTGTCGGCCAGCCTGATCCGGTCGCCGGTGGTGGGGCCGTAGAGCGCGGCGTAGCGGGACCGTTCAATGAACACTGGGGCTCCCGTCGAGAGGTCCGGCCCACTCCGGGCGGAGACCGGGGACGATCCGCAGCCCGCCGATCGGTACGAGGGTCACGTCGCGCTCCACGCCGGGCTCGAAGCGCACCGCCGTGCCGGCCGGGACGTCGAGCCGGGTGCCCCAGGCCGCCTGGCGGTCGAACTCCAGACCCGGGTTGCACGCGGCGAAGTGGTAGTGCGAGCCGACCTGGATCGGCCGGTCGGCGGTGTTGACGACGCGGACGGTGACGCGCTCGCGGCCCGGGTTGAGCGGGATGGGCGCGTCGCCGTACTGGATCTCACCGGGTGTCATCGGCGTTCACCGTTCCTGGGTGCGGCAGGGCGTGTCGCGGATCGCCCGCGTGCGCGGGGCGGCTGGTTCTCACGGGATCGGCCGGGGCTCACGGGATGGGCTGGTGGACGGTGACGAGCTTGGTGCCGTCGGGAAAGGTGGCCTCGATCTGGACCGACGACAACATCTCCGGCACCCCGTCCATGACGTCGTCGCGGGACAGCACCTTGCGGCCCGCGTCCATCAGTTCGGCGACGGTGCGCCCGTCCCTGGCGCCCTCCATGAGGAAGGACGCGATGATCGCGGTGGCCTCGGGGTGGTTGAGCCGGAGGCCCCGTGACCTGCGGTCGCGGGCGACACCGGCGGCGACGTGGATGAGCAGGCGTTCCTGCTCGTGTGGTGTGAGCCGCATTCCCGGACCATAGGAACCGACGGTTTCCATGATGTTGCGCGTCGATGTCGTGCCGGTTTCCAGGTGCCGCGAGTGGTGCGAACGGGGAAGAAGCGCTCCTCGACGCGTTCTTTCCTGCGGGTATGCCGCCGCATTTTGAAGCAGATATCACGAAATTTGGTGATATGTCGGGATAAAAAATGGCGTGGTGTCCGCGCTGCCGCGTCCTGTCACGGCGGTGAAATCCCGGTAAAGCGCAATTAACAATCACGAACTAGGCGGGAAACCTCACTCAGTCACCTTGACGGCAGATAGATCGGTGCGGGGGCCGTACCGGCAAGGAGGAAAGTCATTGAGGAACACAGCATGGCGCTCCGGAGTCGTCGTCGCGGCGCTGGCCACGGCGCTGGCCGCCTGCGGAGGCGAAGCCCCCTCGGGCACGAACGCGGCCTCCGCCGGCGGTGAGGACGGCATCAAGGTCGGCATCCTGCACTCGCTCAGCGGCACCATGGCCATCAGCGAGGTGACCGTCCGGGACTCGGAACTGCTCGCCATCGAGGAGATCAACGCCGCCGGAGGCGTGCTCGGCAAGAAGCTGATCCCCGTCGTGGAGGACGGCGCGTCCGACTGGCCCACCTTCGCGGAGAAGGCCACCAAGCTCATCCGCCAGGACAAGGTCGCCACCACCTTCGGCGGGTGGACCTCCGCCAGCCGCAAGGCGATGCTGCCGGTGTTCGAGCGGAGCAAGGCCCTGCTGTGGTACCCGGTCCAGTACGAGGGCCTGGAGAGCTCGCCGTACATCTTCTACACCGGCGCCACCACCAACCAGCAGATCATCCCCGGCCTCGACTACCTCAAGGAACAGGGCAAGAAGAAGATCTTCCTGGTCGGCAGCGACTACGTCTTCCCGCGGACCGCCAACAAGATCATCAAGGCGTACGCGGCGGCGAACGGGATGGAGATCCTCGGCGAGGAGTACACCCCCCTCGGCCACACCGAGTACAGCACGCTGACCAACAAGGTCGTCCAGGCCAAGCCGGACGCCGTCTTCAACACCCTCAACGGCGACAGCAACGTCGCCTTCTTCAAGCAGCTCAACAGCGCCGGGGTCACCGCCGAGCAGATGCCCGTCCTGTCGGTGAGCGTCGCCGAGGAGGAGGTCAAGGGCATCGGCGTCGACAACATCGCCGGACACCCCGTCGCCTGGAACTACTACCAGACCACCGAGAACCCGGCCAACGAGAAGTTCGTCGCCGCGTTCAAGGCCAAGTACGGCGCCGACAAGGTGACCTCCGACCCGATGGAGGCCGGATACAACGCCGTCTACCTCTGGGCCGAGGCCGCCAAGAAAGCCGGGTCCGTCGAGGTCGAGGCCGTCAGGAAGGCCGCCGGAGGCATCGCCCTGGAGCGTCCCGAGGGCCTGGTCACCATCGACGGCGAGAACCAGCACATGTACAAGACGGCCAGGATCGGGGTGATCCAGCCCGACGGCCTCATCAAGGAGGTCTGGAACTCCGGCGAGCCGATCAAACCCGACCCCTACCTCAAGGGTTACCCCTGGGCGAGCGGCCTGGCCAACGGCTGATCCCCTCTCAGACCGGCTCCGGGCCGGGCCGTGACCAGATCACGGGCAGCACCGTGACGCATCCACAATGCGGCACGGCCCGCCCCGGAGCCAAACACTCGTAGGAAGGGGACCTTCGGTGGAGGCGTTTCTCAACCAGCTCCCGATCGGCCTGTCCATCGGCGCCGTACTGCTTCTCATCGCCCTCGGCCTGACGTTCACGTTCGGCCAGATGGGCGTGATCAACATGGCCCACGGCGAGTTCATCATGGCGGGCGCGTACACCGCCTACCTGCTCCAGGACCTCACCGGCCGGATGGCCGTGATCGTCGCCCTGCCCGTCGCCTTCCTGGTCGCCGGGCTGATGGGGCTCATCCTGGAACGGACCGCGATCCGGCACTTCTACGGCCGCCCGCTCGACACCCTGCTGCTCACCTGGGGCGTCAGCCTCGTGCTGCAGCAGCTCGCCCGCGACCTGTTCGGCGCGCCCAACGTGCAGGTCCAGGCGCCCACCTGGCTGCAAGGCGGCATCGCGTCACTGCCGTACAACCGGCTGTTCATCTTCGCCCTCGCCGTCGCCACCGTCGTCGGCGTCTGGGCCTACATGAACCGCACCGGCCAGGGCCGCCGGATGCAGGCGGTGATGCAGAACCGGCAGCTCGCCGCGGTCAGCGGCATCAACACCGCCCACGTCGACCAGCGCACCTTCTTCATCGGCTCGGGCCTGGCCGGGGTCGCCGGGGTGGCCCTCACCCTCATCGGCCCCGTCGGACCCGCCCTCGGCACCTACTACATCGTCGACGCCTTCCTGGTGGTCGTCGCCGGAGGGCTCGGCCAGCTGCGCGGCGCCGTCATCGCCGCCGCGGGACTCGGCCTGCTCAACTCCTACGCCGAGTTCTGGAGCGACGCCAGCCTGGCGAAGGTCATCGTGTTCGCCGCGATCATCGCCTTCCTCCAGTTCCGGCCGCAGGGCCTGTTCGTACTCCGATCGAGGGCGCTCACATGAATCTCGCACGCCTCAGAGGGCCCGGGGTCTTCGCGGTGGTGGCCGTGCTGGCCCTGGTGGTCGCACCACTGCTGCTGGAGCCCTTCCGCCTCGGCCTGCTGGCCAAGTATCTCTGCTTCGCGATCATCGCCCTGGGCATCGGCCTGGCCTGGGGGCAGGGCGGCATGCTCGTCCTGGGCCAGGGCGTGTTCTTCGGACTCGGCGGCTACGCGATGGCCATGCACCTGAAACTGGTGGACGCCCAGGGCGACCTGCCCGACTTCATGGTGTGGAGCGGGGTCGAGCAGCTGCCCGCCCTGTGGAAACCGTTCGCCAACCCGGTGTTCGCGCTGGCCATGGTCGTCGTCGGGCCGATGCTGATCGCCACGGTGCTGGGCCTGCTGGTGTTCAGGCAGCGGGTGCGCGGCGCCTACTTCGCGATCCTCACCCAGGCGCTCGCCGCCGCGTTCGTCATCCTGCTCGTCGGCCAGCAGGGCCTGACCGGCGGCACCAACGGCCTGACCAACTTCTACGACCTGTTCGGCCAGGACCTGGCGGCCGACTCGACCCAGCGCGGGCTGTACTTCACGGTCGCGATCGTCACCGGGCTGCTCTACCTCGGCGCCCGCCAGCTGGTCAAGAGCCGCTTCGGGCGGCTGCTCGTCGCCATCAGGGACGGCGAGGACCGCGTCAGGTTCCTCGGCTACGACCCGGCCAGGGTCAAGACCGTCACCTTCGCGCTCTCCGCGGGCATGGCCGGGCTCGCGGGGGCCCTGTTCGTGCCCGTGGTCGGCATCATCTCGCCCGCGCTGCTGGGTGTGGTCCCCTCCCTCGAACTCGTCGTCGCGGTCGCGGTGGGCGGCAGGTTCGCGCTGGCCGGGGCGATCCTCGGCGCGGTCGTGATGGGGTACGCCAAGACGTCCTTCAGCGAGCAGTTCGCCGACGGCTGGCTCTACCTGCAGGGCGCGCTGTTCATCCTCGTCATGACCCTGGCCCCCAAGGGGATCCTCGGTGTGGCGGCGTCGGCGCGCGACGCCTGGGCGCGCAGGTCGGGGCGCCGTACGGACCCCGAACCGCCGCCCGCGGACGCTCCCGGTACGAGAGTGATGGAGGAGGTCGGATGAGCCCGATGATCGAGGTACGCGGGTTGTCGGTGGTCTTCGACGGCTTCCGCGCCATCGACGGCATCGACCTGACGGTCGAGAAGGGGGAGCTGCGATTCCTGATCGGCCCCAACGGGGCCGGGAAGACCACGCTCATCGACGTCATCACCGGCCTGACCCGCCCGACCACCGGCGAGGTCGTCTTCGACGGGCGCAGCCTGGTCGGCCTGCGAGAGCACAGGATCGTCCGGCTCGGCGTCGGGCGGACCTTCCAGACCTCGGTGGTCTTCGAGGAGCTCACCGTCCTGGAGAACCTCGACCTGGCCGCGTCCTTCCGCCGCCCGCTCTGGTCGCTGGCCCGGCGCAGGCGAGGCGTCTCCGACGCCGTCGCCGAGGCCCTGGAGACCACCGGCCTGAGGGAGCTGGCCGACCGGCCCGCGGGGGTGCTCTCCCACGGGCAGCGGCAGTGGCTGGAGATCGGCATGCTGCTCACCCAGCGCCCCAAATTGCTCCTGCTGGACGAGCCGGTGGCCGGTATGTCCAAGGACGAGCGGGAGCGCACCGGCGAGCTCCTGACGTCCGTGGCGAACGACCACACGGTGATCGTGATCGAACATGACATGGAGTTCCTGCGCAGGTACGCCTCGCAGGTCACCGTCCTGCACGAGGGCAAGGTGCTGATCGAGGGATCGGTGGACCAGGTCCGCGACGACCCGCGCGTGCAGGAGGTCTACATCGGAAGGAAGCGCAGCGATGCTGTCGGTACGGGAACTTGACGCGGGGTACGGCAGGGCCCGGGTGCTGTTCGGGGTCTCCCTGGAGGTGGAGCCCGGGCAGCTGATGTGCGTGATGGGCCGCAACGGGGTGGGCAAGACCACCCTGCTCAACACCGTGATGGGAGTGCTGCCCGCCACCTCGGGGTCGGTCACCTTCGAGGGACGCGACGTGACGCGCCTGCCGCCTCACGAGCGGGTCCGGCTCGGCATGGCGTACGTCCCCCAGGGGCACGAGACCTTCCCCCAGCTCAGCGTGCTCGGCAACCTCCAGGTCACGCTGGAGGCCGCCAAGGGGCCGCAGGAGGCGCTGGAGGAGGCCCTGGAGACCTTCCCGCGGCTGAAGCCGCTGCTCAAGCGGCGCGCCGGGTTCCTGTCCGGCGGGCAGCAACAGCAGCTCGCCATCGCCCGCGCCCTGGTCACCCGTCCCAAGCTGCTCATCCTCGACGAGCCCACCGAGGGCATCCAGCCGTCGATCATCATCGAGATCGAGGAGGCGATCGAGCGGCTGCACGCCACCGGCCTGTCGCTCCTGCTGGTCGAGCAGTATCTGGACCTGGCGCTCCGCCTCGCCGACCGCTTCCTCATTCTCGACGCCGGGCACGTCGTCCACTCGGGGGAGGCCGAGGAACTGCGCGGGGAGGGAATTCACCGCCTTCTCGCCGTCTGACCGCTAAAGCTCTGAATCGGATTTTTCAGAGCAAGAAGGCTGCGTTTGATCACTTCTTGATGAAGAGGCTCCCGCCACGAGCGATGACGACATAGCCTGCCCAGAAAAGCGGAGTCCGGGGGTGTCATGGCGAAGGAACCTGCGGACGGGGAAGAGCGGCCGGAGCGGGTGTCCCTCCCTCCGGAGCCCTCCGAGTCTCCCGCGAAGCGGGGCCGGTCTCCTGGCGGGAAGAGCGGCTCTTCCCGCCAGGAGACCGGGGGCCCGGCCGGTGACGAGCGCGAGGCAGGGCCCGGCCGCGCGGCCGGTGAGCCGGCCGGTGACGCTCCCGGCCGGCGAATCGGCGGGGAGACGGGGGAGACGCCCCTCGACGAGCGCCGGGACCGGGCCGCGGGCGAGCGTGACCGGCGGCCGGGCGACGAGCGTGACCGGCGGCCCGATGACCGCTACGAGCACGACCGCTACGAGCCCGACCGGCGGGACGGCGACCGGTACGGGCGTGGGCGGCGCTCCTCAGGAGCGTACGAGCGCGACCGCTGGGACGACGACCGCTACGAGCCCGACCGGCGGCCCGATGGCCGGTATGACCGTGACCGCTGGGACGACGACGACCGGTACGACCGCGACTCGCGGTCCGAGGACGCGGACGCCGAGGGCCCCCGCTCAGGGCCGCCGACCGGCCCGCCCGGACCGTCCGGACCGCCCCGCCGTCACCGGTTCCGCCGCTTCCGGCTGGCCGCCTGGATCGCGCTGGCCCTCGCCGCGGTCGTGGTCGGGGTGTCCGTCGTGTGGGTGAGCGGGCCTCCCACCGAGGCCGAGTTACGGGAGAAGGCGGGGCTCCTCAACAAGGACAGGCTGCTGATCGGCGTGAAGGAGGACACCCCGGGCATCGCCCTGCGGAAGCCGGGCGAGACCGGTTTCACCGGCTTCGACATCGACATCGCCTACATGATCGCGGCGGATCTGGGCTTCCGGCCCGACCAGGTCGACTTCCTGTCCATCGAGACCGAGGACAGGGCGCGCATGCAGGCCCGCGACACGGACGGCGCGTTCGTCAAGGTCGACCTCGTGGTGGCGACCTTCAGCGTGACGCCGGAACGCAGGGCCGATCCCTCCGTCGGCTTCTCGACGCCCTACCTCTACACCGAGCAGTCGGTGGTGACCAGGGCCGACTACCCCGACGACAACGTCGCCTCCCTGGGGCAGCTCGAGGGCAAGAGGGTCTGCTCGCTCGGCACCTCGACCTCCCTGGTCGAGCTGAAAAAGGCGATCAAGGTCGACCCCATCGCCGAGCTCCTGATCAGCAAGTGCGTGGACCGTCTCGCGGACGGCCTCGCGGCCAACAGGGCGGCCGACGCGGTGACCACCGACGCGGCCCTGCTGGCCGGGTTCGTCGCGGAACCGGGAAGGAAGCTGCGCCACCACGACATCGCGCTGGAGAAGACGGAGATGTGGGCGGTGAACGCGGGTTCCAACGGCGCGCTGCGCACCCTGGTCGACCTCGCGCTCTACCGCTCCTACGCCGATCCGGACAACAAGATGTGGGAGGGGGCGTACGAGAAACACATCCGGCCGTTGCTGGCGGCCAACCCGGGGGTGGACGTGGCGCAGGCACGGCAGCCGTGCGCGCTTCCCCCGGACGTACGCCGCTGGCCGTGGGAGCGAACCCTCCCCGTCCAGGATTGTCCCTCCGCCCCTTGAAACCCGACGCGCGGGTGAGGGACGCGCCGAGGAACCAGGAGTGGTTCCTCACGCTGCTGCCGGTGTTCCCGATCGTCCTGCTGGTGATGCGGCTGTGGTACGCCAGCAAGCAGGACACCCAGACGCTGCTCCTGCTCGTGCAGACCATCAGCCCGCTGGGCCTGCTGAGCGCGGTCCTGCTGACCACGGTGTGGGTGCTGCCCGTCGTCGTGGTCGGCGGCAGGCTTCTCGGCACCCTTCACTGGATCAGCACGGGCCGCTCCTCGTGGCTGGTGCACAGCGCTCAGCGGCTGCCCGGCTGGGTGGTGGTCCTCGCCGTCGCGATGGGCGTGTGTACCTGGCAGCTGCGCTTCCTGCCGACGCTGGCGATGCTGTCACTGGCTCTGCTCGGGCTCACCGTGCGTGAACGGTTCCCGGACCACGAGGAGCTGCGGACCACGTTCTGCTACGCGCTTCCGGTGATCGCCGCCGTGCTGTCGTACGTCCTGCTGTGGCCGGCCATCGTCTCCGCGTTCGCCGCGCGGGACGTGGCGACCGCGATCCTCCTGACCCTTCCCCCGGTGTTCGCGGCGCTGCTGACCGGTCCGGTGCCCGAGGCGCCGGCCAGGGTGCTGACCCACGGCATCGCGATCGCGATGGCGGTGTTCACACCGTTCCTGGTCGGCGTGGTCGTGATGAGGGCGCCGATCCTCCCGCTGATCGCCATGCAGATCACCCTGGAGAAACCGACCGAGGAGAGGTCCGCGGAGGTGGTGGTGGGCTACATGGTCGCCAGCGACGACCAGATGACCACCGTCCTCAAGCGTGACGGTGTCGTGGAGTTCATCCAGAACGACCGGCTGCAGTCGAAGGTGCTCTGCCCCGACCCCGGTGAGGTGCCCCGGACGTGGGTGAACCTGCACGGCTGGTACGTCGAGCACAGCGTGATCTCCTGGCTCGCCCCGGTCTCGCAGCGGACTCCCGCCGACTCGCGCTGTGAGGGTCGCCCGGCCGGGGAAACCGGCCCGGCCCCACCGAACTCGAGCTCGTCTCCGAGCCCGTCGCCGTCCCCGGGGTCGTCGTCCCCGAGCTCGGGCTCGGGCTCGGATGAGTCTCGGGGTCCGGCCGGGCCTTCGAGCCCCGCCGAGCCTCCGCCCCCGGCCGGATCGCGCGGCGGGTGAGTCCCGGCGGACCGTGCGGCGGGCGTGCGGGAGCGGCGTGGGGGCGGCACGGGGGTAGCACGGAGGTCAGCCCGCAGGGCGGGCGACGGCTTCCCGGAGGGGGCTTCCGGGACCGGCGATCACTGAAGGTAGTCTTCGACCTCGTCGATCGGGCGGGGGGCCGCCGAGTTGGGGTCCTCACCGAACTCGCGGCGCGCCCGGCGCTGCCTGAGCAGGTCCCATGCCTGGTCGAGGGCCTCCTCCAGGTGCTGGATCCGGTTGTTCTCCTCGTGCGAGGAGATCGAGTGCGAGCCCAGCTTCGCCCGGAGCTCCTGCTCCTCGGCGATCAACTCGTGGATATGGGCGAGGATGTCGCCGTCCCTCATGTCCGTTCCCCCTGTCAGAGTTTTTCTGGACTGTATCCGATCGGCGGGTCACCGCACCGTCGGAGGCCGACCCCGCGACGGCGGCCCTTCCGCGGGTGAGACGCCGGAGATCTCCGGGCCCCGCCAGGTGAGCGAAGATCTTCGAGTCCCGCCATGTGAGACCGGGGCCCGGGCATCCTGAGACGTCTGCTAACGTGCTAGGCATGCTGCGCGGCCTGCTTCTTAGCTGCCGCGACGAGGGCCTGTAGAGGCCGGCTCCCTCGTCGCGGAGCGAGCCATGCGCGTCGGCCACGATTGTTTTCCCAGTCGAGGAGCCTTGCATGTATCCGCAGCAGCAGCCCAGTCCCATGCCGTTCAAGCGCTATGAGTCCTTCGCGCCGATCCAGCTGGCCGACCGCACCTGGCCCGGGAAGGTCATCGACCGGGCCCCCCGGTGGTGCGCCGTCGACCTGCGTGACGGCAACCAGGCGCTGATCGACCCCATGGACGCCCACCGCAAGCTCCAGATGTTCGAGCTGCTGGTGAAGATGGGCTACAAGGAGATCGAGGTGGGCTTTCCCGCCGCCTCCCAGACCGACTTCGACTTCGTACGGCAGATCATCGAAGAGGGCCTGATCCCCGACGACGTGGTGATCCAGGTCCTGACCCAGTCCAGGGCCGAGCTGATCGAGCGGACCTTCGAGTCGGTGCGCGGGGCCAAGCAGGCGATCATCCACCTGTACAACTCCACCTCCACCCTCCAGCGCCGGGTCGTCTTCGGCCAGGACCGCGAGGGCATCACCGCGATCGCGGTCGAGGGCGCCAAGCTCTGCAAGAAGCTGGCCGCCGGGATGGACGACACGGAGATCTACTTCCAGTACTCCCCGGAGTCCTTCACCGGTACCGAGCTGGAGTACGCGGTGGAGGTCTGCGACGCCGTCAACGACGTCTGGCAGCCCACCCCCGACCGCAAGGTCATCCTCAACCTGCCCGCCACCGTCGAGATGGCCACGCCCAACGTCTACGCCGACCAGATCGAGTGGATGCACCGCAATCTGGCCTACCGCGACTCGATCGTGCTGTCCCTGCACCCCCACAACGACCGCGGCACCGCCGTCGCCGCCGCCGAACTGGGCTACATGGCCGGGGCCGACCGGATCGAGGGCTGCCTGTTCGGCAACGGCGAGCGCACCGGCAACGTCTGCCTGGTCACGCTGGGCATGAACATGTTCTCGCAGGGCGTCGACCCGGAGGTCGACATCTCCGACATCGACGAGATCCGCCGGGTCACCGAGTACTGCACCCAGTTGCCCGTCCACCCGCGCCACCCGTGGGGCGGCGAGCTCGTCTACACCGCCTTCTCCGGCTCCCACCAGGACGCCATCAAGAAGGGCTTCGAGCACCTGGAGCGCGACGCGGCCGCCGCGGGCGTCCCGGTCGAGGAGTTCGCCTGGGCGGTCCCGTACCTGCCGATCGACCCCAAGGACATCGGCCGCACGTACGAGGCGGTCATCCGGGTCAACAGCCAGTCCGGCAAGGGCGGGGTCGCCTACATCATGAAGGCCGACCACCACCTGGACCTGCCGCGGCGCCTGCAGATCGAGTTCTCCCGCGCCGTCCAGACCCACACCGACACCATCGGTGGCGAGGTGAACGCCACCCAGATGTGGGAGGTCTTCACCGACGAGTACCTGCCCAACCCGACGAGCCCGTGGGGCCGCCTGGGCCTGCTGGCCCACCGGACCACCTCCAGGGGTGACGGGCAGGACGCCATCAGCGCCGACCTGCGCCTCGACGGGGAGATCCGCGAGGTCGAGGGAGTCGGCAACGGTCCCATCTCCGCCTTCTGCGACGCCCTGGCCCGGGTCGGGGTCCAGGTACGCGTCCTCGACTACGCCGAGCACGCCATGAGCGCGGGGACCGACGCCAAGGCCGCCTCCTACATCGAGTGCGAGATCGCCGGCCGGACCCTGTGGGGTGTCGGCATCGACTCCAACACCACCACCGCCTCGCTCAAGGCCGTCATCTCCGCGGTCAACCGCGCCGGCCGCTAGCGGAGCGGACGGGGCGGCACGGCTCCCACGTACGGCCGCGCCGGCCGCGCGCCTCTCGCCCGGCACCGTCCGCGTCGCCCCGCACCCCGTACCACCCACTCCCTCCCGCACAGTCCCCGCCTCGCCCGGCACGATCTGCCGTACGAGGTCCGACGGCCGCCCACAAGGCGTCCACGTCGCTCACCCGACCGCGCCCACCGCGAGATCCGTCCGGGCGCGGTCGAGTCGTTTCCGCTCGCCCCGGGGCACGAGGACGCATCGGTGGAGCCGTCGTGGCCTCGCGGATTCCGGGTCGGTACCGCGAAACCGGCTTTTCCGGGTATGGATCGGCGCCGCGGACGGGCTCGCGGATCCCTCTCCATCCGGGCCGTCCGGCAGGTTTCCCGCCTGCCGAATTCATGGCATTCCATGGCGAGTCGCTGCGAGACATCCCAACATCATCGACATAGCCTCTTTGCAGCTCAGGGTGTAACTCGCTCCCCCCAAACTGACCGAACGCGACATATTCGGCTGTTTATGGAATCTGTATTTATCGGGGGAACTCATGCGATGTATCCTCGGCCTGGCCACCGCCGGGCTCGTCATCCTCAGCGGTACCGCCGCCGCGGACGCGCAGCCGGCGCACTACGAACCCGGCCCGCCCGTGGCTCAGCCGACCGTTGATCCGCCCCCGTGGCCGCCCCGGCCGCCCCACCCCCTGCCGCCCCGCCCGAACCCGGGGCCTCCCATCCCCGACCCGCCGTGGGTCCGGCCGACCCCGCCCCGGCCGACCCCGCCGCGTCCGCCGTGGGGGCAGCCGATCCCGCCCCGCCCGCCCGTCGTGACCCCGCCGTGGGGCCCGACGATCGACGGCCCGTACCCCAAGCGCCTCACGTTGACCGTCTCGCGAATGGGCAGGACGCGGACCGTCCGGCTCGCGTGCGCGCCGATGTACGGCATGCACCCTCGCGGACCGGAGGCGTGCGCGCTGCTGAGCCGGGTGCAGGGCAACCCCACCTACCTCAGGCTGCCGTGGGCGGCCTGCCCGCGATATCACGATCCCGTCACCGTGTCCGCGACCGGCACCTGGAACGGCCGTTTCGTCCAGTACCGGCGAACCTTCAGCAACCAGTGCGAGCTGCGCGCCGCGACCGGGGCGATCTTCTCCTTCTAGGACCCGTCCTGTGGAACGCGCCGGGAACACATGTCCCGGACCCGCTCGGTGTCCGGGGGGCGGCAGGCGCCGCAGGGACCGGAGAGACCGGAGAGACCGGGGGATCGAAGCGGGCCCGTCGTCGGACGGCGGGCGGAGTGGCCGACGGCCCGCTCGCCGGCGGATGGCCGCCGGTTTCCGTGAAAGGGGCTCGTACGGCGGCGGGGACGTCCCCGCCGCCGTACGAGCCCCTCCGGGCTCCGGGCGGGGGCCGCTCACCTCACGAGCCGTAAAATGGAGGGAAGTCCCAGGTCGGCGGCCTCGCGTCACGAGCCGGCGACGCCCACGGCCAGGAGCGGATCCGCGGTAGGACGGGGTGAGACGGCGATGGGCAAGCAGCCTTCGGGAACCGTGCTTTCTTCTGCTCAGCGGGCGGCCATGCGGGATCTTCTGACCGCGGACCGCGAGAGGACGGTGGTCCAGATCACGGCGTTGACGCGCGACTGGGACGACCTCGTCGATTCGTCGACGCTGGTGGCCAACGACGACGAGCACGACCCGGAGGGGGCGACGATCGCCTTCGAGCGGTCCCATCTCCAGGCCCTGCTCGACAGAGCAAGGGATCATCTCGCCGCCCTCGACGAGATGGTCGAGCGACTCCAGCAGGGCACCTACGGCGTGTGCGACGACTGCGGGCGGCCCATCGCCCTGGAGCGCCTGAAGGCCCGCCCGGTCGCCCGGACCTGCATCGAGTGCGCCGGACGCGGGCGGTGACGACGCTTGAGAGGCCCTGAGCGAGCCGGGGCCCGCCACCCGCGCCGAGTGCGCCGGACCGGGCGGTGACGACTCGCGGCGGATGTAACGAAATTCCTGAACTACCCTGGGTGCGGCGATGCCCGCCGTCGCGCTTCGGATGATCACCGGCCATGAGCCGTGCCCCGCCCGGCCGCGACCCGTGCCCCCCACGGTCACCCGGTGAGCCCGTGTCCCACACGATCACCCGCGTGTGGCGCGCATCCGCCGCGTACGGCCTGGCGTGAGGCGTAGAGAGGGCACATCGTGACCGGAGAACCGCAGAACTGGGCGGGCAACATCACCTACGGCGCCGCGCGGTTCCACCGCCCCGGCGGCATCGAGGAGCTCCAGGAACTGGTCGCCGGCAGCGGCGCCGTCCGGCCACTCGGCACCCGCCACTCCTTCAACGAGATCGCCGACCGTCCCGGTGGGGACCTCGTCTCGCTGGAGGGCCTGCCCGCCGATTTCGAGCTCGACCCGGTACGGGGCACGGTCACGGTGGGTGGCGGGGTGCGCTACGGCGAGCTGAGCCGGTGGCTGTACGACCGGGGCCACGCACTGCCCAATCTCGGCTCCCTGCCGCACATCTCGGTCGCCGGCGCCTGCGCCACGGCCACGCACGGCTCCGGCGTCGCCAACGGCAACCTGGCCACCGCCGTCTCCGGCCTCGAACTGGTCACCGCGGACGGTGAGATCACCGTCCTCAGCCGGGAGAAGGACGGCGACCGCTTCGCCGGGGCGGTCGTCGCCCTCGGTGCGCTGGGCATCGTCACCAGGGTCGTCCTCGACGTCGTCCCGGCCTTCGAGGTGCGGCAGTACGTCTACGAGAACCTGCCCTGGGCGCGGATGGAGGAGCACTTCGAGGAGATCCTCTCGGCCGCGTACAGCGTGGGCCTGTTCACCGGCTGGACCGGTTCCGGGATCGACCAGGTGTGGGTGAAGCGCCGCGACGGCGACCCCGGCCCGTGGGAGCCGGAGCCGATCTGGCTGGACGCCACGGCGGCCACGGCCGACCGGCACCCGCTGCCGGGGATGTCCGCCGTCAACTGCACCGCGCAGATGGGCGTGCCCGGTCCCTGGTACGACCGGCTGCCGCACTTCCGCCTGGACTTCACGCCGAGCAGCGGGGAGGAACTCCAGTCGGAGTATCTGTTGCCGCGCCGCCACGCCCTCGCCGCGCTCCGCGCGCTGGACGCGGTCAGGGACGTCGTCGCCCCGGTCCTGCAGATCTCGGAGATCCGCACCGTCGCGGCGGACGACCTGTGGCTGAGCACCTCCTACCGCGAGGACGTCGTCGCGGTCCACTTCACCTGGAAGAAGGACTGGCCCGCGGTGAGCCGGGTGATCGCCGTGGTCGAGGAGGCGCTGGAGCCCTTCGAGGCCCGCCCGCACTGGGGCAAGCTCTTCCTGATGGGGCCCGAGCGCCTGAACTCCCTGTACGACCGGCTTCCGGACTTCCGGCGGCTGGCCGCCGAGCTCGACCCCACGGGTAAGTTCCGCAACCCGTTCCTCGACGCCCGGGTTTTCGGGGGGAGTCCCGTTTCCTGACCGTTCGCAGCCTCAACCTTGATCTGTACATCAGTAGATGAGCGGATCGCATGAGTAGATCCGGGTAGTTAACCCCCATCACAGCGGTAACAGCGCGATGTTAACCATAAAGGTCGCGAATCCGACACTTGTGACGAGGGGGAGACGCATGGAACGCAATACGGTCGTGCGCGCGATGCACGATGTGGGGCTGGCCGCCTGGTTCGGGGGCTCGTTGATGGGCGCGATCGGCCTCAACGGCGCTGCCAACGTGGTCAGTGACAGAAGCGAGCGCCTGCGGGTGGCGAACGTGGGATGGGGGCGCTGGAGGCCGGTCAACGCCGTGGGCATCGGCGCCTTCCTCATCGGCTCGGCCGGCCTGCTGGCGGCCAACAAGCAGCGCGTGGCGCATCAGCGGGGAGTGGGGGCGAGCACCGCGGCCAAGGCCGCGCTGACCGCCGCCGCGCTGGCCGCGACCGCCTACACCGGGGTGCTCGGGGCCAAGCTCGCGGACGCGGGCGACGTGCCCGTGGAGGGCGCGGTGAAGCCGGAAAAGGAGACACCGGAAGAGGTCGCCAAGGCGCAGCAGCAGTTGCGCGTCATGCAGTGGGTCATTCCGGCCGTCACCGGGATGATCGTTGTTCTCACCTCCCTGCACGGGGAGCAGCAGCGGCCGGGCCAGATCCTCCGGGGAGCCATGCGCAAGAAGTTCTCCCGGTAGGAGGCTTCAGGCCGGTCACACGGTCTCGCGGAGATCGTCGTACGCCCGCGGAGCGCCGCCGTCGGCACCTCGGCCGCGCGGGCGGCGTCAGACGACCTCCGGTCACGTCGGCGACGTAGCGGCGCGCCTCTTCCACCTGTGAGAACGGGCGGAAGAGGCGCGCCGCCCTGTTCGCCGGGCGGGAGCGCGGAGGGGACGGCCTCAGGCTTTGGACATCAGGCCGCGGCTGATGGCCTCCTCGCGGAGGCGTTTCAGCGGCAGCGCGGCGCCGTCGCGCTCGATGCGCCAGACGTCCCGCCCGGCGCACGCCCTGGTCCCGGCGACCGCGGCTCCGGCGGCCGACAGGGAATGGTAGGCCTGGCCCGTCGCCGCCACCCTGATCGTCCCGCCCTCCTCGACCGTGGCGAAGTGCATCTCGCCCCTGACCGTGCGGAAGATCTTGGCGTTCGGCGCTATCAGGCCGCATTTGATGAGGTCGACGACCTCGACGCCGTAGTGGCGGCGGGACCCGGACTGCTCGGGGGCGGGGGGCGGGAGGACGATCACCGGCATGCGGAAGCCGAGCCTGGCCGGGTTCCAGATCTCCTCGCAGAGGAGCCGGTAGAGGTTCTGCCGCCGTTCGATCTCCCGTACGCCGAACTCCGGGCAGGGCTGGAACGCCCGGTCCAGGCCCGAGTCCCTGAGGTAGTGGGTGAACGGGGTGTTGCGCAGGCGGCTCTTGGGGTGCAGGGAGGCCGCGAGCCGGTTCTCCGCGTAGTAGTGCTCGAGCTTCCGCTCGTAGGGGTCGTCGCGGAAGCTCGCGTTGACGGACCTGGGCAGGAGCAGCAGGGCACCGAGGCGGTTGCGCCGGATGTAGAACTCCGCCGTGGTCCTGACCTCGGCCCTGTGTCGCTCGAAGCGGTTGGCCCAGACGTGCTCGATCTCGTACTCGCGCGGTCCCCGCAGGAACGCGTACTCGTGGTTTCCCCCCTCGCACTCGCGCTGGACATGGGCGGTCATCCGGGAGAGCAGGTAGCGGACCAGGCGGCGGTTGTTGGCCCGGAGCCCGAAGGAGGCCAGCTCGCGGAAGTCGTGTTCGAGCAGGGAGGTCTCCCGGCCGAGGACCGTGGCGACGTCGTCGGTGGTCCGGCACATCCGCAGGAGGGGGATCAGCCGGTGGACGATCTCGTCGAGGTCGCGGCGCTGCACGGGGAGGTTGTTGACGGACCTGCGCACGTAGACGAGGTCGAGGAACGACGCGACCATCGAGCACTTGCGGGTGAACACCTCGTCGGAGTCCTCGGGCGAGACGACGGAGAGCAGCAGCGTGAACTGGCCGTCGATGCCGTTGTGACCGTTGAAGTAGACGCCGGCCAGGGAGGGGGTGAACTCCCGGCAGGCGCGGAGCAGCTCGCAGTAGCGCTTCGACACGTTCGTGAGCCTCTGCACGAACGCCTGCGCCTCGGCCACGCGGCCGAGGCCGAGCTGGACGTCGTTGCGCAGGATCCACTCGTGGACGGCCCGCCCGATCCCGGCGGCGTCCGTGGACCCCTCGCCGAGATCCGCGTACTGCGCGAGGAGGAACGAGCGGACGTACGCGCTGGGCGTGTTGGCCTCGGGGGAGTCGGTCTCGGAGGTGGTGAGGCGGGCGAGCATGTCGGCCCAGGCCCCGCCGAGGTCCTCGCGCGCCTTCACGTCGACCCGCCGGAAGAGATGGCCCTTCAGCAGGTCCACGTGGCTCAGCCGGAGCCCCCGGTCGTTCATCGACACGAAGATCTCGCGGCCGTTCTCCTGGTCGAGGGCCCGGATGCCGACCAGGCAGACGCGGTCGAGCAGCCAGTGGACGAAGGGCACCAGGGCCTCGCCGCGCAGCACCTCGGGGAACTCCCCGTCGATCTCCCTGCTCCGGTCGTGCAGGGGTTTCCACTGGCTGAGGAAGCGCTGGCCGAGGTCGTCGATCAGCGTGCCGACCTCGTGGCGGGTCCAGGTGTACTCCCGCTGGTAGTAGTCCAGCGCGAAGGAATTCCGCTCGAACAGCGTGCGGACCGTCACGCCTTCGCCGTGAATAGGACTTTCCACCATGAAGTCGGGGGTGCCTTTCGTCCATCGAGAAAACGGCTCATTCGAGAGCCTTTCACCTCGTTTATCACTCCAGACAGGTGGACGTTACTCATCGCGGCCGAGTCGTGACGTATCAGGCAGGTAGCCCGAGGGTGCGGGCCTGGCAGCGCATGGCGTGGTCGAAGGCCGCCGCGAGGTCGAGGATCGCGTTGTTGAACTGGCCGAACAGCTCGAAGTTGAGCCAGCCGAACAGGCCGGTCCAGGCGATCAGGCCGCGGACGATCACGTCGTCGGGGACGTCGGGTATCAGCTCGCGCACCCGCGCGGCATCCTCGTGGAAGGACGGCGGGACGGGCGGCTGGGTGGTGTCGGGCGGGTTCAGCGCTCCGGCGCGGTGGGCGTCGGAGACGATCCGGCCGTAGACGACGGTGTCGCGGACCGCGGCGGGGACGGTGTCCTGCGGTGCCCGGTAGCCGGGTACGGGTGAGCCGTACAACAGGGCGTACTCGTGCGGATGGGCCAGGGCCCAGTCCCGTACGGCGTGGCAGACCGCCATCCACCTGCCCCGGTGGTCCTCGGGCGGTACGGCCGCGTCGGCGTTCTCCACGGCCTCGCCGACGGCGTTGTAGCCGTCGATGATCAGGGCCGTGAGCAGGTCGTCCCTGGACGGGAAGTAGCGGTAGATCGCCGACGAGGCCATGCCCATCTCGCGGGCGACCGCGCGCAGGGACAGGCCGCTCGCGCCGTCGACGGCCAGCTGCCGCCGGGCGACGTCTGTGATCTCGCGGGTCAGCTCGGCTCTGACCCTCTCGCGTGCGGTGAGGCTCGAACTCATGCCGTGACCATATCAGAGCACCGAGAACAAAAGAGAGCACTGCTCTTGACGAGCAGTGCTCTTTATCGAGAGCATTGCTCTCAGAACGGAACGGGCGCAAAGGCACATCAGTGATCAGTGAAGGAAGAAGAGGAATCATGGCCAAGCACGTCATCGCGGGAGCCGGTCAGGTCGGCTCCGAGGTCGCCCGGCAGCTGGCCGGGCAGGGGCACGAGGTCGTCCTCGTCAGCCGCTCGGGCTCGGGTCCCGACCTGCCGGGCATCCGCAGGGTCGCCGCCGACGTGAGCGACCGCGAGAAGCTGACCGCCCTGACCGGGGGCGCCGCCGTCCTCTACAACTGCGTCAACCCGCGCTACCACGAGTGGGCGCGCGACTGGCCGCCGCTCGCCGCGTCACTGCTGGGAGCCGCCGAGACCACCGGTGCGGGGTACGTCATCCTCGGCAACCTCTACGTCTACGCGGCTCCCGACCGGCCGATGAGGGAGGGCGACCCGCTGAACCCGCCCAGCGCCAAGGGTGCGATCCGGGTCAAGGTGTGGCGGGATGCCCTGGCCGCGCACGAGGCGGGCCGGGTCAGGGCGACCGAGGTGCGCGGATCCGACTACTTCGGCCCCGGCTGCCTCGACCAGTCGCACCTCGGGGAGAGGTTCGTCCCCGCACTGCTGGCCGGCAAGACCGTCCGCTTCGCCGGCGACCCCGCCCAGCCGCACAGCTGGACCTACGTGCCCGACGTCGCGCGGACCCTGGTCGCGGCGGGCGAGGGCGACCGTGCCTGGGGCCGCGCGTGGCACGTCCCGACGAACGAGCCGATGTCGGTGCGCGAGGTCGCCGAGCGCCTGTGCGCGCTCGCCGGAGTCCCCGACCCGGGGGTCAAGGCCATGCCCCACTGGTTGCTGCGCGCCGCCGGGCTCTTCTCGCCGATGCTCGGGGAACTGGAGGAGTTGCGCTACCAGTTCGTCCGCCCCTTCGTCCTCGACTCCGGCGAGTCCCAGGCCGCCCTCGACCTGGCGCCGACCCCGATGGACGAGGCGCTGGCCGCGACGCTCGCCTGGTGGCGCGACCGCTTGGCCGTGGCGGCGTAGCGGAGGACGTCCCACGTCGTACGCGGGGGACCGCGGCGCACCCCCGCCGGGCGGGACCGGCGGCACGCCGCCCCTGCCGGAGCGGGGCCGCACCCGCCCGAACGGGGAGGCCGGGGCCGCACCCGCCGGGGCGGGGCCGGGGACACGCCGTACGCTTTGAGCATGAAGATCGCTGTCATCGGCCTCGGGGACATCGCGGAGAAGGCGTACCTGCCGGTCCTCGGCGCGACCCCCGGACTCGACCTCCACCTGTGCACCCGTGACCGCGCCACGCTCGACCGCCTCGGCGACGCCTACCGGGTCGAGCGCCGTTTCTCCTCGGTGGAGGAGGTGCTCGGAGCGGGAATCGAGGCGGCCTTCGTGCACGTCGCGACGGCCGCGCACGTGAAGGTCGTCGAGCCGCTGCTGCGAGCGGGCGTGCACGTCTACCTGGACAAGCCGATCGCCTACACCCTCGCCGAGTCCGAGCGCCTGGTGCGGCTGGCACGCGAGAGCGAACGGTCGCTGCTCGTCGGCTTCAACCGCCGCAGGGCGCCGTCCTACGCGGCGCTGCGCGACCTTCCCCGCGACCTGGTGGTGATGCAGAAGCACCGCGCGCGCCACCCCGCCGACCCGCGGACCGTCGTCTACGACGACTTCGTCCACGTCGTGGACACCCTCAGGTTCCTGGTGCCCGGCGAGGTCGAGCACACAGGCATCCGTACCCGGGTCAGGAACGGGCTGCTGGAGTACGTGACGCTGGAGCTGTCCGGGGACGGCTTCACCGCCTTCGGGATCATGAACAGGATGAGCGGTACGGCCGAGGAGACCGTGGAGGTCATGGGAGGCGGTGCCAAGCGCCGCGTGGTCAACCTGGCCGACGTGACCGACTATGCCGGCGCCGAGACTCACACCAGGCGAGGCGACTGGACTCCGGTCTCCCGGCAGCGGGGCATCGAGCGGGTCTGCCTGGAGTTTCTCGACGCGGTCCGCTCCGGCACCGTCCTCGACGCCGGCGACGCCCTGGCCACCCACGCGATCTGCGAGGACATCGTCACCGCCGCGACCTGACCGTCCGCGTCGCGCGCCCCGGTGGCACGACGCGGACGGCCGGCTCGCCGGGTTCCCGGCGGGACGTCCCCGGTCAGCGTTCGGCCAGGTATCTCCGGCCGAGGGCGCGCAGGCGATCGTGGGCCGACTCGTAGGCGTCCGGACGGCCGAGGACGGACTTGGGAAGCTTGGCGACCATCGTGTAGTTGGTGTCGCAGACGTTGCCGACCGGGGCCTCGCCGATCTGGCTGACCAGCTGGTAGGCGTCCAGCGGGTCCAGGCCGGTGAGCTCGGAGGCCCAGGTGACCAGGTCGTGCTGGCTGATCCGGTAGGCGTCCTCCAGCGGGCGGGCCGAGCCGGTGGACATCAGGTGGGCGTCGTCCTCCAGGCGGGGCCACGGGGTGCTCACCCCCTTGATCAGCTCCACGGCGACGACGGTGTTCATCGCCGCCTCGACGGCGGTGCCGCACACCTCGCCGTGCCCCTGCCTGGCGTGCCCGTCGCCGATCGCGAAGAGCCCGCCCTCGACGTTGACGTCGAGATAGACGGTCACCCCGGCGCGCAGCTCGGGGGTGTCCATGTTGCCCCCGTGGGCGTCCGGGGTGATCGTCATGCGGGCCTCGGACGCGGCGGGCGCGACGCCGACCGTGCCGTGCATCGGGTCGAGCGGCAGCTCGACCGTGAAGTCGCTCCTGCGGGCGTGGTAGCGGACCACGCCCGCGGCCGTGTCGATGTCGTAGCGCCACACCAGCTCCTCCAGGGGAGGGGTGAGCATCGCGGTGGTGTGGGTGCCCGTCAGCGCGCCGAAGTGCGGGAACGTGGCCGACACGGCCCAGTCCCTGGCGGGTTCGATGGAGACGAAGTGCAGCGCGAGCGTGTCGCCGGGCTCGGCCCCCTCCACGTGGAAGGGTCCGGTGACGGGGTTGAGGTAGGGGAACTCGCAGACCCGTGAGGGCAGGTCGTCGACCGAGGTCACCAGGCCGCCGAAGCAGTCCTCGGTGTACGTCTCGACGATCGAGCCGGGGGCGACCCTGGCCACCGCGGGCCGGCCGCCGAAGGTGTAGCTGAGGTCCTCGGGCGCGGGGCGGTAGGAGAAGACGTTCATCGCGCGCCCTCCAGGGGGAGCGGCACGGAACCGCGTCCCGCGACGGGAAGGGCGGAGGGGGCGCGGAAGGAGCCGAGCCCCTCGCCGACCTCCAGGAAGATCTCGAACACGGTTCTGCCCTCGCATGTTGTGGGTGGGTGGGACGGGGGGCGTGGGCTCTCAGGGCTTGCCGACCGTGCCGGGTGCCGCGGCACGGCCGGGTGCCTCCGGGGCGTCGACGAGCCCGGCCAGCGTGGGCCGGCGGCCTGTGGCGTAGGAGACGCCGAGTACCACCAGGCCGACGCAGAACCAGACGATGCCGAGCGTCTGGGCCGCGATGCTGGCGTTGATCACGACGTAGAGCAGGATCGCGAAGCCGAGCACCGGGACGACGAGGTGCCGCCACAGGTCGCGGCTGCCCCGGCGCACGACGTAGTGGACGACCACCGACACGTGCAGCGCGAGGAAGGCGGTCATCGCCCCGAAGTTGACCAGCCCGCTGATCAGCGTGATGCCGTCGTCGCGGGTGGTCAGGTAGAGACCGACGATCAGGGAGACCGCGGCCACCACGAGGGTGGCGTTGACGGGCACCCGGTGCGTGGGGTGGATCCTGGCCAGGAAGGAGGGGAGCTGGCGGTCGCGGGCCATCGCGAACAGCAGCCGGGAGGTGGCGGCCTGGGCGACCAGGGAGTTGGCGAAGCCCCAGGCGACGGCGGTGGCGACCGCGGTCAGCACACTGAGCCAGTGGCCCCCGGCGAACGCGGCCATGTCGTAGAAGGCGGTGCCCGCGGGGTCGCCCTTGGCCAGCAGGTCGGACCGGTCGGGGGTGAGCAGCGCGGCCACCCAGGTCTGCGCGATGAACAGCACCCCGGCCAGGCCCAGCGCCGCGACCATGGACCTGCCGAGCCGCCGCGAGTCCTCGCGGCTCTCCTCGGCCATCATCGAGATGCCGTCGAAGCCGAGGAAGGACAGGACCGCGATCGAGACCGCGCCGAAGACGAGCGACCAGGAGAAGGTCGAGGAGTCGAACAGCGGGCTGAGCGCGCCCGCCTGGGCCTTGCCCTGAGCCAGGGCGACCACCCCGACGACCATGAAGATCGCCAGCACGATGAGCTCACCGATCAGCATGATCTTCGTGATGCGCGCGGTCATCTGGATGCCCGTGTAGTTCACGACCGTGTTGAGCACCACGAACACGATCAGCCAGCCCCAGACGGGGATGGCGGGCACGAAGGAGGCCATCGCCGCGCTCGCGATGAGATAGAGCAGGGCGGGCACCAGCACGTAGTCGAGCAGGATCACCCACCCGGCCAGGAAACCGACGGGCGCGGCGATGCCGCGGCCCGCGTAGGTGTAGACCGATCCGGCCATCGGGAACGCGCGGGCCATCTGCGCGTACGAGAGCGCGGTGAAGGCCATCGCGACCATGCCGATGGCGTACGCGAGGGCGACCATGCCACCCGAGGCCTGGAAGACGCCGCCGAAGATGCCGAACGGCGCGATCGGGACCATGAAGATCAGGCCGTAGACGAGCAGGTCGGTGAAGCTCAGTGACCTGCGGAGTTCCTGTCGGTAGCCGAATTGCTCCAGTGAGGGCTCGGTTGTCATGTACGGCTCCTTGAAGTGGCTGCAGCCGTACCCTAGAACTTTTGCTTGCAAAGGAAAAGTTTTCAGTCGGAAGTTTTTGTCCGACCTCGACCCGCCGCGCACCTAGCGGACGATGTCGAAGTCCAGCCCGTCGGCCCGGCCGATGTGGGCCTGCCGCCGTACCCCGCGTCCGCGCAGGGTCAGCCGCCCCCGCGCGGTGACGATGGAGGTGCCGTCGGCGATCGCGTCCACCTCGGGCACGGCGAGCGTCCCGGCGCGCGAGCCGAGCGCGGCGAGCATCAGCACCGCCTCGTAGCAGCCCTGCCCGTGCCCGTTGAGCAGCGGCGCGGTCGAGCCGAACCTGCGGGCGTAGCGCTCGCCGAGGCTCAGGCTGTCGTCGGTGCCCAGGCTCGCGAAGTACCCCATCGCCCCGTACAGCTCGCCGGTGGCGTCGCCGCCGATGCCGAGCAGGCCGTGCTCCTCCAGCGCGCCGCAGAGCCGCGGCCAGGACAGCCCGGCCGCCGCGAAGGCCCGGTTGAAGGCGACCAGGTCGCTGCCCACCAGGCTGAGCAGCACCGCGTCGGGGCGGGCGGCCACCAGTCTCTCCAGGGCCGAGGAGAAGTCGCGGGTGCCGTACGGCACCAGGAGCTCGCCGACGACCCCGGCGTCCCGTGCGGCGAGGTGGCGGCGGGCCGCCCCGTGGACCAGGCGCGGCCAGACGTAGTCGTTGCCGAGCAGGAACCACCTGCGCGCCCGGCGGCGGTCGATCAGCCAGTCGAGGCCGGGCCGCAGCTGGCGGGCGGGGGTCTCGCCCAGGAAGTAGACCCCCGGCGCGTGACCGCCCCCCTCGTACGGCGGCGCGTAGACGAACGGCACCCCGCCGGCCAGCGCCCGCACCACCTCGATCCTGACGTCGCTGCCGTGGGTGCCGACCACGGCGTCGATCGCGCCGCAGCGCGCGAGCCCCGCCACCTCGGCGGCCACCTGCGCCGCCGGACGGCCGCCGTCGACCAGGACCAGCTCCACCGGCCTGCCGAGCATCCCGCCCGCGAGGTTCACCTCGTCGGCGGCGAGGATCGCGCAGTTGATCGCGCACGGCCCCACCAGGCCGAGCACGCCGGAGATCGGCACGACCAGCCCGACGCGCAGCGCGTCCCCCGGGAGCAGCCGGGCTTCCAGGGGTTCTATGACGGGTGTGATGGCTTCTGCCACACAGACGAGTATCCTCCGGAATGGATGGGTACGGCAGTCCCGTCACTCGGACGGGACACGGATCGTGACGCAGACGGGAGCTCCATGTGGTGACGACCGGGCTGGGATCCTCGCTCGCCTACCTCCTCAGCAGGGCCGAGCGCAGTGTCAACCGGGGACTCGCCGCGGCGGTGACCGCCCAGGACGTCTCCGTCGAGCAGTGGCGCATCCTGCGCGCCCTCGCCGACGGCCGGGGGCACTCGATGGGAGACCTGGCCGAGGCCGTGCTGATGCCGCACCCGACGCTGACCAAGGCCATCGACCGGCTCATCGACCGTTCCCTCGTCTATCGGGGTCACGACCCGGGCGACCGCCGGAAGGTCGCCGTCTTCCTCGCCGACCGCGGGTCCGAGCTGCTGGCCCGGGTCGAGGGCGGGGTGGCCGAGCACCATCGGCTGATCGAGGCGGTCTACGGCACCGAGCGCACCGAGCGGCTCATGCGGGATCTGGAGGGGCTGGTCACCGCCCTGGACGATGCTCCGGCGGTCCCTTCGCCGGCGGTCCCGGAGCGCGCCCCCGGCGGCCCCGGCCGCTCGTGACGCGTCCCGGCCGGCGGCGTCGGAGCCCGTGCGCGCTCTGACCCGCGGGGACCGCGCCGCGCCCCGGTCCACGGCTTCGTCAGGCCCCATGACACGCCCCCTCACGACTTCAGGAGTGCAGCCCGCGTGCCCGGTGGGCCTCGGCGACACGGCCGGCACCGATCACGACTTCAGGAGTGCAGCCCGCGTGCCCGGTGGGCCTCGGCGACACGGCCGGCACCGATCACGACTTCAGGAGTGCAGCCCGCGTGCCCGGTGGGCCTCGGCGACACGGCCGGCACCGATCACGACTTCAGGAGTGCAGCCCGCGTGCCCGGTGGGCCTCGGCGACACGGCCGGCACCGATCACGACTTCAGGAGTGCAGCCCGCGTGCCCGGTGGGCCTCGGCGACACGGCCGACACCGATCACATGGGCCGCCTGGCGCAGGGTGATCCCGTGCTCGGCGGCGACCGTCGCGGTCGTGTCGAACGCGTCCTCCACGATGCCGCGGAGCCTCGCGTCGACCTCGCGCGCGCTCCACGAGCGCGCCTGCATGTCCTGCAGCCACTCCAGGTAGGAGACGATCACGCCGCCCGCGTTGGCCAGGATGTCGGGGACCACGGTGACGCCCGCCTCGGCGAGGACGCGGTCCGCCCCGGGCGTGGTGGGGGAGCTGGCGCCCTCCACGACCAGACCGGCCCTGATCCGGGTGGCGTTCTCCTCGGTGATCGCCCCTTCCATCGCGGCGGGGACGAGCACGTCCACGTCGAGCTCCAGCAGTTCCTCCCGCGACAGCGCGTCCGCCCGGTGGTAGCCGCGTACGCCGCCGGTCTCCTCCGACCACGCCCGCAGGTCGTCGACGTCCAGGCCGGAGCGGTCGATCACGGCCCCGGTGCGGTCGGAGACGGCGACCACGAGGCAGCCCGCGTCGGCGAGGTAGCGCGCGGCCGGGGCGCCGACCTTGCCGAAGCCCTGGATCGCGACGGTGCGGCCCTCGGGGGAGCCGTCCAGGGCCCTGAGCGCGGCGATCCGCACGCCGCGAGAGGTGGCCCCGGTCCGGTCGGGCGCGCCGCCGGGGGTCACGGGACCGCCGATCGTCACGCCGGGCACCGGGTAGCCCGCGTTCACCGAGTAGGTGTCCATGATCCAGGCCATCGTCCGCTCGTCGGTCCCGACGTCGGGGGTCGGGACGTCCCTCTCGGGACCGATGATCGGCAGGACCTCGTTGACGTAGCGCCGGGTGACCCGTTCCAGCTCGCGGGCGCTCAGCGAGGCGGGGTCCACCGAGACACCGCCCTTGGCGCCCCCGTAGGGGATGCCGGCCAGCGCGCACTTCCACGTCATGCCCATGGCCAGGGCGGTGACCTCGTGAACGTCGGTGCGGGGGTGGAAGCGGATGCCGCCCTTCGCCGGGCCCCGGGTAGTGTTGTGCTGAACCCGGAAACCCTGCACGACGTCCATCCGGCCGTCCTCGCGGCGGACCGGGACCGAGACGGCGAGCGAGCGGCGGGGGGTGGCGAGCATGGCGCGCAGGCTGTCGTCCAGCTCCAGCCGGTCGGCCGCCTGGTCGAGCCGGAACAGCGCGGAGTCGAGGGCCTGCCGGCCCGGACTGACGGGAGCGGTGGCGGCCGGCGTCGTCGACGGCACCGTGAGCGTTGTCAAGGCAAACCTCCGTACGGTGAGCGGAGCGCCCTTGCTCCACTCGGGGCACATGGTCACGATCAGAGTAGGTGCGGTTTTTTGCCCGCAGGGACGGGCCGTGTTTCGTTCTGATGACTGATCACCGGGCCTGTTCGCGAGCACGCGACCAGGAGGTGCGTTGTTATCCGCCGGTCCTCTTGGGCAATCTGGGGGTAACGCGCAGATTCGGCAGTCTCCGGTCAAGGATTCTTGCCGTTGTGCAGTGGCTGAGGGGATGAACGTGCCGGAACTTGTGGTCGGACCGATGCTGCGTTACGTCGACGAGACGAGCGCGTCGGTATGGGTGGAGACGAGCGAGCCGTGTGAGGTGACGGTCGAGGTCGGCGGCGTGCGTTCGGAGGCCAGGACGTTCACCGTCCACGGCCACCACTACGCGATCGTCGACGTGGAGAGCGGCGGGACCTACGAGGTGCGCCTGGGCGGGGAGACCGTGTGGCCGCTGCCCGACCAGCCGCCGAGCCGCATCCGCCTGCTCGGCCCGGACGGCCCGAACCGCGTCATGTTCGGCTCCTGCCGGACCAGCGTGCCGCACGACCTCGTGTACACGATCTCCCACGGGGTGGACGTGCTGCGCGCGTACGGCGGCACCCTGCCGGACGCGCCCGACGAGCGCTGGCCCGACCTGCTGCTGCTCCTCGGCGACCAGGTCTACGCCGACGAGCCGTCCGCCGAGATGCTGGAGTTCATCGCGAGCCGCAGGGACACCGACCCGAAGAAGGAGATCGCCGACTTCGAGGAGTACGCCGAGCTGTACCGCCTGGCGTGGACCGACCCGGAGATCCGCTGGCTCCTCTCCACCGTGCCCACCGCGATGATCTTCGACGACCACGACCTGCGCGACGACTTCAACACCTCCATCTCCTGGCGCAAGGCGATGGAGGACGTCCCCTGGTGGCGGCACCGGGTGGTGTCCGGGATCGGCGCCTACTGGGTCTACCAGCACCTGGGCAACATGTCGCCGGCGGAACGCGCCTCCGACGAGGTGCTCAGCAAGGTGTGCGCGGCCGAGGGGGACGGCGCCGAGGTCCTCGACGTCTTCGCCGAGCACGCCTACGACGTTCCCTCCGACAGCCGGTGGAGCTACGCCCGCGACCTCGGCGACACCCGCCTGATCATGCTCGACTCCCGCTGCTCCCGCCAGCTCGACCCCAGGGACCGGCGCATGATCGACCCGGTGGAGTGGGAGTGGCTCACCGAGCAGCTCCGCAGGGACGGCGCGAAGCGCTTCGTGATCGGCTCCTCGGTGCCGTTCCTGCTCCCGGCGGGCATCCACCACATCCAGAACTGGAACGAGGCCCTGGCCCAGGGCGCCTGGGGCAAGACCGTGGCCCGCTGGTCGGAGACCCTGCGCCAGGCCGTCGACCTGGAGCACTGGGCGGCCTTCCGCCGCTCGTTCGAGGACCTGTCCAAGCTGCTGATGGGGCTGGGGAAGCCGGTGATCATGCTCTCCGGCGACGTGCACTACTCCTACGTGGCCAAGGCCCGCGGGCTCCCCATCTACCAGCTGGTCTGTTCCCCGATCCGCAACCCGCTGAGCCGCACCCTCCGCCTGGCCAACATCGTCGCCCAGTTCGGCATCGCCAGCCTGATCGGCCGCTCGCTCTCCCGCGCGGCCAGGATCCCCAAGCCGCCGTTCAAGTGGCGGATCACCAACGGCCCGTGGTTCTCCAACGCGGTGGCGATCCTCTCCCTGGGCACCGTCCCCACGTCGGTGCGCTGGGACACCGCCACGGGCACCGAGGTCTCGGAGATCACCGTCGTGGAGCTGGAGGACTCACCCGTCCGCTAGAGGCCCCGGGATTCCGGTGCGGCGCGTCCCCTCCGGGACGCGGGCCGCACCGGAGGGGTCACCGCGCGAGTTCCGCCAGGACCGCGCCGAGCTGGTCGACCGCCCACACGAGGTCCTCCTCGGAGACGACGATCGGCGGGGCGAGCCGGATGGTCGAGCCGTGGGTGTCCTTGGCCAGGACGCCGTGGGCCATGAGCGCCTTGGAGACCTCCCGCCCGCTCGCCAGCGACGGGTCGATGTCGACCCCCGCCCACAGACCGCGCCCGCGCACGGTGATCACACCGTGGCCGATCAGCGCGCGCAGCCTCTCGTGCATGACCTCGCCGAGTTCCCTGGCCCGCGCCTGGTACTCGCCGGTGCCGAGCAGCTCGATGACCGCGTTGGCGACCGCGCAGGCGAGCGGGTTGCCGCCGAAGGTCGAGCCGTGCTGCCCCGGCCTGATCACGCCGAGCACGTCCTCGTTCGCGGTGATCGCCGAGACCGGGACGACACCGCCGCCCAGGGCCTTGCCCAGCACGTAGATGTCGGGGACGACGTCCTCGTGGTCGCAGGCGAAGGTCTCGCCGGTGCGGCCGAGCCCCGACTGGATCTCGTCGGCGATCATCAGGATGTTCTCCGCGGTGCACAACTCGCGGACCTGGGTGAGGTAGCCGTCCGGCGGCACCAGCACCCCCGCCTCGCCCTGGATGGGCTCCAGCAGCACCGCGACCGTGTTGGCGTCGACGGCCTCGCGGATCGCCTCGACGGAGCCGTACTTCACGATCCTGAAACCGGGGGTGTACGGGCCGAAGCCGCCGCGGGCGTCGGGGTCGGTGGAGAAGCCGACGATCGTGGTGGTCCGGCCGTGGAAGTTGTCCTCCATCACGATGATGTTGGCCTGCTCGGCGGCCACGCCCTTGACCTCGTAGCCCCACTTGCGGGCCACCTTGATCGCGGTCTCCACGGCCTCGGCGCCGGTGTTCATCGGCAGGACCATGTCCTTGCCGGTGAGGTCGCCCAGCCCGGCGGCGAAGGTGGCGAACTGGTCGTGGAAGAAGGCGCGGCTGGTCAGGGTGAGCCGCGACAGCTGCTCCTGCGCCGCTGCGATGATCTTCGGGTTGCCGTGTCCGAAGTTCAGTGAGGAGTAGCCGGACAGGCAGTCGAGGAACCGCCTGCCCTCCACGTCGACGACCCAGGCGCCCTGCGCCTCGCGGATCACGACGGGCAGGGGATGGTAGTTGTGCGCGCTGCGGCGCTCGCTCAGCTCGATGAAGTCGTCGGTGCCGGTCATCCGATGTCCCGCCCCTCCCTGGTTCGCCTGGTCCGTGCCCGTCATGCCGCGCGCCGTCCCCGGATCTCCAGCGTGCAGCACTTGGGGCCGCCGCCCGCCTTGCGAAGCTCCGACAGATCCACCGGGATGACCTCGAAGCCGCGGCGCTTGAGTTCGAGCTGCAGGTCGGCGGCCTCGGCGTTGATGACCACGTTGACGCCGTCGCTGACGGCGTTGAGGCCCAGTACGGCCGCGTCGTCCTCGCTCGCGATGACGGCGTCGGGGAAGAGGGCGCGGAGCACCTCCTGGCTCCCCGGCGAGAAAGCCCCTGGGAAGTATGCCACGTTATGTCCGTTTAGCGGGAAGAGTGCGGTGTCCAGGTGGTAGAACCGGGGGTCCACCAGCTGCAGCGTCACCACCGGGCGGCCGAGGAACTCCTGGGCCTCCTTGTGCGCGGTGATGTCGGTGCGGAACCCGGTCCCGGCCAGCACCAGGTGGTCGAGCGTGAGGAAGTCGCCCTCGCCCTCGTTGGTGAAGGCCGCGTCGTGGACCCGCTCGTAGCCGTTGTCGACGAACCACTTCAGGTACGCGGGCCCCTCGGCCGCGCGCTGCGGGTGGGTGAACCGCGCGCCGTACACGCGGCCGTCCACGACCAGCGCGCCGTTGGCGGCGAAGACCATGTCCGGCAGGCCCTCCACCGGGTCGATGAGGCTGACGCGGTGCCCGAGCTCCTCGTAGGCGCTCCTGAGGGTCTCCCACTGCCTGATCGCCACCTCGCGGTCGGCGCCGGACTCGGGATGCATCCACGGGTTGATCGCGTACTCGACCGCGAAATGGTCGGGCCGACACATGAGGTAGTGCCTCGTCATGGATAACCCCGCAGGTAAAGGTCGTGGTGACAGCCGCCGTCACGGTCTCGACGGCGGTGCCATCAGCCTAGGAACAGCGTTCTCGCAGGCCAAGGGGCCGCTTTTGCGCGCTGACGCGGGTTTCTTGCGTGCTTCAGGCTAGAAACGTCGATTCGTTGTGCGGGGCGATGAACGGCTCGCTGCGCGAGGTGACCAGGGGGGCCTCGATCAGGCGGGAGAGCACGATGGAGCTCTTGGTCCGCACCACGAACGGCTCCGAGGCGATGCGCTCGATCACCCTCTCCACGTGCCGCACGTCGGTGGCCCTGATGTGCAGCAGCGCGTCGGCCTCGCCGGTGATGGTGCACGCCGAGACGACCTCGGGATGGCGGCCGACGGCCACCCCGATCTCCGACGGCGAGGTCTTGCCCGCGCAGAACAGCTCCACGTAGGCCTCGGTGGTCCAGCCGAGCGCCGCGGGCTCCACCCGGGCGGTGAACCCGGTGATGGCGCCGGTCTCGCGCAGCCGGTCCACCCGGCGTTTCACCGCCGACGCCGACAGGCCCACCCGCTGCCCGATCTCCGCGTACGTGGCGCGGGCGTCCTCGATGAGCGCCCCGATGATGTCGCGATCCAGCCTGTCCAGTTCCACGCAGACCTGTATACCGCCTGGGTCGGCGCGGGTTCGCGATGGGCGGCGTGGCGTGCGGCCCGGACACGCGAATGCCGCCGGACAGATGATCTGTCCGGCGGCATGAGCCGTTCGCGAGGTCTCGGGTCAGGTCTGGTCGGCCTCGCCGGTGGCCTGCTCCTGGGCCTCCTCGGGGGAGGTCTCCAGGTCGTCGCTCGCCTGGGCTGCGTTCGCCGTCTGCTTGTCCAGGCCGACCCAGCTCGTCACGCTCTCGACCGCGAACAGCACGCCGAGGTAGAGCGTGAGCGCGGCCAGCACCCACGTCAGCACGCCCAGCGCGGCGCCGGCGCCGACCAGCAGCAGCCGGAGTTCCCAGCCCAGCCCGGCCTGGAACACCCAGGGGGCCGGCCAGATGCTCTGCCGCGTCCGGTACACCGTGTCGTAGGTGTGGTAGCCGATCACGTAGATCAGCACGTACAGCAGCCACTTGGGCGCGTCGGCCGCCAGGCCGATCAGGATGATCGTGAGGAACTCGGCCGCCCGGATCAGCGGCGGCGTCAGCCAGTCGAGCTTGCCGAGGTGGTCGCGGGCCGCGGTGGGCAGCACCAGGACGATCATGACCAGCACCGGGACGAGCAGCATCGGCCCGTTCACCAGCATCCCGGTCACGGCCATCGCGATGATCGCCAGCAGCGCGGCGAGCGAGGCGGGCACCGGGGGCAGACCCGGACCGACCTTGTCGCGCAGCAGCGTGACCAGCGGGCCGTCGTCGCGGTAGGCGAGCAGCCGGGCGGTCTGCACGCGCAGCCGCTCCTCGTACGGATCCGGAGCGGGGATGGTCTGCGGCTGGGTGATCATGCGAGAGACCTCATCAGGCGTCCGGTGAGCGAGTAGGCGGCCCCGATGCCGCCCCAGATGATCAGTGTCAGGAAGGTGATCCTGGCGTCGAACAGGGCGCTGACGATCGCGATGGCGGCGAAGCGCTCCCCGATGGGGAACACGATCATCTTGCGGGCCCAGTGCACGGCCCGGTACCTGCCGGCCCTGCCCCACATCTTCAGCAGGCTGCGGATCCCGCTGGTCGTGGCGTTCTTGCGCTGCTCCAGAGCCTGGCGCAGGCCGGTGTCGGCGCTGACCGACAGCGCCACCGAGGGCAGCGGCGACGGGGGCTTGCGCCGGTTCGCCGCGCCGTAGGAGAAGTCGAGGAGGTGCTTGATGGACTGCACGCCGAGCGCGATCAGCGCCAGCGTCCAGACGTCGCCCACGCCGGAGACCGCCGCGCCGACCGCCAGGCCCGCGAAGACCACGTACTCCTTGAACCGGTCGAACGTGGCGTCCAGCCACGCCCCCAGCACGCCGAACTTGCGGGCGTACCGCGCGACCTGGCCGTCCACGCAGTCGAAGACGAACGCGAAGTAGATCAGCACGCCGCCCGCGACCATCCCGGCCCGCTCTCCGGTGGCGAAGCACAGCGCCGCCGCCACGCCCAGCGCGATCGAGATCAGCGTGACCTGGTTGGGGGTGAGCCCCCGCCTGGCGGCCCAGCGGGCGATGAACCGGGAGTAGGTGCTGACGAAGTACGTGGTGAAGAAGCCGTCGGCGCCCTTCACCGCGTTGTTCAGCCGCGCCTTGTCCTCGTTGAACGTGGACATCTCGGCGAGCGCCTCGGCGGCCTGCTCGGGAGAGGACACCCGGCGGAAGAACAGGTCGCGGCGACCGCGGATGCCAACGGATACGCCCTTGCGCACCAGGCCCAGGACCAGCAGCTGGACCAGGTCGTCGTCGGGACCCAGCAGGTGGGCCATGTCGGCCAGCTCGCGGGCGGCCTCGGCGAGGACGGGCGCGTGCTTGTGGTGCAGGTGCAGCGGGCCGAGCAGGACCGAGTTGGGCCGGGTCACCCCGTGGAAGGCCGAGCCCACCGAGATGACCCGGGACTTGCGGGCGCGCACCCGGACGGGCAGGCCCTCCAGCCTCCGGTCGCCGATCTCCGGCAGAGCCTCGTCGATCGGGACGTCGGGGACGATGACGTCGCCGTTCTCGTCCTCCTCCCGCGGCTCCTTGGTGATCAGCGCGAGGGCTCCGCGCTTCGACTTGGTGATCTGGTAGATCAGCTCGTCGTGGATCAGCGAGTTGGTCGGCAGGAAGAGCAGGTTCTCGGTGGCGCCCTCGACCGCGTCGGCCACGGCGCGCAGGTCGCCGGCCAGGTCGGAGGTCTCGACCAGGCTGCCGGGGAAGCCCCGGTGGGCGGCGGCGTCGCCCGAGCGGACGATCGTCACCGGCTGGGGGTCGAGGGAGGCGAGCTGGCCGTGCAGCTTGCCGATCACCGTGGGGCAGCCGGGAAGCGCGGGCAGGGTCAACGCGGCGGGCGTCGCCTGGCCGGGAGCGGCATCGGGGCCGGGCGATGAGCCCAGCAGGACCACGCGGGGCATGGCACCCTTTCGTGCGGAGACGGGTGTTGAGGCGGTGTAACCGGGGGCGGCATTTCGCCAGAGGCCAAAGTTTAGTGAGTTTTGGGTGAACAACACGCACCGGTGATCTATCCGTGTCGTTTGATCATGGTTCCACCTCTGCCAAGTGGACGGCCCCACTACACTGTGCGGGTGAGTCTGTACCGTGACGACGGCATCGTGCTGCGCACCCACAAGCTGGGCGAGGCCGACCGCATCGTCACCGTCCTGACCCGGCGGATGGGCAAGATCCGGGCCGTCGCCAAGGGGGTCCGGCGGACAACATCACGATTTGGGGGCAGGCTCGAGCCGTTCACCCACGTCGACCTCCAGCTCCACACCGGCCGCACGCTCGACATGATCACCCAGGCCGAGACCATCCGGCCGTACGGCGAGTCGCTCGTCTCCGACTACCCGCGCTACACGGCGGGCACCGCGATGCTGGAGACCGCCGACCGCCTGGTCATGGGGGAGAAGGAGCCCGCGCTGCGCCAGTTCCTGCTGCTCGTCGGCGGCCTGCGCACGCTCGGTTCAGGTGACCACGAGGCCAGGCTCGTCCTGGACGCCTACTTCCTGCGCTCCCTCGCCGTCGCCGGGTACGCCCCCGCCCTGGAGGCCTGCGCCCGGTGCAAGGCCGTCTCGGTACGGGCCTTCGCCATCGTGGCCGGGGGCGTGGTGTGCGGGACCTGCCGCCCCGCGGGCGCGGCGGTGCCCGAGGGGGAGACCCTCGCCCTGATGGTGGCGCTGCTCAAGGGCGACTGGCTCACCGCGGACGCCTCCGTCGCCCGGCACCGCGCCGAGTGCAGCGGCCTGGTCGCGGCCTACCTCCAGTGGCATCTCGAACACGGCATACGCTCTCTTCGACACGTAGAAAGGGAGCTCGCCACGTGAACGTCCGCCCACCCGTCCCGCATCCCTCCGGCGCCACCCCGCCCCCGATCCCGCGCGACCTCGTGCCCCGGCACGTGGCGATCGTGATGGACGGCAACGGGAGGTGGGCCAAGCAGCGCGGCCTGCCCCGCACCGAGGGGCACAAGGCGGGCGAGGCGTCGCTCTTCGACGTGATCGAGGGCGCGATCGAGCTCGGCATCCCCTACCTGTCGGCCTACGCCTTCTCCACGGAGAACTGGAAGCGCTCCCCCGACGAGGTCCGCTTCCTGATGGGTTTCAACCGCGACGTCATCCGCCGCCGCAGGGACCAGCTCCACGCGATGGGCGTGCGGGTCCGCTGGGCGGGCCGCCCCGGCCGGCTGTGGAGGAGCGTCATCCAGGAGCTGCGCGACGCCGAGGAGATGACCGAGGGCAACTCCACGCTCACCCTGCAGTTCTGCGTCAACTACGGCGGCCGCGCCGAGATCGTGGACGCCGCCCTGCGCCTGGCGCAGGACATCGCCGACGGGCGGGTGAAGCCGGGCCGGGTGAAGGAGGAGACCTTCGCCCGGTACCTGGACGAGCCGCAGATCCCCGACGTCGACCTGTTCGTGCGGTCCTCCGGCGAGCAGCGCATCTCCAACTTCCTGATCTGGCAGACGGCGTACGCCGAGATGGTCTTCCTCAACCGTCTCTGGCCCGACTTCGACCGCCGCGATCTGTGGGAGGCCTGCGAGACGTACGCCAAGCGCGACAGGAGATACGGGGGAGCGGTGCCGAACGCGGTCCCGTCCGCGCGGGACGCCTCGGGCGGCCCGGGTGCCGCAGCGGAATAATGTTATGTTCCGGGTGACGCAGACCCGCTGAGAGGTGCCCCCGGATGACTGTCAGGATCGAACGCGACGGGCCCGTCACCACCGTCGTGCTCTCCAGGCCCGAGGTCCGCAACGCCGTCGACGGCCCCACGGCGCGGGCGCTCGCCGACGCCTTCCGCGACTTCGACGCCGACCCCGGCGCGGCGGTGGCCGTGCTGTGGGGCGAGGGGGGCACGTTCTGCGCGGGAGCCGACCTCAAGGCCGTCGCCGAGGGCCGCGCCAACCGGGTGGACCCCGAGGGCGACGGGCCGATGGGGCCCACCCGGATGCGGCTCGGCAAGCCCGTGATCGCGGCCGTCGCCGGGCACGCGGTCGCCGGAGGGCTGGAGCTGGCCCTCTGGTGCGACCTGCGGGTGGCCGAGGAGGACGCGGTGTTCGGGGTCTTCTGCCGCCGCTGGGGCGTCCCGCTGGTCGACGGAGGCACCGTCCGGCTGCCGCGGCTGGTCGGGACGGGACGGGCGATGGACATGATCCTCACCGGCCGTCCGGTGGCCGCCGCGGAGGCCCTCGGCATGGGGCTGGTCGACCGGGTGGTGCCGGCCGGCACCTCGCGTGCCGCCGCCGAGAACCTGGCCGCCTCCATCGCGCGCTTTCCCCAGGAGTGCATGCGCGGCGACCGCATGTCGGTGCTGGAGCAGGAGGGGCTGCCCGAGCGGGAGGCCATGGCGGGGGAGCTGCGCCACGGCCTGAACGCCCTGCCCGGCGCGGTGGCCGGTGCGTCCCGCTTCGCCGCCGGAGCCGGCCGCCACGGCGACTTCGGCGCTCCGTGACCCGCGGTTCCCGGGCGGGGGCCGGGTTCGCGCCCCTCCGCGTCGCCTCGGCTCAGGCCTTGACCTCGCGCGGACGGCCGGTCTCCACCTCGTGGACGAAGCCGCGCACCGAGTCACGTCACAACCTACCCGCATTACCTACTCGGTCAACAGGTATCAGTGGAGGGCGACGTCAGGCCCGGCGCCGGGCGCGGTAGGCGGCGACGTGCATCCGGTTCCCGCAGGTGCGGCTGTCGCAGTAGACCCGCGAGCGGTTGCGTGACTCGTCCACGAAGACGTGGTCGCAGTCGGGTGCCGAGCAGGTGCGCAGGCGCTCCCACTCGCCCTCGACGAGCAGGTGGGCCAGGGCGACCCCGATGTCGGCCGCGAGGTGCTCGTGGAGCGAGGCGTCCGGCGCGAAGTAGTGGACGTGCAGGGGGTGGCCGTCGTGCTCCGCCAGGCGCGGGGTGATGCGGGTCCCGCTCAGCAGGGTGTTCAGCCGGATGACCGCGGTGGGCTGGTCCGGGGCGGTGAAGACCTTGTGGAAGGCCTCGCGCAGCGCGCGCACCTGGGTCAGGTCGGCGGCGTCCAGCTCGCCGATCCCGCTGACCTCCCAGCGCGCCACGAAGTCGCCGAGTTTCCTCAGGTCGGTCAGGGTGTCCTCGCCTCCGGTGGAAGGGGAGGTGTTGACCAGGTCGACCGCGGTGGCGAGTGAGTGCACCATGTCATGTCCGAATGGCATGTTGACTCCTGTAGGAGGCGATTGCAACGTGGAGGCGCGTACGGCGGCTCGCCGTGTCGGAAGCGTATCTCTCCCGTGGACCTCCGGCGCCCCCTCCCGGGCACCCGTCACCGTGGCGCGGCCCGTGCGACGAGGCTTTCCGTGAAGCATGTCCTGGTGAGCCGTGATGTTGTACGCCGCGTCCTGAAAACAGTCTCCTCGTACAGTGTGCTCCGTCGCGCCCGGGTGTCCGCTCGGGCGCGGTCAGGCGCGGCTCGGTGTGCGGAGCGGTTTGGCGGCGGTGGCGCAGGAGGCGCAGGTTCCGAAGATCTCCACCGTGTGGGTGATCTCGGTGAAGCCGTGCTCGGAACCGACGGTCTCGGCCCAGCGCTCCACCGCGGGCCCGGCCACCTCCACCGTGCGGCCGCACCTGCGGCAGACCAGGTGATGGTGGTGGTCGCCGCTGGCGCACGCCCGGTAGACCGACTCGCCGTCGTCGGTGCGCAGCACGTCGACGTGACCGGTGTCGGCGAGCGCCTGGAGCGCCCGGTAGACGGTGGTCAGTCCGATCTTGGCGCCTTCCGCGCGCATCTCCGCGTAGACGTCCTGCGCGCTGCGGAACCCCTCGCTCTGGCGGAGGATCGCGTGGACGGCGTCACGCCTGTTGCTCATGGGCTGGACTCCTGAGGTCGGCTTCGACGTACGAATCTACCGAGCCCGAGGGCGAGGACGAACCCCGCGAGAGCGACGATGACGATGATCGCGCCCGGCGGGACCTCGATGTAGAAGGAGGAGGTCAGGCCACCGACCGTGGAGATCATCCCGAACAACATGGAAAGGAACATCGTGCTCACGAACCCCCGGGTGAGCTGCTGGCTGGTCGCCACCGGTACCACCATCAACGCGCTCACCAGAAGCAATCCTACGACGCGCATGGCGATGACCACGGTCAGCGCGGCGGTCACGGCGATCAGCAGGCTGAGGAAGCGGACCGGCAGGCCGCTGGCCTTGGCGACCTCCTCGTCCTGGCACAGTACATAGAGTTCCCGCCCGAAGACGGTCACCACGCCGAGCACCGCCACCGCCAGCAGGCCGATCACCCACACGTCCTCGACGGCGACGCTGCTGATCGAGCCGAACAGGTAGGACATCAGCGTGGCGTTGCTCCCCCCGGGAGCCAGCGAGATGAGCAGCACACCTCCGGCGATGCCGCCGTAGAACAGCAGGGCGAGCGCCACGTCCCCGCTGGTCCTGCCGCGCTCGCGGACCAGTTCGATGGCCACGGCGCCCAGTATCGAGACCACCACGGCCGTCAGCACCGGGGCCGTTCCGGTCAGGAAGCCCAGGGCCACGCCGGTCAGCGCGACATGCCCGATGCCGTCGCCCAGCAGGGCCAGGCGGCGCTGGACCATGAACGTGCCGATGGCGGGGGCGGCCAGGCCGACCAGGAGAGCGGCGATCAGCGCCCGCTGCATGAAGTCGAACTGCAGAAGCTCGATCACGAGGCGGGCCTCCAGTCGAGCGGGCTCACGGGCTCCTCCTCGGCGTGCGGGTGCACATGGTCGTGGCCGGGCAGCGCGTGTGTGCCGACCGCCTGGGGTGGCGGGCCGTCGTGACACACGTACCCGTCCCGCAGGACCACCGCCCGGGTGATCAGGGGCTCCAGCGGGCCGAGCTCGTGCGCGACCAGCAGGACCGTCTTGCCCTGCGCGACGAGCGTGGACAGGGTCTCCGCGAGGAGCAGCTGGCTCTCGGAGTCGACGCCCGCCGTGGGCTCGTCCATGACGAAGGTGTCGGGCTCTCCGGCGAGGGCGCGGGCGATCAGCACCCGCTGCTGCTGCCCGCCGGACAGCGCCTGCACCGGATCGGAGGCGCGGTGGGCCAGCCCGACGGCCGCCAGGGCCCTGCCGGTCGCCTCACGGTCGGCCGCGCCGGTCGGGCGCAGCCGGCGCTGCCTCGCGATCCTGCCGGAGGCGACGACCTCGCGGATCGTGGTCGGCACACCCCCGCCCACCGAGAGCCGCTGGGGTACGTAGCCGATCCGCCACCATTCGCGGAACCGGGCGGGCGGCCTGCCGTACAGGAGGGTCTCGCCGCCGGAGAGGGGGATGAGGCCGAGCAGGGCGCGGATGAGGGTGGACTTTCCCGATCCGTTCGCGCCGAGCACCGCCACCGCCTCACCGGGCTCGACGGACAGGTCGATCCCGCGAAGCACCGGACGGCGGTCCAGGTTGACCTGGCCGCCGTTCATGGTGAAAACCGTTTTGCTGGATGTCACGTGTGGCCTTTACGAGCAGCCGAGGGCTGCCTGGAGTGTGGAGAGGTTCTGGCGCATGGCGGACAGGTAGTCGCCGTTCGACGGCTGGCTCTCCACCGGATCGAGGACCGCGGTCTTCGCACCGACCTCCTGGGCGAGAATCTCGCCGACCTTCGGGCTGACGAGGGTTTCGGTGAAAATCGTAGTTACTTTCTCCTGCTTGGCCACTTTTGCCACTTCAGCGAGGCGAGCGGGAGAGGGCTCGCCGTCGGGGTCGAGGCCGCTGATACCGATCTGGTGCAGCTTGTAGCGGTCGGCGAGATAGCCGAAAGCGGCGTGGCTGGTGACGATCGCGTCCGAGGAACAGGTGGCCAGGCCCTTGGCCAGCTCCCCGTCCAGGGTGGTGAGGTCGGCGGCGGTGGCGGCGGCGCGGTCCCGGTAACCCCGCGCGTGCGCGGGGTCGGCGGTGGCCAGCCTCTCGCCGAGCTTGGTGGCGACCGTCGCGAAGCGGGCCGGGTCGAGCCAGAGGTGGGGGTCGTGACCGGTCTCCTCGTGGTCGTGCCCCTCCTCACCGTGGTCCTCCTCCTCCGCGACCGCGGGAAGGGGGGTGACCGAGGTGGCCGCGTCGAAGGCCCGGTCGGCGGCGTGCTGCTCGACGGCCTCGTCCACCGCGGGCTGGACGCCCTTGATGTAGACGACGAGCCCCGTCTTCTCCAGCCCGGCCACCTGGAGCGGGGACAACTCCAGATCGTGCGGCTCGACGCCGGGCTTGGTCAGGCCGGCGACGGTCGCGTCGGGACCGCCCACCCGCTCGGCGAGCCACTGCAGGGGATACATGGCCGCGGTGACGGCGGGTTTCCCGTCCGCGGAAACGCCCGATGCCTCCCCGGATGAGCCGCCGGTGGTCGAGCCGGCCTCGGCACCGCAGGCGGTGACGGCGGCGAGGAGGACGGCGGACGCGGCCAGGCTGGCATTACGTATGCGGATACGTCGGGAGGACTCGGACATCATGCTAGCTAGTATGCGCGTAAATGAAAATGGTTGTCAAAGTCGGGTCTCGCGCGATGCCCGCGACCGGGAACGGGAGGCCTTCGGACGGCGGGCCTCCGGACGGCGGGCGTCAGAGAGCCCGGCCGGCGAAGGGGGCGAGTATCGCGGGCCGGGCTCTCGTCGCCGGGCCGGGGAGCCGCCGCTCTCCGGCCTCGGCGGTCGGTGGTGGGGGAACGCGGTGATCCCGGCCCGGGCTCAGCCGGGGACCAGGCCGACGCGTCCTTCCCCGGTGTAGACGTTCATCGAGCTGCCCCTGACGAACCCGATGAGTGTCAGCCCCGTCTCGGCGGCCAGCTCCACGGCCAGCGAGGAGGGGGCCGAGACGGCGGCGAGGATCGGGATACCGGCCATCACCGCCTTCTGGACCAGCTCGAAGGAGGCGCGTCCCGACACCATGAGCACGGTCGAGGCCAGCGGCAGGCGCCCGTCGCGCAGCGCCCAGCCCACCAGCTTGTCCACCGCGTTGTGCCGGCCCACGTCCTCGCGCACGCAGAGCACGTCGCCGCCGAGCGTGAACAGGCCCGCGGCGTGCAGGCCGCCGGTCCGGTCGAACACCCGCTGCGCCGCGCGAAGCCGGTCGGGCAGCGCCGCGATCACCTCGGCCGTCACCGGCGCGGGATCGCCGTCCACCCGCCATTTCGCGACCGTGCGGACCGCGTCGAGCGAGGCCTTGCCGCACACCCCGCACGAGGAGGTGGTGTAGAAGTTGCGCTCCAGGGAGGTCGCCGGCGGGGAGGTGCCCGCGGCCAGCCTGACGTCGAGCACGTTGTAGGTGTTGGCGCCGTCGGCGGTGGCGCCCGCGCAGTAGCGGATCGCGGTGACCTCCTCGGCGGAGGTGACCACCCCCTCGCTCACCAGGAAGCCCGCCGCCAGGTCGAAGTCGTCGCCCGGCGTGCGCATGGTGATCGTGAGCGGCCGTCCGTCGAGCCGGATCTCCAGCGGCTCCTCGGCCGCCAGCACGTCGACCCGGTGGGCGGCCGCGGCCTCCCGCAGCCGCAGGACCCGGCGCTTGACGGTGACCCTACCCATCGGCGGAGGCCGTCCGCGTGCCGGGGACAGGTCCGGAGGCGGAACCGGGGACGGGTACGGAGGCGGGTACGGAAGCAGGGCCGGAGAGGGGGATCGTGTCCTCCGAGGTGGCCACGTTCTGGACGTGCTGGAAGCCGAAGCGGCCCTTGATGCACAGGTTGCCGTGGGTGACCGGGTTGTCGTGCGGCGAGCTCACCTTGACGATCCGGTTGTCCTGCACGTGCAGGGTCAGGTTGCAGCCGACCCCGCAGTAGCTGCAGATCGTCGTCGTCTCGGTCTGCCGGGACTCGTCCCAGCTGCCCGCGGCACGCATGTCGAACTCGCTCTTGAACGACAGCGCCCCGGTGGGGCAGACCTCCACGCAGTTGCCGCAGTAGACGCAGGCGGAGTCGGTGAGCGGGGCGTCGTGCTCGGTCGAGATCATCGCGTCGAAGCCCCGCCCGGCGACCGAGATGGCGAAGCTGTTCTGCCACTGGTCGCCGCAGGCGTCGACACACTTGTAGCAGAGGATGCACTTGGAGTAGTCGCGCACGTAGAGGTCGTTGTCGACCTTCGCGGGCTGCGCGACCGTGGCGGCCTCCTCGCCGAAGCGGTCGGGCCGCGCGCCGTACTCCTCGATCCACTCGGCCGCGCGTGGTGTGGTGGACAGGTCGGCCGTCGAGGCCAGCAGCTCCAGGACGATCTTGCGGCTGTGCCGGGCACGCTCGGTCGCGGTGCCGACGGCCATGCCGGGCTCGGCCCTGCGCGAGCAGGCGGGGGCGAGCGTACGGGCGCCCTCGACCTCGACCACGCAGACCCGGCAGGCGTTCTTCGGGGTGAGGGTGTCGCCGTAGCAGAGGGTCGGGATGTCCTTGCCCGCCGCCGAGCAGGCGTCCAGCACGGTCGAGCCCTCCGGCACCCGGACCGGGTCGCCGTCGACGGTCATCTCGATCAGCCGCCGGGGCGGCTGCAGGGGAACACTCATGATGCCTCCGAGGGGGAGAAGACGCCCAGCCGGTCGATGGCCGACTCGACGGCGTTCCAGGCGGTCTGGCCGAGCCCGCAGATCGAGGCGTCGCGCATGGCCTGGCCGACCTCCCGCAGCAGCGCGATGTCACCGGAGGTGGGCCTGCGGCGCAGCCGGTGCAGCGCCTCCTCCTGCCGCACGGTGCCCACCCGGCAGGGCACGCACTGCCCGCACGACTCGTCGCGGAAGAACTCCGCGATGCGCACGAGGATGTGCGCCAGGTCGACGCTGTCGTCGAGCACCAGGACCACGCCCGAACCCAGTGTCGTGCCGGCCGCCCGGGTGCCCTCGAAGGTCAGCGGGACGTCGAGCTCGTCCGGGCGGACGAATCCGCCGGCCGCGCCGCCCAGCAGCACCGCCCGGAGCTGCCCGGTCGCGCCCCCGGACAGGTCGAGGAGCTCGCGCAGGGTGGCGCCGAACGGCAGCTCGTAGACGCCCGGTCTGGCGACCGTGCCCGAGACGCAGAACAGCTTGGTGCCCGTCGAGCCCTCCGTGCCGGTCGCCGCGTAGGCGGCCGCCCCGCCGGCCAGGATGGGCAGCACGTTGACCAGGGTCTCGACGTTGTTGACCACGGTGGGCTTGCCGAACAGGCCCTTCTCCACGGGGAAGGGCGGTTTGCTGCGCGGCTCGCCGCGGAAGCCCTCGATCGAGTTGAAGATCGCGGTTTCCTCGCCGCAGATGTAGGCGCCCGCGCCGCGCCTGATCTCGATGTCGAAGGCGAAGCCCTGCCCCATGACATCGGCCCCGAGCAGGCCGCGCGCACGGGTGACCTCGATGGCGTGGGCCATCCGGCTGATCGCCCGGGGATACTCCCCGCGGATGTAGAGGTAGCCCTTGGGGCAGCCGGTGGCGTACGCGGCGATGGTCATCGCCTCCACCAGCGCGTACGGGTCGCCCTCCATGACCACGCGGTCCTTGAAGGTGCCCGGTTCGCTCTCGTCCGCGTTGCAGACCAGGTAGTGGGGGTGGTCGAGCTGGCGGGCCGCGGCCTCCCACTTGCGCCCGGTGGGGAACGCCGCCCCGCCCCGCCCGACGAGACCGGATTCGAGCACCTCGCGGATGACACCGGCGGGGCCGATCCTGACGGCCTCGCGCAGCGCGGTGTAGCCGCCCTCGGCCCGGTAGTCGTCCAGGCTCGCCGGGTCGACGACGCCCACCCGGCGCAGCAGCACGAGGGAGGGGTCGCCCGCCTGCGGGACGGCGTGCTCGGCGGGGGGCTCCGCACGCTCGGCCAGGGCGGGGCCGCCGGTGGCGTCCATGCCGCTGAGACCGCCGAGCTTGCTGAGGTCCCTCACCTTGCTCGCGTCGCCCGCGCCGCCGGCGCCGCTCGTGCCGTCCGCGTGGTCGGCGTCGCCCGTGCCGCCCGTGCCGTCGGCGCCCTCCGCGGCACGAGCGTCGCCCGCGTTGCCGACGTCGCCCGTGCCGCTCGCGTCGCCGGTGTCGTGGGCCCGGCCGGCTCCGTTGGCCGCGCCGCTTCCGTTGGCGCCGCCCCCGTCCGGGCCGCCGTGTCCGTTCGCGCCACCGGTGGAGGCCGGTGCCGGTTCGGCCGGGCCGTACACGGTCGCCCCCGGGAACTCACCGGCCTGCAGGGCCAGTGCGGCGGGTGCCCGCTCGCACAGGCCGAGACAGGGGCTCGGCTGCCAGGACATGCCGGGCGGGCCGAGCCTCTCCTCGGTGCTCCGCCGCACCGCGTCGGCGCCGCGCGCCTGGCAGGCCAGGTCGGTGCAGACGTGGAGCACCCGCGCCGGTCGCGGCTTCACGGAGAACAGCGAGTAGAAGGTCGCCACCCCGTACGCCTCGGCGGGCGGCACGGTCAGGCGGCGGCAGATGTAGTCGAGGGCTCCCTCGCTGATCCACCCGATCCTGTCGTTGACCGCGTGCAGCGCGGGGAGCAGGAGATCGCGCCTGTTGCGGGCCTCGTGTCCGCCGACGGCGATCCGCAGGTCGTCGTCCGAGCGGGCGCCGCCCTCCCAGCCCGTCGCGGGGGCGCCGAGGAAGGCGTCGACGGCGGCGCGTTCCTCGGCCGAAGGCCGGGCGTCACTGAACCGGAGATCCACGCCCCCTTCACCCGGCCTTCGCGGGTACGAGCTTGTCGACGCGCACGGCGGCGGCCTTGAACTCCGCGGTGCCCGCGATCGGGCAGGTGGCCTCGATGGTGAGGGAGTTGGTGTCGACCTCGTCGGGGAAGTGCATCGTCATGAAGACCAGGCCGGGACGCAGGGCCGGGTCGATGTGGACGGGGGCGACGACCGAGCCGCGCCGGGAGCTGATCCTGACCTCCTCGCCGGGACTCACCCCCAGCCGCGCGGCGTCCTCGGGGGACAGCTCGATGTTCTCGCCCCTGCGCAGCGGCGAGGCGAACCCGGACGACTGCACGCCGGTGTTGTAGGAGTCGAGACGGCGGCCGGTGGTGAGCCGCAGGGGATATTCGTCGTCGAGCAGGTCGACCGGCGGGGAGTGTTCGAGCACCGCGAACGGCGCGGCCCTGCCCCGCCGGGCCGGGTCGCTCTCCCAGAGCCGCCCGTGCAGGAAGGGCGGTTCGAGGGAGTCCTCCGACGGGCAGGGCCACTGGATGCCCTGCAGCTTGTCGAGCCTGTCGTAGGTCATGCCGGTGTGGGCGGGGGAGAGGGCGCGGAGCTCGTCCCAGACCTCCTCGGCACCGGTGTAGTTCCAGTCGTGGCCCAGGCGGCGGGCCAGCTCGCAGAGGATCCAGATGTCGTCGCGGGCCTCGCCCGGAGCCTGGAGCGCCTTGCGGACCCGCTGCACCCGCCGCTCGCTGTTGGTGAAGGTGCCCTCGCTCTCGCACCAGGCCGCGCCCGCCGGCAGCACCACGTCGGCCATCTGGGCGGTCTTGGTCAGGAAGATGTCCTGCACGACCAGGTGGTCGAGCATGCTGAGCCGCTTGACGCAGTTCAGCGAGTCGGCCTCGGACTGCACCGGGTTCTCCCCGATGAGGTAGCAGGTGGTGACCTCGCCCTCGGCCATCCCCTCCAGCATCTCGGTGAGGTTGCGGCCGTAGCGCGGCTGGATGGGTGCATCCCACGCCTGCTCGAACTTGACGCGGATCTCCGGGTCGAGGATGTCCTGGAAGCCGGGCAGCCGGTTGGGGATGGCTCCCATGTCCCCGCCGCCCTGCACGTTGTTCTGGCCGCGCAGGGGGGACAGGCCCGAACCGTAGCGCCCGACGTGGCCGGTGAGCAGCGCCAGGTTGATGAGGGCGCGCACGTTGTCGGTGGCGTTGTGGTGCTCGGTGATGCCGAGCGTCCAGCACAGCTGGGCGCGGTCGGCCCTGGCGTAGGCGTGCGCGAGCTCCCGGATGGCGGCCGCGGGCACGCCGGTGACCTGCTCGGCCACCGGGAGCGTCCACGGCTCGACCGAGGCGGCGAACTCCTCGAAGCCCTCGGTGGCGCGCTCGATGAACGAGGCGTTGTGCAGCCCCGCGTGGATGATCTCCCGGGCCACCGCGTGCGCGAGCGGGATGTCGGTGCCCACGTTGAGGCCCAGCCAGAGGTCGGCCCACTCGGCGGTGCCCGTGCGGCGGGGGTCGACCGCGAACATGCGGGCGCCCTTCCTTATCCCCTTGAGCACGTGGTGGAAGAAGATCGGGTGCGCGTTGCGCGCCGCCGAGCCCCACATCAGGATCACGTCGGCGTCCTCCACCTCCTGGTAGGAGGAGGTGCCGCCGCCGCTGCCGAAGGCCGCGGACAGGCCCGCCACGCTCGGGGCGTGGCAGGTGCGGTTGCAGGAGTCGACGTTGTTGGTGCCGATCACGACCCGGGTGAACTTCTGGCCCACGTAGTTCATCTCGTTGGTGGAACGGGCGCACGACAGCATCGCGAAGGAGTCGGGCCCGTGTTGCTCGACATTGCGCCGGAAGCCCTCCGCGGCCCGTTGCAGCGCCTCGTCCCAGGTGGCGCGGCGCAGCACGCCGTCTTCACGGACAAGGGGATGGGTGAGCCGGTCGTAGTGCTCGGCGCGGTCCCCGCGGTCCCTCTTCATACCCCATCCTTTCGACAGTCCTGTATACAGTCTACGGTATGTCGTATTAACTGGCGGCGGCAAGGTTTTCCCGGACCCGCTCGTCCAGGAGGTCGGCGACCGCGTGGATCGCCCGTAGCGTGGGCACCTCGGCGCCGGTCAGGTCGGCCAGTTCCACAACGGCGGCGAGGAGCACGTCGAGCTCCAGGGGCTTGCCCTTCTCCAGGTCCTGGAGCGTGGAGGTCTTGTGCTCCCCCGCCCGCTCGGCGCCCGCGATCCGGCGCTCGATTGAGATGTCCGGCTCGCAGCCCACCCGGCGGGCCACGTCGACGGTCTCGCGCATCATGGTGACGACGAGGTCGCGCGTCCCGCGGTGACGGCAGATGCCCGCCATGGTCGCCCGGGTGAGCGCGCTGATCGGGTTGAAGGCGATGTTGCCCATGAGCTTGATCCAGATGTCGCGCCGCAGATCCGTCTCGACGGGACATTTCAGCCCGCCCTCGATCATGGCGGCGCTGAAGTCGACGCAGCGTGAGGAGAGGGAGCCGTCGGGCTCGCCGATGGAGAAGCGGGTGCCCTCCAGGTGGCGGATCACGCCGGGCGCCTCGATCTCCGTCGCCGCGTAGACGACGCATCCGATGGCGCGCTCCAGCGGCAGGGCGGCGGTGACCGCCCCGCCGGGGTCGACGCTCTCGATCACGTGGCCCTGGTAGGGGCCGGGCAGCCGGTGGAAATACCACCACGGGATGCCGTTCTGGGCCGCGATGAGGCCGGTGGTCTCGTGGAGCAGCGGCCGGATCATGGGCCCGGCCGCCGCGTAGGAGTTGGCCTTGAGGCCGAGGAAGACGTGGTCCACCGGGCCGACCTCGCGGGGGTCGTCGGTGGTGTGGGGGTGGGCGGTGAAGTCTCCGCGCGGGCTCAGCACGCGCACTCCCGATTCGCGCATCGCCGCGAGGTGCTCTCCGCGGGCGATCAGATGCACCTCGGCGCCCGCCCTGCACAGGGCGGCGCCGACGTAGGCGCCGATGGCGCCGGCGCCAAGAACAGCGACTTTCACAAGAGGCTCCGTCCTCGCGTCCATAGTGCATTCGGTATACAGTATGGAAAAAATCCGGTCAAGGAGCCGCCGATGGCCGTCCCCCGATCCACCGTCCACGAAGCCCCGTCCCGCGATCCGGGCACCACGCCCTCGCAGCCCCCGCCGCGACCCGGCGGGCCGACCGAGGGAGCGTCGCACCGCGGCGCCCCCGCGGAGACGCTCCCGTGGGAGTCGGCCCGCCGGGTCGCCGCGTCCGCCGCGGGGCCGCTCCCCCCGGTCGACCTCCCCCTCCATCTGGCGTACGGCTGCCGCCTGGCCGCGCCGCTGCACGCCCTCGTCCCGGTGCCGGGCGCCGACGTGGCCGCGATGGACGGCTACGCGGTCGCGGGTGATCCACCCTGGCGGATCGCGGGCCTCGTGCTGGCCGGGGGCGCGCCCTTCGGGGCCGCGCTCGCGCCCGGCACGGCGGTGGAGATCGCCACCGGTGCCCCGGTGCCCGAGGGGGCCGAGGCGGTGCTGCCCTACGAGCTGGCCGTACGGACCGGCGGGGCGCCGGGGGCCGGACCGGTCCCCGGGGGCGGGCCGCCGGACCGATCCGTGCCGCCGGACCGATCCGTGCCGCCGGGCCGGTTCGCGCCGCCGCTCGGCCGGTTCGCGCCGCGGGGCGGGGAGCCGTGGCCGGCGGGCGAGCCGGCCGGCGAGTGGGTGTCGGCCCCGGCGGGGGCGGTCGAGCCCGGCAGGCACATCCGGCGGCGCGGTGAGGACTGCCCGCTGGGGACCGTGGTGCTCACGGCCGGTTCGGCCGTCACGCCCGCGGTCCTCGGCCTGGCGGCAGGGCTCGGGCACGACGTGCTCCGCGTACGGCCCAGACCGCTGGTGTCCGTGCTGGTCACGGGCGACGAGGTGGTGACGCGTGGGCTGCCGGGCCCGGGGCGGGTGCGCGACGCGATCGGTCCGATGCTGCCGGGGCTCGTCGAGTGGGCGGGCGGCCGCACCGAGGCGCCGCGGTGGCTGCCCGACGGGGCGCGGGCGCTGGCCGTCGCGCTCGCGGGGACCCCGGACGGTCCGCCGGGCCAGGTGATCGTGGTCTGCGGCGCCTCGTCGAAGGGGCCCGCCGACCACCTGAGGGCGGTGCTCGCCGGGCTCGGGGCGGAGATCCTCGTCGACGGCGTCGCGGTGCGTCCCGGCCATCCGCAACTCCTCGCCAGGCTCCCCGGCGGGCGCCTGGTGGCGGGGCTGCCGGGCAATCCCTACGCCGCCCTGGTCGCCGCGCTGACGTTGCTCGCCCCGGCGGTCCGGGCGCTCGCGGGCGGCCCCGAGGCCCCGCGCGAGCGGTCCGCGCTGACCGGTCACGTACGACCCCACCACACCGACACCCGCATGGTCGCGGTGCGGCGCGGCGGACGCGGCGCGGTGCCCGTCGGGCACGACCGACCGGGATCGCTGTGGGGGGCCGCGCTCGCCGAGGCGCTCGCGGTCGTCCCGCCCGGGTGGGGGGGCGAGCCGGTCGAGCTCGTCCCACTGCCCGCACAAAGGGTCTAGACATCCCTGGACCCCGGGGGTAACCATTGCCCTCATACGGTATGCAGTATGGAGAACACAATCGAGAGGACCACCAGAATGACCCAGCCAGCGGACACGGCGCCGGAAACCATCTCCGGAGGCCACCTGGTGGCGAAGGCGCTCAAGGCGGAGGGGATCGATGTGATCTTCACGCTCTGCGGCGGCCACATCATCGACATCTACGACGGTTGCGTCGACGAGGGCATCGAGGTCATCGACGTCCGCCACGAGCAGGTGGCGGCGCACGCGGCCGACGGTTACGCCCGGATCACCGGCAAGCCGGGTTGCGCGGTCGTGACGGCGGGGCCGGGCACCACCGACGCGGTGACCGGCGTGGCCAACGCCTTCAGGGCGGAGAGCCCCATGCTGCTCATCGGGGGGCAGGGGGCTCTGAGCCAGCACAAGATGGGCTCGCTGCAGGACCTGCCCCACGTCGACATGATGACCCCGATCACCAAGTTCGCGGCCACGGTCCCCTCGACCGAGCGGGTGGCCGACATCGTCTCGATGGCCTTCAGGGAGTGCTACCACGGCGCTCCCGGGCCGTCCTTCCTGGAGATCCCGCGCGACGTCCTCGACGCCAGCGTCCCGCTCTCCAAGGCCCGCATTCCCGAGGCGGGCCGTTACCGTGCCTCGGTACGCCAGGCCGGAGACCCCGAGGCCGTCGAGCGTCTCGCCGACCTGCTGGCCCACGCGGAGAAGCCCTGCGTCCTGCTGGGCAGCCAGGTCTGGACCACCCGGGGCACCGACGACGCGATCAACTTCGTCCGCGCCCTCAACATTCCCGCCTACATGAACGGCTCGGCCCGCGGCACGCTGCCCCCCGGCGACCCGCACCACTTCCAGCTCTCCCGGCGCTACGCCTTCACCAACGCCGACCTGATCATCATCGTCGGCACCCCGTTCGACTTCCGGATGGGCTACGGCAAGCGCCTGTCGCCCTCGGCGACGGTGGTCCAGATCGACCTCGACTACCGCACCGTCGGCAAGAACCGCGACGTCGACCTGGGCATCGTCGGTGACGCCGGGCTGATCCTGGCCGCGGCCACCCAGGCCGCCTCGGGCCGTGTCGAGAACGGCGCGACCCGGCGCAAGGAGTGGCTGGAGGAGCTGCGCGCGGTCGAGACCGCGGCCTACGAGAAGCGGCTGCCCCGCCAGCTCTCCGGTGCGCAGCCGATCGACCCCTACCGCCTGGTCCACGAGATCAACGAGTTCATGACCGAGGACACCATCTACATCGGCGACGGCGGCGACATCGTCACCTTCTCCGGTCAGGTCGTCCAGCCCAAGTCGCCCGGGCACTGGATGGACCCCGGGCCGCTCGGCACCCTCGGCGTCGGCGTCGCCTTCGCCATGGCGGCCAAGTACGCCAGGCCCGACAAGGAGGTGCTCTGCCTCTTCGGAGACGGGGCGTTCAGCCTCACCGGCTGGGACTTCGAGACGATGGTCCGCTTCGACCTGCCGTTCATCGGCGTCATCGGCAACAACTCGTCGATGAACCAGATCCGCTACGGCCAGGCCGCCAAGTACGGCGAGAACCGCGGCCGGGTCGGCAACACCCTCGGCGACGTCAGATACGACGAGTTCGCCCGGATGCTGGGCGGCCACGGCGAGGAGGTCAGGGACCCCGCCGACATCAGGCCCGCGCTGGAGCGTGCCCGCGAGTCGGGCAAGCCCGCCCTGATCAACGTGTGGGTCGATCCGGACGTCTACGCGCCCGGAACCATGAACCAGACCATGTACAAGTGAGGGGGACCCCATGAAGGCACTGGAAGGTGTCCGCGTCCTCGACATGACCCACGTGCAGTCGGGTCCGTCCTGCACGCAGCTCCTGGCCTGGCTCGGCGCCGATGTGATCAAGCTGGAGGCGCCCTCCGGCGACATCACCCGCAAGCAGCTGCGCGACGTCCCCGACGTCGACAGCCTCTACTTCACGATGCTGAACTGCAACAAGCGCAGCATCACCCTCAACATGAAGAGCGAGCGCGGCAAGCAGCTCTTCACCGAGCTGCTGCGCGACTCCGACATCCTGGTGGAGAACTTCGGGCCCGGCGCGGTGGACCGGATGGGGTTCTCCTGGGACCGGATCCAGGAGCTCAACCCGCGGCTGGTCTACGCCTCGATCAAGGGTTTCGGCCCGGGACGCTACGCCAAGTTCAAGGCGTACGAGGTGATCGCCCAGGCGATGGGCGGCTCGATGAGCACCACCGGCTTCGAGGACGGCCCGCCGCTGGCCACCGGCGCCCAGATCGGCGACTCGGGCACCGGCATCCACGCCGTGGCCGGCATCCTGGCCGCCCTCTACCAGCGCGAGCAGACCGGGCGCGGCCAGCGCGTCCAGGTGGCCATGCAGCACGCGGTGCTCAACCTGTGCCGGGTGAAGCTCCGTGACCAGCAGCGGCTCGGACACGGGCCCCTGTCGGAGTACCCCAACAAGACCTTCGGCGACGAGGTGCCGCGCTCGGGCAACGCCTCGGGCGGCGGCCAGCCCGGCTGGGCCGTGCGGTGCGCCCCCGGCGGGCCCAACGACTACATCTACGTCATCGTGCAGCCGGTCGGCTGGGCACCGCTCGCCGGGATCATCGGCCGCCCCGAGCTGGCCGACGACCCCGAGTGGGCCACTCCCGAGGCGCGCCTGCCCAACCTCGACAAGATGTTCCAGCTCATCGAGGAGTGGAGCATCACCCGCGACAAGTGGGAGGTCCTCGACCTGCTCAACGCCGCCAACATCCCCTGCGGCCCGATCCTGTCCACCAAGGAGCTGCTGGAGGACGAGAGCCTGCGGCGGGAGGGCGCGCTGGTCGAGGTCGACCACCCCCAGCGCGGCTCCTTCGTGACGGTCGGCAGCCCGCTGCACCTGTCGGACTCGCCGGTGGACGTCACCGCACCGCCCCTGCTCGGCGAGCACAACACCGAGATCTACGCCGGCCTCGGCCTGTCCGCCGACGAGCTGGCCGAGCTGAAGACGAACGGAGTCATCTGATGGCGCATGACCAGGCCACCGTACGCGAGGTGCTGGACAAGGCCCGTGCCGAGGGCCGCACCGCGCTGACCGCCCCCGAGGGCAGGAGGATCTGCCAGGCGTACGGCATCTCGACCCCGGGTGAGGGGGTGGCGACCTCGGCCGAGGAGGCGGTGTCGCTCGCCGGGGAGATCGGCCTGCCCGTGGTGCTCAAGATCGTGTCCCCCGACATCCTGCACAAGACCGAGGCGGGCGGGGTGCTCGTCGGCCTGGCCGACCTCGACGCGGTGCGCGCCGGCTACGACCGGATCCTGGCCTCCGCGCGCTCGTACGACCCGGAGGCGTCGATCGACGGCGTCCAGGTGCAGGCCATGGTCGGTGCCGGGCACGAGGTGATCATCGGCGCGGTCACCGACCAGACCTTCGGCAAGGTCGTCGCCTTCGGGCTCGGCGGGGTGCTCGTCGAAGTCCTCAAGGACGTGACCTTCCGGCTGGCCCCCCTCTCGGGTGATGATGCACTCGGGATGCTGGACGACATCAGGGCGGCGGAGGTGCTCCGTGGTGTCCGTGGTGCGGAGGCGGCCGACAGGGGGGCGCTGGCGAACATGATCGAGCGGGTCGGCGCGCTCGTCGGGGACTTTCCCGAGATCGCGGAGGTGGACCTGAACCCCGTCTTCGCCACCGCCGACGGGGCCACGGCCGCCGACGTGCGCATCCTCCTCGACGCCGACCCCGTCGCCGCGCCCGCCCGCCTCTCGCGGGAGGAGATCCTCGCCGGGATGAACCGGATCTTCAAGCCGCGCGCCGTCGCGGTGATCGGCGCCTCCGGCGAGACCGGCAAGATCGGCAACTCGGTCATGCGCAACCTGATCAACGGCGGCTACCGGGGCCACATCTACCCGATCAACCCGAAGGCCCCGGAGATCCTCGGGCTGCCCGCCTACCCCAGCATCGCCGACGTGCCGGGCGAGGTCGACGTGGCGGTCTTCGCCATCCCGGCCAAGTTCGTGCCCGCGGCACTGGAGGAGGCCGGGCGCAAGGGGGTGGCGGGAGCCATCATGATCCCCTCCGGGTTCGCCGAGACGGGCAACGTCGAGGGCCAGCAGGAGATCGTCGAGATCGCCCGCAAGCACGGCATGCGGATGCTCGGCCCCAACATCTACGGCTACTACTACACGCCGGAAAACCTGTGCGCCACGTTCTGCACGCCGTACGACGTGAAGGGCGGGGTCGCGCTGACCTCGCAGAGCGGTGGCATCGGCATGGCCATCCTCGGCTTCAGCCGCACCACCGGGATGGGCGTCTCGGCGATCGTCGGGGTCGGCAACAAGGCCGACGTCGACGAGGACGACCTGCTCACCTTCTTCGAGCAGGACGACAACACCAACTGCGTGGCCATGCACCTGGAAGACCTCAAGGACGGGCGCGGGTTCGTCGAGGCCGCCCAGCGGATGGTCGCCAAGAAGCCGGTGATCGTGCTCAAGGCCGGGCGCACCGCGATGGGCGCGCGGGCCGCGGGCTCGCACACCGGAGCGCTGGCCGGCGACGACAAGGTCTACGACGACATCCTCCGCCAGGCGGGCGTCGTGCGGGCCCCGGGCCTCAACGACATGCTCGAGTACGCCAGAGCGCTGCCGCTGATGCCCGCGCCCAAGGGGGAGAACGTCGTCATCATCACCGGGGCGGGCGGCTCGGGAGTGCTGCTCTCCGACGCCTGCGTCGACAACGGACTGACCCTCATGGAGATCCCGCCGGATCTCGACGAGGCCTTCCGCGCCTACATCCCGCCCTTCGGGGCGGCGGGCAACCCCGTCGACATCACCGGTGGCGAACCGCCCAGCACCTACGAGAACACCATCAGGCTGGGCCTGACCGACCCCCGCGTGCACGCGCTGGTGATCGGCTACTGGCACACGATCGTCACCCCGCCGATGGTCTTCGCCGAGCTGGTCGCGCGGGTCGTGGCCGAGGAGCGGGCCAAGGGCAACGACAAGCCCGTGGTCGCCTCGCTGGCCGGTGACACCGAGGTCGAGCAGGCCTGTGACCATCTCTTCGCGAACGGGGTGATCGCCTACCCGTACACCACGGAGAAGCCCGTGGCCGTGCTCGGTGCCAAGTATCGCTGGGCGAGGGCCGCAGGGTTGCTGCGCGGCTGAGCCGCGCCTCATGAGCGAGGGGGCGAATCGGGGCACTCGCAGGATCAACCAACCCCCCAGGAGGTCCGCAGGTGGACACATCGAGAACACCGGCTGCAGCGGAGCCCGGCGAAGCCGCCGCCGCATCCGGCCAGGAAGAAAAAGTATGGCGGGCGGGCGGGCTGGAGCCGATGCCCATACGCACCCTGCCCGACGCTCCCCCGTCGATCCACATCCTCGGGCCGACGGTGTTCCTCGTCGCGCTCGGCGTGGGCATGGGCGAGTCGTACATGTGGCCTCGGCTGGTCCTGCTGTTCGGACCGGAGATCCGGTGGCTGTTCCTCATCGGCGTCACCCTCCAGGCCGTGGTCATGCTGGAGATGGCCCGATACGCCATGGCGACGGGGGAGAGCATCTTCTTCGGCGCCGCCCGGGTCTTCAAGCCCCTGATGTGGTTCTTCTTCGTCGTCGCGATCCTCGTCTACATCTGGCCGGGGCATCTGTCCGCGGGGGCCGCCGCCTTCGAGCAGATCACCGGCGTTCCATGGGTGATCACAGCCGTCGCGGGGCTGATACTCGTCGGCGTCGTCTTCAGCCTGGCGAAGGTGATCTACAACCTGCTGGAGAACGTGCTGTCGATCCTGATCGGCACGCTCGTCGTCGGGACCGCCGTGGTGGCGGCCATGGTCGGCACCTGGGGCGACGTGACGAGCACGGTCACCGGGATGTTCGCCTTCGGCTACCTGCCGCAGCAGGCGCTCTCGGAGGCCTGGTTCCCGGTGATCGTGGGCTCGATCGCCTTCGCCGGACCGTCCGGAATGCAGCAGATGTGGTACACCCTGCACCTGCGTGACTCCGGCGCCGGCATGGGTGCCCACATCCCCGCCGTCCGCGGTCTCCGGCACGCCGGCGAGGAAGAGGCCATGCCCTCGCGCGGCTTCATGTTCGACACCGACAACCCCGAGGAGATGCGCAAGTGGAAGGGGTGGCGGCGCTGGGTCACCTTCGACGCGCTCCTGCTCTTCTGGGGCATCACGATGCTGGTCACCGTCTCCTTCACGGTGATCGCGCAGGCGGCGGCGAGGAACACCCCCGGCGTCCGCGCCGTGATCGAGTCCGGGGAGCGGGAGGCGGCGCTGAACGCGATGGCCGACTCCTTCGCCTCGGCGGGCAGCTCGGTGCTGGGCGGGGTCTTCCTCGGATTCATCGCGCTGATCGGGTTGAACGCCACCCTCGGCCTGTTCGACTCCTTCTCCCGGGGTCAGGCGGACATGAGCTTCCACTTCGTGCGCGGCGCGAAGAAGCTCGGGATGTCCCGCCTGTACGCCGCCTTCCTGTGGGGCGTCATCGCGTTCGGCATCCTGATCCTGCTGTTCGGCCCGGCCGACGGCCCGAGCGGGATTCTCGACACGCTGGCGTTCCTGTCCACGTTCGCCATGGGCGCCTACTGCGTGACGCTCCTGCTGGTGAACAACCGCATGTTGCCCAAACCGATCCGGCCGAAGATCTGGACCAACCTGATCATCGGCTTCGGGGCGGTCTTCTATCTGGGGATGCTGCTCTACAGCCTGTTCGCCTTCGGTGTGGTCGTGGGCTGAGACCGTGCCGATGCGACAAGCTGAACTCGCCCTTCCCGGGGCGCTGATCGGAGCCGTCGCCGGCGCCATGGCCGGGGGGCTGACCCTGCTCGCAGGGCAGCCCGCCGGCTGGGCCGCGATCTCCGCGGTGACGCTGGCCCTTCCCCTGGGCCTCCTCGGGGCCGGATACTCCATTCTGCTCGGCCAGAACCTGTTCAGACCGGGGCTGTTCGCCCCCGCGGGTCTGTACTGGCTGGCCGGCTTCCCCCTGGCCCGGCTGTTCCAGGAGACGATCACCGGCCTGGCCGTCTTCGGTCACGTCAGCCTGCCCGGCGGGGTGGCGGGATTCCTGGCCTACCAGGCCATGGTGAGCCTCGGCTTCGCGATCGGCTTCCTCTGGTTGCACGAGAGGCTCATGCCCCACTGGTTGATGCGCCTGAGAGAGCGCAATCCGCGGGCGCGCGAACTCCTCGCCGCCTACGTCGAGCACGCTGAGGCGCTGTGGCTCGCCAAGGAACGCCGCCGCGCACGGAAAGGAGCGCGTTGAACATTCCCACCTGGGTGTGGCTGGTCACGATCGCCGGCTTCGGCCTCGTACTCGCCATCGACTTCTACCTCGTGGCGCGCAATCCGCGAAAGCCCACGTTCCGCGAGTGCACGTTCTGGGTGATCTTCTACGTGTCGCTCGCCATCGCCTTCGGCGTGGGATTGCTGGTGGTCACGGGGCCGTCGTACGGCGGCGAGTTCTTCGCCGGCTGGATCACCGAGTACTCCCTCAGCGTCGACAACCTGTTCGTCTTCCTGCTGATCATGAGCCGCTTCTCGGTGCCGGACCGCTACCGGCAGAAGGTGCTCCTGATCGGCATCGTCCTGGCACTCGTCATGCGCGGCGCCTTCATCGCCGCCGGGGCGGAGGCGGTGACCCGCTTCGACTGGCTCTTCTACATCTTCGGTGCCTTCCTCATCTACACCGCGTGGAAGCTCATCGGTCATGAGGAGGAGGAGGCGGAGTTCTCCGAGAACATCGCGCTGCGCACGGTCAGGCGGGTCGTTCCCACCACGGAGAACTACCACGGCTCGTCGCTCTCCGTGATGGTCGACGGCCGCCGTGCCGTCACCCCGATGTTGATCGTGATGGTGGCGATCGGGACCACGGACCTGCTGTTCGCCCTCGACTCCATCCCGGCCATCTTCGGGCTGACCAAGGAGCCCTACCTGGTGTTCACCGCCAACGCCTTCGCGCTGATGGGGCTGCGGCAGCTGTTCTTCCTGATCGGCGGGTTGCTCGACCGCCTGGTCTATCTCAGCAAGGGCCTGTCGATCGTCCTGGCCTTCATCGGCGTCAAGCTCATCTTCGAGGCCCTGCACCACGACGGCGTCTCCTGGGCCCCGGAGATCCCCATCCTGGTCTCCCTCGGGGTCATCGTCGGCACGCTGGCCGTCACCACCGTGGCCAGCCTCCTCAAGTCGAGAAGCGACCGCGGTCGCACGCCGGTGGACCAGAACGGCTCCGCGGAGAATCCGGCCGCCGGTTCCACGGACCCGGTGGCCGACCCTCCCGGTTCCTCCGACGCCCTCGACCCCGCCGACCCCGCCGCGAGGCGGAGCGAGGCGCACGCGGACGGCTGAGGCGCGGCCGGCCGTCGCGAGCGGGTGGTCTCCCCGGTGGGGACCTCCCGCTCGCTCATTTGGGAATGTCGATCCCGTCGGTCCGCTGCTCGGTCGCCCAGCGACGCAGATGGCGCTCGGCGTTCTCCGCCGAGCCGTACTTCCGCATGGCCGTCGCGAGGCCGAGCCCCATCATCCGGCCGTCGGCGGAATGGCCCACCGGTGCGGAGATGAGAAAACGGAACCTGTTGAGAAACGCTCTCATCGATCATCACCACCAATTCTTTCTTCAAGTATCTGCCCTGGGTGTTTCACTCAAACGGGCGAGTCGTGAATTCTGTGTCAACTGGCCCGTGAGCTGCTCGAACCATGCGGGAAAGGCCCGGGAGGGGCTGATTCCTTGCGGGTCCGCGCGGGGCGTCCGCGCTTTTCCGGCCGGTACTGATTGGGTGTTACCGGACCGTACGGATTGGCGGGTGCCGATCCACCGGATTATCCGCCGCCGGTTCGTTCGATTCGCCGACGCCGGTCCGCGGAGGTTCGGGTGCCGGTCCGCACGGGTTCCTCCGTGCTTTCCCGGACGTGCTTCTGACGTGCCTCCCCGGACGCGCCCTCCGGGACCGGGACGCGCGAGATCCTCTCGTGCCGGATCAGACCGGCACGAGAGGGGTCGCGGCGATCGGCCCGCACCGGATCGAGCCGGCGCCGAACCCGTACGGGAGGGGATGGCTCGCGCCGGATCGGACCGGCGCGAGCAGGAGGGGAAGGAGTCGTGATCGGCTCGTGCCGGCCCGGGAGGGTCGGCGCGCGCGAGAGGACGGAGGGTCAGCTCGCACTGAGTGAGCGCGGGCGCCGGCGGCGGGTGGCGGGCGCGGGCTCCTCCGGCTCGACGGGCTCCGAGGCTCGCTGCTCCAGGTAGGAGGAGCGGGTGTGCTCGGTGTGGTCGCGCATGATCTCCGCGGCCCTGATCTCGTCGCGTGCCTCGATGGCGTTGATCAGCTGGTCGTGCTCCTCCCAGGAGTCCCGGCCGCGCTGGCGGGCCACCGGCGTGTGATACCACCGCACGCGGCGGGAGACCTGCGAGGCCAGCTCGGCCAGCACCGCGTTGCCGGACAGCTCGGTGACCAGCGCGTGCAACTCGGAGTTGGCCGCCACCGAGGTGTCGATGTCGTCCGCCTCCAGGGCCCGGAGCCCGCGCGCGCACACCTCGCGCAGCCGGGCCACGCCCGCGGCGTCCGAGTTGAGCGCGGCCAGCCGCGCCGACTCGGTCTCCAGCAGGGCGCGTACGGCGAGCAGCTGGTCGGCCTCCTGCACGGTCGGCGCGTGGACGAACGCCCCGTGGCCGGGACGGAGATCGACCCAGCCCTCGCCGCTGAGCATCTGCAGTGCCTCGCGGACCGGCTGGCGCGACACGCCGAGCAGCTCGGCGAGCTCGCTCTCCGCGAGGTGCTGGCCGGGACTGAGGCTCCCGTTCACGATGAGTTCCAGGATCGCCTCGAAAACGCTCTCCCGGAGAGTGGTCGGGCGCGGGATCTTGGGCGCCGCTCCCGAGTTCGCCAGTTCCGACCGCACCATGTCTCTTCAGCTCCAGGATGAGAAAATATGGCGGCCCCTCGTCCGGCCAGCCCATTGTCTGTTGTCGACTGCCTACAGTATACAGTTTCGGACAGGGTGTCCGTGGTGAGTCTGATCACATCATCGCTCATCCGGGAAGCGTGACCGGATGGCCGGGCTGGCGCAGCGTGGCGCTGAGGGCCGCGGCGGCCAGCACCAGGCCCGCGGCGAGGAAGAACGCCGCGGCGTGGCCGGAAGAGGTCAGGGCCCAAGCGGCGAGGCCGACCCCGACGAGCCCGGCGACCGCCTTCGCACTGTAGACCACGCCGTGGATCGAGGCGGTGTGCCTCTCGCCGAAGTATTCGCGGACCAGGCTGGCGATGAGCGGGTAGAACGCGCCCCCGCCCAGGCCTGCGGGCACCGTCGCCACCAGGATCATGACGGCCGATCCGGTCACCGCCCCCCAGGCCAGCAGCAGCTGCCCCAGGCAGAGCAGGGCCAACACGGCGCTGAGCGTGCGCCCCCGCCCGGTCACCTCGGCGGCGAGCACGGCACAGGCGCGTCCCACGCCGTTGAGCACCAGGAGCAGGGCCACCGCCGCCCAGGGGAAGAGGCCGCCGAAGGTCGCCAGCGCGACCACGTCGAAGATGGAGACCGCTCCCGCGCAGACCAGGATCGACACCAGGGTGGGGAGTGAGCCCGTCCGCAGCGCCTGGCTCAGGGAGAACTGGCGTACGGCCCGAGGCTCCCTGCGCAGCGCGGTCCGGTCGTCGGCCCAGGCGCGCGGGTCGATGTGGGCGGGCCACCAGTGCGGCGGCGGCAGGCGGACGAAGGTCGCCGCCAGGCCCACCGTGACCAGTGCGACGACCGCCGCCACGGCGAACAGCGGCTGGAGCGCGCTCCCCGTGTTCCCCGTGTTCCCCGCGGCCCCGTAGAGGCCGGCCGCCACCGCGAGCGGGGCCGTGCCGTAGGCGAAGGCGCCGGTGGTGAAGCCCACCTTCGCGGCCGGGCGCTCGGGGTACCAGCGGGCGACGGCCTCGGTGCACGAGCCGTACACCAGGCCGGCGCCCACGCCGCCGAGCAGGGCGTAGCCGGCGAGGACCGTGGGGAGGTCGCGGGCGAAGGCCGTCGTGAGCAGCGCCGCGGCGCTGAGCGGTGCGCCGGCCCACAGCGCGACGCGGATCCCGAGCGCGCCGCGCCGCAGCAGCAGGACGGTGGGCAGGGCGACGGCGGCCTGGCAGACGATCCAGACGGCCAGTGGCGCCAGGGCCGAGGCGAGCGGCCAGCCGCGCGCCTGCGCCAGGGCGGGCACCGCCGCCGCGTAGCCGTACTGCATTGCGCCGATGGAGGCCATGGCGGCCCAGGGGAGCCAGAACATCCACGACCGGGGACGGTTGATCAGATCCTGCGGGGTGTCGCCGACGAGGTAATCGCGTCCCCGCCAGTCTCGTACGAGCTGCGTCTTCTCCATACCGTATGGAATATCCGTCACCGGAGTCCCTGTCGAGGCCTGGACGGCTAGATTTCCATACGGTATACCGTCTACAAGAACCGTATCCAGGGAGGTCGCGTGGACCTGTTCGAATACGAGGCGAAGAAGCTCTTCGCGCGGCACGGGGTCCCCGTCCCCACCGGCGAGGTCGTGGCCACTCCCGAGGGCGCCCGCGCGATCGCGGCCGGCCTCGGGGTCCCGGTGGTCATCAAGGCTCAGGTGAAGACCGGCGGACGGGGAAAGGCCGGGGGCGTGCGGCCCGCCCCGGGCCCCGACTCCGCCGAGCAGGAGGCCCGGCACATCCTCGGCATGGACATCAAGGGCCACACCGCCGAGACCGTGCTCGTGGAGACGGCCACGATCCCGGTCGAGGAGTACTACGTCGCCTACCTCGTCGACCGGGCCAACCGGTGTTTCCTCGCCATGGCCTCCGTCCACGGCGGCATGGACATCGAGGAGGTGGCCGCGACCCGGCCCGAGGCACTGGTCAAGATGCCGATCGACCCACTGACCGGGATCGACGAGGACGCCGCGCGCGAGCTGGTGGCCCGGGCGGGCTTCCCCCCAGATCTCCAGGGCGCGGTGGCCGAGGTGCTGGTCCGCCTCTGGCGGGTCATGGTGGAGGAGGACGCCCTGCTGGTCGAGGTCAACCCCCTGGTGTGGACGGCGGGAAGCGCGATCCTCGCCCTCGACGGCAAGGTCAGCCTCGACGAGGGCGCGGCCTTCCGCCACGAGCACGCGGCCCTGGCCGCCGGGCCCGGCGACGGCGGCCTCGAGGCGCGGGCCAGGGCCAAGGGCCTCAACTACGTCAAGCTCGACGGCCGCGTCGGGGTCGTCGGCAACGGCGCGGGGCTGGTGATGAGCACCCTCGACGTCGTCGCCCAGGCCGGGGAGCGCTTCGGCGGGGTCCGCCCGGCCAACTTCCTCGACATCGGCGGCGGGGCGTCCGCGCAGGTCATGGCGAACAGCCTGGAGATCATCCTCTCCGACCCCGACGTCAGGTCGGTCCTCGTCAACGTCTTCGGCGGCATCACCGCCTGCGACGCGGTGGCCGACGGCATCGTCTCCGCGCTCGGGCTGCTCGGCGACCGCGGCCTGAGCCGCCCCATCGTCGTGAGGCTCGACGGCAACAACGCCGAGGAGGGCCGCCGGATCCTCACCGAGGCCGGACACCCCGCGATCCGCCAGGTCACCACCATGGACGGCGCCGCCGAGGAGGCGGCCAGGCTCGCCGCGGCATGAGCGGGCCGACCATCGGACACGGCGAGCCCGCCGGTCCCGCCCACGGAGGGCACGTGAGCACGGAGAGGGAGTGGCAAGCATGGCGATCTTCTTGACAGGCCACAGCAAGGTGGTCGTGCAGGGCATGACCGGCGCGGAGGGAAGACGGCACACCGCCAGGATGCTCGCGGCGGGCACCGACGTGGTCGCCGGTGTCACGCCCGGCAAGGGCGGCGGCACGGTCGACTTCGCCGAGCGGGACGTGCCGGTGTTCGGCACGGTCGCCGAGGCGATCACCCGGACGGGGGCGGACGTCTCGGTGGTCTTCGTGCCGCCGAGGTTCGCCAAGGCCGCGGTCATCGAGGCCGTCGACGCGGGGATCGGCCTCTGCGTGGTCATCACCGAGGGCATCCCCGTCCACGACACGCTGGCCTTCTGGGCGCACGCCCGGGCGGCGGGCGGCAGGACCCGGATCATCGGCCCCAACTGCCCGGGGCTGATCAGTCCCGGCGCCTCCAACGCGGGGATCATCCCGGCCGACATCACCAGCGCCGGCCGCATCGGCCTGGTCTCGAAGTCGGG